>DATEHX010000170.1:0-8226 GCA_035279345.1 Pyrinomonadaceae bacterium | reverse complement strand
CTGCAACTCGACAAGGCGCGCAACGCCGGCGATCTCGCACGCGCGTCGGAAATTCAGTACGGCAAGATTCCTGAATTGGAGCAACGTCTCAAAGTCGAGCAGGAAAAGCTCGCGCGCTTCCAGGAAGACGGCGTGATGCTGAAGGAAGAGGTCGATGAAGAAGACGTGGCCGGGATCGTCGCGAAGTGGACCGGCATTCCCGTTTCGCGAATGCTCGAAGGCGAGATGCAGAAGCTGATCACGATGGAAGAACGTTTGGGCCATCGCGTGATCGGTCAGGAAGAAGCGCTGACTGCGGTAGCAAATGCTGTAAGGCGCGCACGCGCAGGGTTGCAGGATCCAAATCGACCAATCGGTTCGTTCATTTTCCTTGGTCCAACCGGCGTCGGTAAAACCGAAACGGCACGCGCCTTGGCGGAGTTTTTATTCGACGACGAGCGCGCGATGATTCGGCTCGACATGTCGGAGTACATGGAGAAGCACGCGGTCGCCCGAATGATCGGCGCGCCGCCGGGATATGTCGGTTATGACGAGGGCGGTCAGCTCACGGAAGCAGTTCGCCGCCGTCCGTATTCCGTCGTGCTGTTTGACGAAATCGAAAAAGCGCACCCGGATGTTTTCAACGTCTTGTTGCAGATTCTCGACGACGGGCGTTTGACCGATTCGAAAGGCCGCACAGTCGATTTCAAGAACACTGTTTTGATCATGACGTCGAACCTCGGTTCGCGGGAGATTCAAGCAGTGCAGGACGATGAGAAGCAGGTACGTGAAGCGGTGTTACAGGAATTACGCGGTCACTTCAAACCGGAGTTCCTGAATCGAATTGACGATATCGTGATCTTCCATCAGCTCTCGCAAGCGCAGATCGGCAAGATCATCGACGTTCAACTTGAGCGGCTACGCGCGATGCTCGCGGAGCGAAACGTGATTCTGGAGCTCGACGATTCCGCGAAGGAGTTGTTGATGCGCGAAGGTTACGATCCGGCTTACGGCGCGCGTCCGTTGAAGCGCGCGATTCAGTCGTACATTCAGAATCCGCTCGCGGTGAAACTGCTGCAAGGCGAGATCGTGCCGGGTCAAACAGTGAGAGTGTCCGCGAAGGGCGACCAGTTGGAGTTCAAAACCAACCAGGCATTCGCGACAGCGTAAACTTTTGGAGAAAGAGAAACATGTCACAACAGTGGAATCCGTTGCAGGATTTGATGGTATTGCAGGATCGGATGAATCGGCTTTTCGAGGACGCGACGCAGCGGCGCGGTCAAACAAACAATGAAGACGAGCTCGAACGCGCCGATTGGACACCCGCTGCCGATATTTACGAAACTGAAACCGGCTTTATGATCGCTCTCGATCTTCCCGGCATCAAGCGCGATGCACTGGAGATCGATATCGACGACAATCGTTTGGTCGTCAAGGGCGTTCGCGTAGTTGACGACACGCGAACACGCCGCAGTGAAAGACCACGCGGAAAGTTCCTGCGCACCTTTGCGGTGCCGGCGTCGATCGATCAGGCGAAGATCGGGGCCGAGTACAAGGATGGCGTATTGCAGATTCGTTTGCCCAAGCGGACCGAACAGAAGGCGCAAAAAATTGAAGTTAAGATATCATGACCGACACAGGACCAAGGGGGACGTAGAACGCATGGGTGACGAGGGACAGGACGAACTGCGCGTTACCGATCGCCGTCGCATCTACCTGGACCAGGATGGGGCGGAACAAGTGAACGCAGAAGTTGAAACACCGAATCTGAAACCTTCTTACGTGGAGGAGCTCGAAGCCCGCACCCGGGCAGCGGAAAGACAGGTGCAGGAGGTACAGTCGCGTTTCGATCAGTTGCGGCAGCAACTGCAACGCGAGACTGACGAAACCCGCGTGCGCTTGAATCGTTCGGCTGACGAACGTGCGGAAGCGGGTAAAGCAAGATTCATCGAATCGTTGTTGCCAGTGATGGACGGTCTCGATCGGGCGATCGACGCCGCCGTTAAAGAAGGTTCGAGCGACGCGATTTTGCAAGGCATTCGCAGTATTGCGAATAGTTTTCAGAGTGCCTTGACCAACGCGGGTGTCGAGCCGATCGCCTCGGTTGGCGAACCGTTCAATCCGGAGTTGCACGAGGCGGTTGACACTGAGGAGACCGATCCGGAAATGGATGGAATCGTGATTGACGAATACAGCAAAGGTTATCGGATCGGCGATCGACTGCTGCGTCCCGCTCGTGTAAAGGTAGGTCGAAAAGAATCTGCGTAATCTGTGGATGGTCTTAGTAAAGGAGACAGAAAAGAGTGCCGGCAAAAGACGTGAAGTTTAGAGAAGAAGCGCGTAACGCGATGCTTCAGGGTGTCGATACGCTCGCGAATGCGGTGCGGGTGACGTTGGGTCCAAAAGGACGCAATGTGATTTTGGGAAAGAAGTTTGGAGCGCCCGTAATCACCAAAGACGGCGTGACAGTCGCCAAAGAGATCGAGTTAAAAGACAAGTATCAGAACATGGGCGCGCAGATGGTCCGTGAAGTGGCCGTCAAAACCAATGACAAAGCGGGTGACGGCACGACCACCGCGACGATTCTCGCCCAGGCGATCTTTCGCGAAGGCGTAAAGAACGTGACTGCCGGCGCCAATCCGATGGCGTTGCAGCGCGGCATTCAACTCGCGACCGAGCAAGTTGTTGCCGAGCTCGAACGCATGTCGAAGAAAGTCAAAGGTAGGGAAGAGCTGACTAACGTCGCTACTGTTTCCGCCAACAACGATCGCGTGATCGGTGAGTTGATTTCCGAAGCGATGGAACGCGTTGGCAAAGACGGAGTCGTGACGGTCGAGGAGTCGAAGACACTGCTAACCGAACTCGACATCGTCGAGGGAATGCAGTTTGACCGCGGCTATCTGTCGCCTTACTTCGTCACCAATCCCGATCGCATGGAAGCAGTGCTCGACGAGCCATACATCCTGCTTTACGAAAAGAAGATCGCCGCGATGCGCGAGCTGATTCCGGTGCTCGAACAAACCGCCGGAGCCGGACGTGCTTTGCTGATCATTGCTGAAGATATCGAAGGCGATGCGCTCGCGACGCTGATCGTCAATAAGCTTCGCGGCACAATCAAAGTCTGCGCGGTGAAAGCGCCGGCATTTGGAGATCGCCGCAAAGCGATTCTCGAAGACCTCGCGATACTGACAGGCGGCAAAGTGATCACTGAAGATCTCGGAATAAAACTCGAGAACGTCACGCTCGCCGATCTCGGCACTGCGAAACGCGTGATCGTCGACAAAGAAGCGACAACTGTCGTGGAAGGCGGTGGCGATCAACGAGCGATACAGGGCCGCGTGGCAACTATTCGCAGACAGATCGAAGAATCCACTTCCGATTACGATCGCGAAAAACTACAGGAACGTCTGGCGAAACTCGCCGGCGGTGTTGCTGTAGTAAGAGTCGGCGCGCAAACCGAGACGGCGATGAAAGAGATCAAGATGCGCGTTGAAGACGCACTCAATGCCACGAAGGCCGCGGCGCAGGAAGGTATCGTCGTCGGCGGTGGCATCGCGCTCTTGCGGGCATCGAAAGTGCTCGACAATCACGACGGAGATGATCCGGATGTTCGCACCGGAGTAAAGATCGTTCGCCGCGCGTTGCAGGAACCAGTGCGGCGAATCGCCGAGAACGCCGGTATCGATGGCGCGATCGTTGTTGGCCAGGTAGAACAGTTGAAAGGAAACAAAGGTCTTAACGCGGTCACCGGTCAAATTGAAGATCTGGTAGCCGCGGGAATTATCGATCCGACAAAAGTGGTACGAACCGCGCTGCAAAACGCGTCGTCGATTGCTGGTTTGCTGTTGACGACGGACGCGGCCATCACTGAAATGCCGGAGCCAAAGAAGTCTGGCCCGCCGGCGCATGGTGGTGACGATTACGATTACTAACTGCACGAATGCAATCCACAGATTTACTCAGGCTTCTGTGAGATCTGTGGATCGTCTTCGGCAAGAAAATTGCAGGAAAACTGCCGCCGCAGTTAGTTATTGCATCGAAACGCAACGGCGTCTATGCTGGCAACATCCAATTCTCGCTTGGATGGTTACGAGTTGTTTGAAAGTTGAGAGCTACTGTCGCAAAAAAACCCCGGCAATTTCGGACCGATTTGGAGCGACGGTCGTAAAAAGAATTATGGTTGATTTAGGTTCATACAAAGATAAGTTTGGCGACAGCGGGCAGCGCATTTTGGAACACGCGCTGAACGAGTCGCGACGCCGCGACCAAAACTTCGTTTCGGTCGAACACATTCTTCAAGCCCTGACAGTCGAAGAGCCTGACATGTTCAACTCTGCCATGCGCGAACTGTCGCTGGATCCGGTGGTCGTCAAAATGGCCATCGAGAAACGGCTCGGCACCAGCAGGCAGCAGCACGTTGGCAAAGGTTTTCGTATCGGGCCTGACACTACCGACCTCTTTAAACGCGCCATGGAGCGCGCGCGAGGTCAGGGACGCAAAACAATTGAAGCAACTGATATTTTTGAAGCACTAAGTAATGAAGACAGTCTATTTGTGGAAGTACTACGAACCATGGGGGCAAATCCGGAAGCAGTGCAGGAGAACGTCCGCGCACAAATTCAAAAACGAGAACAGGAAGAAGAACTCAACCGCAAGAAGTTTGAACTTCCACCTTATTTGAAGCACTTTGGCGTTTCGCTTAACAAGCTCGCCCGCGCAGATAAGATTCCACCAACAATCGGAAGAGAAAAAGAGATTCAACAGATCATCGAGATCCTCTGCCATCGCGAGCGTGCAAACTCGCCGATGCTCGTCGGCGAACCCGGCGTTGGCAAGACAGCGGTGATTGAAGGTCTCGCGCGTTTGATCGAGTTGGAACCCGAGAAGGTTCCCGCACGATTGCGTGGCTCACACGTCGTGCAGTTGCAGATGGGCGGCATCGTCGCCGGCACCATGCTGCGCGGTATGTTTGAAGAGCGCATCAAAGGCATCATCGACGAAGTCAAAGAACGCGATAACCTGATCCTCTTCATCGACGAAGCACACACGATCATCGGCGCGGGCGCTGCTCTCGGCACATCGTCTGACGCGGCAAACATGTTCAAGTCGGCGTTGGCCCGTGGTGAAATGCGCATCATCGGTGCCACGACGCTTTCCGAGTACAAAGAATACATCGCGGAAGATGAAGCGCTCGCGCGCCGTTTTCGTTTGGTGAAGGTTGTTGAGCCTTCCATTAACGAGACGCGCGACATTTTGTATGGTCTGCGTCCGCGTTTGGAGAAGAACTACTCCGTCAAGATCTCCGACGATGCCATCAACACGGCGCTGGAGATGGCGCCGAAGTACATACGCAATCTGCATCTGCCTGACAAGGCGATCGGCTGGCTCGATACTGCCGCGGTGAAAGTTGAAATCAACGAACCGCAGACGATGATCGTTCAACCGGAACACATCATCGAGGTCATCTCGCAGGAGTCGCGCATTCCCCGCGACATGATCTATCGCGATACGACCGATCGATTTGCGATGACGGAAGCGATGCTCGGGCACCGTGTAATCGGTCAGAAGGCAGCGATTCAGTCGGTGGCGCAGCGGTTACGGTTGAACAAAGGTCCACTGAAGGAGTCGCACTACAAGCCCGATGGCGTGCTGTTATTCCTTGGTCCAACCGGTGTTGGCAAAACTGAGTTGGCGAAGGCTGTCGCTGAGTTTATGTTTGGCGACGAAGAAAAGATGGTCCGTATCGACATGTCGGAGTACAGCGACGGCACGGTGAGTGTCGAGAAACTGATCGGCATGCCGCGTGGCATCGTTGGTTCGGAGCGTGGCGGTATTCTGACCGAGCAACTGCGTGAGAATCCGTACACGGTGTTACTGCTCGACGAAGTCGAGAAAGCGTCGCCTTATCTGATGAACCTGTTTTTGCAGGCATTCGACGAAGGCTGGCTCACCGATGGACGCGGCAAGAAGGTTTACTTGTCCGACGCGATCATCATTATGACTTCAAATCTCGGTTCCGATAGCTTCAAGCGGTTTGAAAAGCCGTTGGGCTTCGGCACCAAGACAGCGTCGGACTTCCGCGCGGTGAAGAACGAAGTGATGAAGGCCGCGGAGCAACGCTTCTCGCCGGAGTTTCGCAATCGTATCGATGAGATCGTGGTGTTCTCGCCGTTGACGATGGACGAGGTGCGCCAGATTGCGCGACTGTATCTCGAGAAGGTTCGCCGCCAGATGGAGCGCCAGGGCAAGGCCGTTGAAATCACCGACGCGGCCATCAATAAGCTGACTGAAGACGGTTTCAACACTGCTTACGGCGCGCGGTTCCTGAAGCGTCACATCGACGAGAAGGTCAAACTGCCGATTACCGCAATGTGGAAACTATCTGCGCGCTTCAGCGTTGACGTTGAAGAGGGCGAAGTCGTAGTGAAGCCAGCCGGAGGCAGTAATCCGGGTTTGAATTAATGGACAGGATTACAGGATTCACACGATTGGTGAAAAGGCTTCATCTTGTGAATTTTGTAATCCTGTCAGTGTTTTTGCTTTTGGTTGTTCCTACCTCGAAGGCGCAAACTGTTGACGAAAAGTCGCAAGCGATAATCAACAAAGCGCTTGAAGTCGTTGGCGGACAAACCTACCTCAACGTTCAGAATGTTGTCGGCAGGGGTTTCTATTCTGAGTTCAAAGAGAACGTGCCGCAGGTGCCGTTGAAGTTTGTCGATTACCTCGTGTATCCGAATCGCGAGCGTACGGAGTTCACGCAATCAGGCATCAAGACGATCCAAACAAACGACGGCGACACGGGTTGGATGTTCGATGGCGGACCGAAAAAGATCTCGGATCAAAAGCCCGCGCAGATTGAAGAGTTCAAACGCACGATGCGCACCACTGTCGAGAATCTCTTGAAAGGCTGGTGGCGCAACGAAGGCGGCAAAGTGACTTACGTCGGCCGCCGCGAAGCCGGACTTGCCAAACGCAACGAGGCCGTGCGGCTCACATATCCGGATGGTTTTTGGATTGAGTATGAGTTTGGCGCGCGGGACTATTTACCGGCGAAGGTTATCTACAAACGCAGCCGGAAAGATCTCGACAGCGGCGATATGGTAGAGACGACGGAAGAAGACGTGCTGTTGAAGTTCATCACCGAGGCCGGCGTCACGGCGCCGTGGGTGATCGATCACTACGTCAACGGCAAACAGACCTCGCGAGTCAACTACGAGCAGATTCAATACAACCAACGTATCCCCGATTCACTGTTCGCGAAACCCGCGGACGTTAAGAGCATCAAGTAAAGCCACAAAGAGGCACAAGAAACCTTTTGTGCTTTTTTGTGGCTCACATCGCGAGGCCGCCGTCGACCTGGATGACCTGGCCAGTGATGTAGCGCGCATCGTCCGAGAGTAAAAACGCCGCGATCCGCGCGACTTCATCTGCTTCCGCAAAGCGTCCCAACGGAATCTGCTCGATGATCTTCGCCTGATAGCTCTCGTCGAGTTTACCGGCCATGTCCGTCGCGACCATCCCGAGCGCCAGTGCATTCACCGTCACCTTGCGGCTCGCGACTTCTTTCGCCAACGCTTTCGTCAATCCGATCATTCCCGCTTTTGACGCCGAATAGTTTGACTGGCCCGGCATTCCGACCTCGCCACTGATGGACGAGATGTTAAGAACCGATCCGCCCGTCTCTTGCCGCAGCATCACGCGCAACGCGGCCTTCGCAAAATTCCACGCGCCCTTGAGATTCGTGTCGATCACCTGGTCCCAGTCGTCTTCTTTCATGCGCAGGATCAGGTTGTCGCGTGTGATGCCGGCGTTGTTGACGAGGAAGTCGATACGGCCGAAGGTCTCTTTCACCTGCTTGACCATTTCGGCGGCGGCTTCGGTGTTGCCAACGTTGCACTGAAACGCCAGCGCGCGTACGCCCAAAGCCTCGAGCTCGGTCTTCAGAGTTTCCGCTGATTCCGCACTCTGCGCGTAGTTGAAAGCGACGTCGGCGCCGCGTTGAGCGAGTTCGATAGCGATGGCGCGTCCGATGCCGCGCGTGCCGCCGGTGACGATCGCTGCCTTACCGGCAAATGATTTCTGATCGGACAAATTGTTGACCTTTCCGCTGACCTGTTTTGACACTACAGTGCGTGTCACACCGCTGCTTGTATCTTCGTTCAGAGCGGTCTCTAATTAACACAGGTCAACGAACGAGACCAAACGGAGAATGCCGGAGCGACAAACTCTTCTAAGTTATCTCGACGA
>DATEHX010000169.1:0-13509 GCA_035279345.1 Pyrinomonadaceae bacterium | reverse complement strand
GTGATCGAAATCCTTGACAGCAAGGGCGCGGTGCTTAATTCTTACACGAGCGAGGCGCCCGCGGCCCGTCCGGGCCGTGGAAGTACGGGCGCCAACATGCCGGGTGTCGGCGGCGCTGGTCCTGAATCGGATCCTGACGCCGCGCCTGTTCGACGCGCTGCACCACCGCCGCGCGTCACCAAAGCAGCGGGGTTCAATCGTTTTGCCTGGGACGTGCGCAACCAGGCTGGCGTCACGTTGCCGCCGGGCCAGTATCAGGTTCGACTAAAATCCGGATCGGTGACACTGACGCAACCGCTTAACGTGCTGATCGATCCGCGCGTTGCGGCGGATGGCGTAACGATCGCCGATTTACAGGAGCAATTTGAGCACAACATGCGCATGCGCGCCCTCGTGACCGAGGTCAATCAACTCGTTACCAGGGTTCGTGGGGCGCAGAACAAATCCGAAGCCTTGAACGCGGTTGCAGCAAAATTAATGACTGAACCGGTGCGCTATGGCAAACCTGGGCTTCAAGCGCACATCACATACCTCGCCGGTATGACCGCAAACGTGGACCAAAAAATTGGCCGCGACGCTATTCAACGTTATGAAGTTTTGAAAAAAGAACTTGAGGCCATCAAGGCTGAACTAGACCGATTGCCTTAAAAATAGGTCCTATAGGACCAATAGGATCTATTTCTTCGATAGGACTTATTCTTTTCCCCCAACGTGAAGCGCCGAACTTTCCTCCAGATGTCGATCCCCGTCGCGGCAGGTTTGGTGCTGCCCGCCTGCACGCGCATTCAGGGTTCGGTGGAACCGCCCGGTGTCTCGATGGTCCTGCGCGGCGGAAAAGCGTTCTATCAAAACCGCTGGCAAACGATCGACGTCGGCATCGACTTCAGCGGCCGGCTGCGTTTCGGTAATAACCTTCCGGCGCAGCACGTCCTCGACGTAACGGATCGCGTCGTCGCGCCCGGCTTCATCGACGTCCTCGCCGACAACTCAACCTCGCCGGAAAGCACCTATCCGATCTTCGAAAACTACAAGGTTTCTGACGGCGTCGTGACTGCGTTGCAAATGCACGGCGGCAGCGCCGACTGCGGCAGTTACTACAAACGTTTCGGTGCCCTGCCGCACGTGATCAACTTTGGCGTTTCGACGTTTGTGATGCAGATTCGTGCGCGGGCGGGCGGACTCGCGTCGAGCAAGTTACTCATCGAGAAAAACCTGGACGACGGTGCACTCGGAGTTTCGCACAGCATTGAGTATCAACCCGCGCCATACGCTGAGCTGCTCGAATTCGCAAAGCTCGCGAAGAAGTACGAGCGTCCGTTCTTTCTGCACTTGCGCTACTCGTCCAAAGAGAAAGAGCTCGACGGTGTTGATGAAGCGATCCGTTTAGCACGCGACAGCGGCGCGCGTGTTCACATCGCGCACCTGCATTCAACTGGCGGCACTTTCCACATGGAGCAGGCGCTCGAAAAGATCCGCAACGCAAACAGCCAGGGTTTGACGATTACCACCTGTGTGTATCCTTACTCTTACTGGGCCACCTATCTTTACAACAGCCGCTTTGGACCAGGCTGGCAACAACGTTACGGTCTCGACTACAGCGATCTAACCATTGTCGGCACGTCGGAACGATTGAACGCGCGCTCGTTTGCTCACTATCGCCGTAGTCCGAAACTGGCCGCGGTGCCGGAAGGGACGATGCGGTTGGATAAAACGGTCGACCTCGCGTTGCGTGAGGACTTTTGCATGATCGGATCCGACGGCGGGATTCAGTTTGAGCCGCGTGCTAATTCACATCCACGCGGCGCCGGTTGTTTCGCCACTGCGATTCGCCACGCGCTCGACATCGGCTTGCCACTCGAGAAGATCATCGAGAAGATGACGCTGCTGCCGCGCAGTGTGGTGCATCCGGTGCTGAAAGAGCGTGGCGTACTTCAAGAGGGCGCGATCGCAGATCTCACCGTCTTTGATCCGTTGAAGATTCGTGGTAACGCCTCAATCGAAAACCCGAATCAGTTCTCCTCGGGCATTGATGTTGTGATTGTGAATGGTAAGATCGCGTTCAAAGACGGAGCCCCCGCAAACAAAAGCGGAATTGCGATAAAGGCGTGATCTTATGCAACGCATTGTTTCTTTTCTTCCCTCAGCCACTGAAATTGCCTGTGCGCTTGGCCTCGCTGACTCGCTAGTCGGCATCACTCACGAATGCGATTACCCGCCGGAGGTTCGCGACAAGCCGGTCGTCGTGCGCAACGTGTTGCCGATCGAGCGCATGAGCCAGAGCGAGATCGATCGTGCGGTCGCCGAACGCATGCACGAAGGACAGAGTCTCTACCAGATCGATGAAGAGCTACTGCGCACGCTCGATCCCGATTTGATACTGACGCAGAACCTTTGTCAGGTTTGTGCGCCGTCGGGGAATGAAGTGTCGCAAGTGATCAAAACGTTGGGCCGCACGCCTGAGATTCTCTGGCTGACGCCGCAATCGCTCAACGAGATCTTCGACAACGTGCGCGAGCTCGGCGCTGTGACCGGACGCACCGCTGAGGCCGAACAACTAATTGCCAACTGCGAGACGCGGTTAAAGCGGTTGTCTGATCGTTTGCACGGAGTGGCTGAGCGGCCGCCCGTCTTTTGCATGGAATGGCTCGATCCGGTTTTTGCCAGCGGTCACTGGGTGCCTGAGCTGGTGAAGCTCGCCGGAGGCGTTGACGTTTTAGGTAGCGAACGCGGTGAATCAGTGCGCGTTTCGTGGGAAGAGGTCGTTGCCGCGGCGCCGGAAGTCGTGGTGATCATGCCGTGTGGCTTCAACCTCGAACAGACGATGAAACAGATCTGGAGCGTCTTCGGCTTTCAAAAATCCGAAGCCGCGCGAGCGTTCTTCGAACTACCCGCCGTGCGCAATGGTCGTGTTTACGCCGTCGATGCCAACTCTTACTTCGCGCGTCCCGGCCCGCGTGTAGTCGAAGGCGCGGAACTCCTCGCGCGCCTAATCCACCCCGACCTATTCGCGACCGAACCAATCCCCGAAGAGTTTTCAAAAGCGTTTCAAAGCGTTGACGTGGCGCTACTTCAAGGCTCACTCAAAGAAGACGCGGATTACTACGTCGAACGCGGCTCGATGGTCTTCACCGCCTCCTATCTGAAACGCCGCGGCTACTGCTGCGGCAACGGCTGCCGGCACTGCCCTTACACACATTGAGTCACAATTAAGTGAACCATTGAAATCCACCCTAAATACAAAGATTCAGAAGTGGCTTCATAATTGTCGAAATATTCGTCTTTATGCTAGAAGTGTCTCATGCCAGTTCAATCCTCTGCACCACCTACTCAAGCAGTGATCTTCGATGGCGATGACACGCTTTGGCTCACTGAACAACTTTACGATCGCGCGCGACTAAATGCTCGGAACATTGTGGTTGCAGCGGGACTTGATGGCACACGATGGGAGGCTCGCGAACGCCAATTGGATACAGAGAACGTAGCAAAGATGGGGTTTGGTTTCGAGCGCTTTCCAACATCGTGCGTCGAAGCGTACGAGGAGCTTTCTCGAAATATGGGTTTTCCTGTCGACCCGCTGGTTTCTCAAAAGGTGGCTCAGGCTGCCGCCTCTGTGTTCAATTGGAATCCTATGATTGCGGTTGGGGCAAAAGAGGGACTATTTAATTTGCGTCTGTGCGGTTTTAAGCTCGCCCTCCTCACAAAGGGAAATCCAGAACTTCAGTCTCGCCGAATTGAATCGAGCGGATTAAAAGAACTGTTCGATGTTATTAGCATTGTTGCTGAGAAAAACCCCGAGGTAATCAAAGGCTTGGTGCGTTCTCTCGGAGTCGAAATAGGGTCGGCGTGGATGGTTGGTAATAGTGCTCGTTCCGACATTCTTCCTGCCCTTTCAGTCGGCATGCGAGCAATCTGGATTGAAACACACGTGTGGGAGTATGAACGTGCGTTCGACCATCTGTTAGGCCCCGAAACTCTAAGAGCAGCAAATCTTTCAGAAGCTGTGCAATATATCGTGAATGAAGAGTCTTGCCTGCAGGAGATATAGCTGTGGCCTTCCTTAGTACCCTCCTTCATCCTACGCCCGAACTCGCACGTCATGACACAGGACTTCGATACACGGATATTCTCTTTGGATTCGTCATCCGGGAGATATTCTTGCGCATGCAGTACTGGCAGAACCTTGATCGCTACGCTTGGTTGTATTTATTAACCTGCCTTGCTCTTGTATTAGGCAGTTGGATCGGTTATCGCCGTAGTTTGAATAGATCGGCCTACGAAGTTAAATTCTTCAATCTGCCCTTCTTCCGTTTTCTGCTTGATCAAGCGATGTTGATTCTTTACTTTCAGGTAGTTGGTTCCACAGTGGTCGATCTCACTAAATCATGGACGGATCCTTCAGCTAATTCAAACTTGTCTGGGAATTCTAAACACCTTGCGGACAGTACGATCGCATTGCTTACTTTGATTTTCGTACTGTACTGGCTGTGGGACATTCTTGGAATGTGCATGGCGATTTCGAAAAAAGAGGTACACTTCAAAGAAGTCGATTCAGCAGGACAACAACATGATCGCATTATTACTAAGCCTCGTTACCCCGATCCAAAGGATAACTCGAAAGATAACAAAATATGCGATGACATGAAGCAAGCTACGCCTGACACTAAGGGGTTTGCAATTACGAGTGTAAGTCTCGTAGTGTTAGGCTTGGTATGGTTTAGTAACAGATGTTTTTATTCATTTAGTGCGGACTCGGCGTTTATTATTTCAATCATTGTGTTAGTGCTTTATCGACTCGCAAAGGAGGTGCGTTCCACGTGTCTTCAATCATGAAGATACGAGTATCTCCTGTTTCATCAGAGCTAGTTCAAAGTGTGAGGAATGTTGCACAAAGAACTGATCGTCCGGTCACCGCCCTTTTCCTCCAAGCTTTGATTCAATTGCCGCGGATAGCTAATGAAGAAGGTCTCGTAGACGCTTCCATTCTGAATCCATTTCTCGAGGAACTGGCCAAGGAAATTCCTGCTAAAGTTGAGTGGTCAGTAGCTGACGTTGTAATGAAATCACCGCGTGCACTGAAGTTTCAGCAGATAGGAGATGATGAGAGTCGCAGGGTGATGAAGAGATTTCACTATCTGCACTCTGCCCGAATCGATGGTCGTGCTTACGGACTACGTACCGAATGCGGGAGGCTAGTAGCTCTTTGTGTCTCGTCACCATTGGACATCGATAGATTGCACAACTTGTTGAAAACTAAGAGGGCTGCTAGCAAACGAGCACGGGTTTTATCCCGTGTCTTCGTATTTGAAGGGGCTCCCGTTAATAGCATTTCATACTTGCTTTCTCGAGCAGCTCAATCGGAACGACGTCTTGGGGCTAGTGATTGGATGACATACGTCAATCCAAACATGGGTTTTACAGGAGTATCATACCTAGCGAGCGGCTGGTACCTATTGGGAGACGAGCCTGGCACTACATATAGATACGTGGACAATCGTTATATAACCGATAGAGAACTGGCAAACAGGTTTGGCAGTCGAGATGATGAATCGTATGCTCAACTTCTTGGTAATCGGTTCGCAAAAAGTGTCATGCCACTTGCGCCGTTATTGGTATTCGCCCGCCACTTTGTAAGCGTCTCTAAAATAAAGGAGTCCCCTGAACATCGAGAATTGTTTGAAGGCGCCTAGCCACGGTCGAAATTCTCTCTTCGACTTCGGTATTTGAACTTTTACTTTTATACTAACGCACTTAACTACGTAGCTCTCCCGGCGGTTAACGCCGCGAATTCAATAGATAGGAATCACGATATGTGCCACCTGATCACTCGCAGCCTAATGCTGCTCGTTGCTACCGTTCTGATTATTTCGAACACAACGCTCAACAACAGCGCGATGAATACTGAAACCACCACCAATACCGCTGCGAACTCATCACGTTCCGAAAACCCACTGAACCCGACCGAGACCAACCCGTTGCTCGCGAAGTGGGAAGGCCCATTCGGCGGCGTTCCACCTTTCAATGAAGTAAAAGTCGCGCTTTTCAAACCCGCACTCGAAGCCGCGATGGCCGAACAACTCGCCGAGATCGACCGTATCACCAAGAACCCCGCGGCGCCCGATTTCGAAAACACCATCACCGCACTCGAACGCAGTGGTACCACCCTCGACCGCGTCACAACGCTTTACGGCGTTTGGACCGCCACCATGGCGAATCCCGAGTTTCAAGCCGTCCAACGCGAGATGGCGCCTCGCCTCGCCGCCTTCAACGATCAGATCACGCAAAACGAGGCACTCTTCAAACGCATCGACGCCGTTTACAACTCGCCCGACAAAGCCAAACTCAAACCCGAACAGCAACGCGTCACCTGGCTCTACTACACCAACTTCGTTCGCGCGGGCGCGCGCCTGAAACCGGAAGCCAAGACACGTCTCTCGCAGATCAATCAACAACTCGCCGGACTCTTCACGAAGTTCAGTCAAAACGTACTCGCCGAAGAGACCGATCAGTTCATCGTGCTAAAGAGCGAAGATGAGCTCGCCGGACTGCCGCAGTCGATACGCGATGCTGCCGCCGCGGCCGCGGAGTCGAAAAAGCAACAACCGGGCACGTGGGTGATCATGAACACGCGCTCGTCGGTCGATCCGTTTCTAACCTATTCCGATCGCCGTGACCTGCGTGAAAAAGCGTGGCGCATGTTTATAAATCGTGGCGACAACGGCGGCGAACACGACAACAACGCTACCATCACTGAAATCCTGCAACTCCGCGCCGAACGCGCGAAATTACTCCGCTACCAAACACACGCCCACTGGCGTCTGGAAAACTCGATGGCCAAAACTCCGGAACGCGCGATGGAGTTGATGGAAGCGGTTTGGAAACCCGCGGTCGCGCGCGTGCACGAAGAAGTTGCCGACATGCAGGCACTCGCCGACAAGGAAGGCGCGAAGATCAAGATCGAGCCGTGGGACTACCGCTATTACATGGAGAAGGTTCGCAAAGCCAAGTACGATCTCGACCAAAACGAAATCAAACCTTATCTCCAACTCGAGAAGTTGCGCGAAGGCATCTTCTGGGTCGCGGGCGAACTCTTCAATTTCAACTTCACGCCGGTAACAAACGTTCCGGTGGCGCATCCCGACATCCGCGTCTGGGAAGTCACGGACAAAACGACGAAGCGTCACATCGGTTTGTGGTACTTCGATCCGTATGCCCGCGCCGGCAAGCGCTCGGGCGCGTGGATGAACGCGTATCGCACGCAGGAACGAGTCGACGGTGAGATCACGACAATCGTTTCCAACAACTCAAACTTCGTCAAAGGCAAACCCGGCGAGCCCGTGCTGATCTCGTGGGACGACGCCACGACGATGTTCCACGAGTTTGGCCACGCGTTGCACGGCTTGAATTCAAACGTCACATATCCATCAGTCTCAGGCACCGCGGTGCCACGCGATTACGTCGAGTTTCCGTCGCAGCTTTTGGAACACTGGCTCGCTACGCCGCAGGTGCTGCAACGTTTCGCGCTGCACTACCAGACCGGTAAGCCGATTCCGCAGGAGTTGGTCGACAAGATAATGAAATCAGCTACGTTCAATCAGGGCTTTGCGACCGTCGAGTATCTATCGGCAGCGCTGGTTGACATGAAGCTGCACCTCGCCGGTGATAAGAAGATCGATCCGGACGCGTTTGAGCGTGAGACACTCGCACAGCTCGGCATGCCGAAAGAGATCGTGATGCGCCATCGCACGCCGCAATTCCTGCACGTCTTTGGAAGTGACGGGTATTCGGCAGGCTACTACAGCTACCTGTGGTCGGACGTGATCACGGCCGATGCGTTCGGCGCGTTTACCGAAGGCAAAGGGCCGTACGATCGCGACGTGGCGGAGAGACTGCGCAAGTTTGTCTTCTCGGTTGGCAACACGATCGATCCCGCGGACGCGTACCGTTCATTCCGTGGACGCGATCCAAAGATCGACGCGCTGATGAAGAAGCGTGGCTTCGCGGCGAAAAGTTAACCACAAAGAGGCACAAAAAAAGAGGCACAAGAGGATAAGCGCCTCTTGTGCCTTTTTCGCTTCTTGTGTTTCTTGTCGCTAATTTCTTCGGCCGCCCATGAAGCGCAGCAGGAAGAAGAAGAGGTTGATAAAGTCGAGATAGAGCGACAGCGCGCCAACCACGGCGTAGGCTCCGACGCGTCCATCAGGCAGCGCCACGGCCATGTGCTTCAAGCGCTGCGCGTCCCACGCAGTCAGTGCGGTAAACACGATCACGCCCACCACCGAAATCACAAACTGAAGCGCGTCGTTCTGCCAGAAGATGCCCACCACCATCGCGATGAGTAGACCGATCAATCCCATGACGGCAAACTGTCCGATGCCTGCGAGACTTCGCTTGGTGAAAGTGCCGAACAGCGCGAGTGCGCCAAACATTCCGGCCGTCACCATGAACGTGGCGAATAGCGAAGCGCCGGTGTAGACAAGCAGGAATGACGGACGTCGTGATCCCGACCATCGCCGAGTAGAGCATAAAGAGCGTGGCCGCAGTCACCGGCGACATCTTATCCACCCGAGCCGACAGGTAGAACACGAGGCCGAGCTGTCCAAAAAGCAAAATCCAGAACAGTATCCGGTTAGCGATAAGTGTCTTGATCAAGAGCGGCGAGGATGCGACCGCGAAGGCAGTTCCCGCTGTGACAAGCAGCCCGAGAAACATCCAGCCGTAAACTTTGCTGAGAAACGCGGTGATGCGAACATCCGCACCAGCAACTGCATAAGGGGATTCATTCCAACTCATTCATTAACTCCTTGTTGGCTTGGCCAACGGTTTCAAATCTGGCCGTTATTATACAGTATGGGGCCACGGACCCACACGAACGAACACTGACACGCAGTCCGTGTTCGTCCGTGTTAATCTGTGGCCTGAGACCAAGCGAACGTCAGGAGGAGCCCCATGATCAGCAGAAGCCTTTTGCTTGTAGTTGTTACCTTACTTTTCCCGCTATCCGCTCTGGCGCAGTTTGGCCAGTCCAACAACAGACTGACCGATTCCGCGTCCCGGCTGTCGCGCGATGCGGAGGATTTCGCCAGCACCACTTACAACAGCTACACCAATTCCAACCGCAACAACCGCAATGAGATTGAAGCTGTGATGCTGGCGCAGCAGCTTGGCGCCTCGGCGAGGATCTTTTATCGCATGGTCGTCGATCGCCGCCGTCCGCAGGAACTGCGCGACGCGTTTGACCTGGTTCAGAACATCGCGCGCTCCGTTGAGCGCAACAATCTTCAGCGCAGCAATTGGTACAACGTGCAACGATCGCTGAACGACGTCGCCAAAGACATAGGCGACACGACGAACCCCGGGCCGTTTCCGGGTGGCGGCAACAACAACGATGGGCGTGGTGGGCGCATGACGTGGCGAGGACGCGTGGACGACGACGTGCGCATCACGATCCGCGGCGCCAGTGCTGACGTGGAAACACTGGGCGGCACTGAGTTCAACGACGGACAACCCAATTTCGGCTCTTCGCTGCCGTCGCGCCGTGTGACTGTGAGACTCACGAGCAAGCGTGGACGAGGCCAGATATACATCGAGCAGCAACCATCACGTGAGAACGATTTCGCGGTCGTCGTGCGCATCAAGGACTCGCGCGGCGGCGCCGGGGATTATGAATTCGAGTTGCAGTGGTAAGTTAATTTTCTATCAGGATTTCGTCGGCGAAGATCCAAGTGTTCTTTCCGGCGTGACGGGCGAGGAGACGAACGTAACGCGCGTCTTGAGGCGTGATGGTTTGCACGAAGTTTCTGATCGACGTCTCGCTGCCTTCGCGAGGTATATAGGCGGCAAGCTTATAACTCTTTCCATCGACTGAAAGGTAGATCTCGACGCGGTGCGGGAACCAAATCCAGGAACCAATGTCCTGGAGAAATCCCGCACCGACTTTCGAAACGCGCCGCACCTTTCCGAGATCCACGACCGCTTCCAGATCTTTCTCCCAATAACCCTGCCACGCTCCATCAGTCCAGTTCATCGTGCCGCGAATACCGTCGATCAACGCCGAGTCGCCGCCGCCGGGATACTGCGAGCTGTAGCTGGATGAGAGAGTGATCTTCCAGTCGTGCGGAATACGACGGAAAGTTCCCGTCACCACATGACTGCGATTCCCGCGCGCGTCAATCACCACTGCCTTTACAGTCGTATCTCGATCGATCGTGAACGGCTTTACGAACCGTTTTGAAGTCGACGTCGGTTCAGAGCCGTCAGTGGTGTAATAGACAGAAGATGGCGAGAGGTTTTGAACACTGATGGAAAGATGATTTTTGAAAGTCTTTGACCCTCTAATGACCGGCGCCGGGATCATTTCAAATCCAACGACCTTAGAAACGGGCGTGTTTTGAAATCCCCGTCCAAACTGGCGATTCGGTTGCGGACCCATATCAAAAACAAGCTCTCCTCCCGCAACCAAATCACTATGTTCGATGTAGCTTTTTAAGTAGGGTCTACTGTTCAACGTCGCAGACTGAATATAAAAACTCTTGTCCGACACACCGCGCGCCTTCACAACAAACGACTTTCCATTCTCAAGGTTAAAACGCACCTCGGGAAACAACGGCGAACCGATCGCATAGATCGTCGACCCAGGCGTGACGGGATAAAACCCTGCCGCACTAAACACGTACCACGCCGACATCTGACCGCAGTCTTCATTCCCGATCAGCCCGTCAGGCGTTGGTTTGTAAAACTCATCCATGATCTGCCGCACGCGAAACTGAGTCTTCCACGGCTCGCCCGCGTAGTTGTACAGATACGCGATGTGATGGCTCGGCTCGTTGCCGTGCGCGTATTGCCCAATCAACCCGGTGATGTCCACCTGCTCGCGCCCGGTGGTCCGGGCTTCGGCCGCGAACATCTGGTCCAACTTGCGCACGAACCCACGCGGCCCACCCATCAAGCTCATCAGACCACTCACGTCCTGCGGCGCGAAGAACGTGTATTGCCACGAGTTCGCTTCCGTAAACGCAAACGTGACTTCACGCGGATCAAACGGCTCTATCCAGTTGCCATTCGTGCGCGGCCTCATGAACCCCGAAACCGGATCAAAAACGTTCTTGTACGACTGCGCCCGCGCAAGGTAGCGCTGATAGTCGTCTGCGCGTCCGAGCCTCTTCGCGACCTGCGCGATGCACCAGTCGTCATACGCATACTCGAGCACCTTCGAAACAGACTCGCGTTCGTCTTCCATCGCGATGAAACCATTGTCGATGTACGCGCCCAAGCCGCGATGCTCGCGCAGTTCGGCGCTCTGCTTCATCGCTTCATAAGCTCTGTTTAGATCGAACCCGTCGATGCCTTTCACGGCGGCGTCAGCAATCACGGAGACGGCGTGATAGCCGATCATCGTGTCGGTTTCGTTGGCCGCTAGCTCCCAAACGGGCAGACGTCCGCCTTGCTCGTACTGGGCCAGGAACGTCTTGATGAAGTCGCGCGTGCGTTTCTGATCGATGAGCGCGTAGAGCGGATGCGCGGCGCGAAACGTGTCCCACAACGAAAACACCGTGTAGTTTTGGAAACCCTGCGCTTTGTGAATCTTCATGTCGCGCCCGCGATAACGCCCGTCGACGTCGATGAAGAGATTCGGCGCAATCATCGTGTGATACAGCGCGGTGTAGAAGTTAGTTAACTGCGCGTCGCTGCCGCCGGTCACCGTGATTTTGTTTAGCTCAGCGTTCCACGCCGCGGCAGCTTCGGCTTTTACTTTGTCGAAATTCTTGTGATTCAACTCCGCGGCGAGGTTCAACCACGCGCCGTTTATGTCGACCGCGGAGATTCCGACCCGCACAAGCAACTGCGGCGTTCTACTCGTGTCGAAACGAAAGTAACCTTTGACGTTCTGCCCGCGCGCCTCGCGTGAGCCCTCAACCAGCTTGTCGTCTACGGCAATCCCCGACTTGATGATCGGATGTGAAAACTGAATGGCGAAATAAACGATCTGTTCTTTGGCCCATGCTTGCGACCGCCGCCAACCGACGATCGTGTCGCCTCCGGTGATGCGCAGACCCGAATCGAGAACTTTGTCGCGGTGCGTGAGGTCGATAATGATGTTTGCCTGCTGCGTCGCGGGAAACGTGTAGCGATGTAATCCGCCGCGTTCAGTGGCCGTGAGTTCGACAAGGATGTTGTCGTCGTCGAGCCGCACGGAGTAATAGCCGGGCGAAGCAGTTTCGTTTTGGTGCTGAAAGCGCGACGCGTACCCCTTCTCCGGCGAACCGTTGTTTAGCGCCTTGAGGTTAGGTTCGCCGACAGTCGGCATTAGCAGGACGTCGCCGTAGTCAGAGATGCCCGTGCCGCTGAGATGCGTGTGACTGAAGCCGTAGATAATCGAGTCGGAGTAGTGGTAACCGGAACAGCCGTCCCAACCGGTGAGACGCGTGTCGGGACTGAGTTGGACCATGCCGAACGGCCGCGTTGCGCCCGGATACGTATGACCATGGCCGCCGGTGCCGACGAATGGATTGACGTAACGAGTCAGCTCCTGCTGCGCCAGCAGTGTCGCCGGCAAGACCAACGAGAGCGCAAGGGTTGCAAGGAGCTTCATTGTGCGGTGGCGAGCGCATGGACCAACCGCTCGAGTGCCTGAAGGTCACGAAGATCGAGGACCTCGACCGGCGAATGGCTGTAGCGTCCGGGCCACGACAAACTGACGTGCACCGTCCCGTAACGAATGAAATCTGAACCGTCAGTGCCGCCGTTCGTCGCGCCGACTTGCAGCGGAATATTCTGCGCTCGTGCAATCGCGAGTATGCGTTCGATCTCGGCGGGCGCTGCGACCGAAGCATTGTCGAGACCGCGAATGACTGCGCCCTGGCCCAACGGCGCATTGGCAAACCGCGTCGTTTCCGCGGGCGAATCGGAAGAGACAAACGTGTCGACACTGAACACGCGTTTGACCGACGTAGCGTAACGTGCCGCCAGCGCCATCGCGCCTTCGAGGCCGGTCTCTTCACGCACCGACCACGCGAAGATGACCTTTCGTTTCAACGTCGCCGGATTAATCCGTCGCACCGCGAGAATCAAGGCTGTCGAACCAGCGCGGTCGTCGAGTGCGCGAGCTGTGAAGCGCGTGGCGCCAATGCGCGTCGCGTTCTTTGCCGCGGTGACCGAGAGTCCGTTAACGACGCCGAGCTGTTTCAAACCAGCATCATCGAGTCCAAACCACGCTGTCACCGCTTCCGGTTGTTTCGTCGTTGCGCCTTCACGTGGGACAAACACGCCGCGGAGTGGTGCTTTACCGTCTTCGAAATGCAGCAACGCCGGCTGTCCTTCCCAGAGCGACGGAAACAGTCCGCCACGCGTACGCAACGTGACCACACCATCGTCTCCAATGGTCGCGACTTCAAACCCGACCTCATCCTGATGCGCGATGAACATGTGCGCGTCGCGGTCTGGTCCGACTTCCAGTATCAGATTTCCTTCCTTGTCAGTCGTCGTGCGCGAACGCGCCCACGGCGGCAGCGC
>DATEHX010000168.1:0-2388 GCA_035279345.1 Pyrinomonadaceae bacterium | reverse complement strand
CGATTACAAAGCCGTGCTACCATCCGCGTAAATGTCACACGAAGGCAACGCCACAGTCGAAGGCACCACACGCTACGTTCAGCGCTTCGCCGGTCGCGCTGCGCGAGGTCACTTCCGCGAGCGCGACGGTTTGCAATTGTCGTCGCTCGGCATCGGCACGTATCTCGGTAACCCTGACGAACAAACCGATGCGCTTTACAAGAACGCGGTAGTGCGTGCGGTTCAACTCGGCGTCAACGTGATCGACAGCGCCGCGAACTATCGTTTTCAACGCAGCGAACGTTCGATCGGCGACGCCCTGAACACACTCTTCACCGAACACGGTTTCACACGCGACGAACTGGTGTTATGCACGAAAGGCGGATACCTGCCGTTTGACGGTGCGCCACCACGCGACGTGCGCGGGTACATCGAAGAGACCTTTGTCAAACCCGGCATTGCGAACTTCGACGACTTCGTCGGTGGCAGTCACTGCATGACGCCCGCGTACCTTCAACACCAGCTCGATCAATCGCTGAAGAATTTTGGCGTCGCGACCGTGGACGTCTATTACATTCACAATCCCGAATCGCAATTGCCGTACGTCTCCGAAGCGGAGTTTTATCATCGACTGGAAAGGGCGTTTGAACGTCTCGAAGAGAATCGCCGCCGCGGCAAGCTGCGCTACTATGGCGCCGCGACGTGGAACGGTTTTCGAGTCCCGGAAAACTCGCCCGAGTATCACTCGCTCGAGCGAATGGTTGAGCTCGCTCGTCAAGTCGGCGGCGAGAATCACGGCTTTCGTTTTATTCAACTGCCGGTGAATCTGGCGATGGTCGAAGGGATCGACATTGCCGAACATCAGGCCGAACGATTGGACGTGACGGCGATCGCCAGTGCTTCACTGTTGCAAGCGCGCTTGGCGTGGCAACTGCCGGAGCAAATCCGCACGCAGCTCGGCTCGCTCGCAACGGACGCGCAAACAGCGATTCAATTTGTGCGCTCGGCGCCGGGCGTTGCGACCGCACTCGTGGGCATGAGTCGAGTCGAACACGTTGAAGAAAACCTCGCGCTGGTCCAGATCGAACCGGCTAGTAACGAAAGCTTTTCGCGACTGTTTTCATGAGCGAAGAACGGTATCAATCATTCTCGCAGTTCTGGCCTTTTTACATGGCCGAACACAGCCGCCCCGCCACGCGCGTGCTGCACCTGATCGGCACGACGATGGGCGTGGCGCTCGTGATCTACTTCATCGCGACGGGACGCTGGTGGTTGTTTCTGCTCGGTTTTGTTCCCGGCTACGGCTTCGCCTGGCTCGCACACTTCCTGATCGAAAAGAACCGGCCCGCGACTTTCAAATACCCGCTCTGGTCGCTGATGGGCGATTACAAGATGATCGCGTTAATGCTGAGCGGCAAGATGAGCCGTGAGCTGGAGCGCTTGAATAGGTCCTATAGGAAATAGGTCCTATTGGTCCTATAGGACCTATACCGAAAGCTTAGACCCGACACTTAAACGATGCGCGGCAACCTCCCCATCCCCGAAATCCCACTTGGCGAAGACGTGTGGCTGATGGTGCTCGTCACTTCAGTGCGCGAGCGCCGCACCCAACAGGGCCGCTTGTTTTGTGACGCGTCCGCGCGCAACGCCACCGGTTCACTCCCCTTAAAAATCTGGGGCGAAGTGCTTGAAACGCAGAAGGAAATCAAACCCGGACTTTGGGGAATCACCGGCAAGCTCGAAACATTTCAGGACAAGCCACAGTTTGTCGTTGCGGAGTACCGGCCGATCACGCTCGAGCAGTATCGCGAACATCAACACGCCGAACCACAACTCCCGCGCGCGTTCACCTTCGACATCGAAACCCTGACGCTCGCCGATTTTCGCGTACGCGTCGGACCACAACTCGAACGCCAAATGCGTCTCGGCAACATGCGCGTCGAGCAACAGCAGCGTTACCTTGAAGACAGCGCTGCTGAAGAAGAACGTTGCTATGCGTTGGGTTCGTTGAGTGCGACTTCGGGGCGCGTGATTTCGATCGCGGTTCACGTCGGGCCGATTCCCGGTTTCGAGTTTCCCGGTCTCGGCCCCGCGGAGAGCGAACACGTTTTCGGCATCGACAGCGACGGCTTCGAGCAACAGGAAAAACGTGCGCTGCTCGATTTTCTCGCGCTGCTGAAAGACTTCGACTGCGACTGCGACGAGCTCGTCGGCCATAACATCATCGGCTTCGACCTGCCGTTTATCTTTCAGCGTTGTTTGGTGCATGAGATTCAGGTGCGTCCGTTTGTGAACCTCGCCGATTACAACGTGCGCGGTGTGTTTGACACGATGCATCGCTGGTGGCTCGGCGCGCGGCGCAACGTCAGTCTCGACGACGTCGCGTGGGCGTTGGGAATTGAATCGAGC
>DATEHX010000167.1:0-31491 GCA_035279345.1 Pyrinomonadaceae bacterium | reverse complement strand
AGCGCAAAGGGAATCATGATTAACGCCATGTATGCGATCGGTGATTACCTCGGCCGTTTCCCGAAAGACATGCTGCCTGAAACAACCGAAGAGCGGGTGGGTTTTGTTCATCCCTACGCGGGAACGATCGACGTGGAAACGTCGACTCTCAAAATTCTCCTGCGCGATTTCGATATCAGCGGCCTCGACGCGAAAGAAAAACTGCTGCGCGACATGGTGGCCCAAACGGCAGCGAAGTTTCCCGATGTGAAGATCAAGATCAGTGTCGAGGAAAACTACAAGAACATGAAGGAAGTGCTGAAGAACTACCCGGAGCTGACAAACAACGCGATGGAAGCAGCGAAGCGCGCGGGTCTGAAGCCTTTTATGAAACCGATTCGCGGCGGTACCGATGGAGCGAGACTAACCTTCCAGGGATTGCCGACGCCGAATCTCTTCACCGGTGGTTCAAACTTCCACGGCAAGTTGGAGTTTAATTCGCGTCGCGGGCTGGAGAAGTCGACGGAAACATTAATCCATCTGGTCCAAATCTTTGCGGAGAAGAGTTGAGCCACAGATTACGCGGATGAGCACAGATCGAACATCACACGCCGGTTACGTCGCTTTGGTTGGGCGGCCGAACGCCGGTAAATCAACGCTGCTGAATCGGCTCGTCGGACAGAAGATCGCGGCCGTTTCAGACAAGCCGCAAACCACGCGCTTTCGCATTCAGGGCGTGATCACCAAACCCGAAGGCCAGCTCGTTTTGGTGGACACGCCCGGCGTGCATCAACCGGGTTACGAACTCAACCGGCGCATGATGGCCGCTGTTCAGGACGCACTGCTCGGCGTCGATCTCGTTTGTCTGATTCGAGATGCTTCCGTGTCCACGGGCAATGGCGATCGCTTCGTGCTCGACCTTGTGAAGCGTTCCGAGAAACCCGCGCTCCTGCTGCTCAACAAGATCGACAAACTCGAAGACAAAGGCGCGTTGCTGCCGTTGATGGATTTCTACCGGAACGAGTACGCGTGGGCCGAGATCATTCCGATCTCGGCGCTTAAAAATGAGATGACCGATGTTTTGATCGAGAGTTGTTTGCGTCATCTTCCGGAAGGTGAGCCGATCTTTGGTGAAGACGAGTTGACCGATCAAACGTTGCGCTCGATGGTCGCGGAGATGGTGCGCGAAAAGGTTTTACACGTGACGGGAGATGAGATTCCGTACGTCACGGCAGTCGTGACGGAGCGGTATGAAGAAGTGCGCGAAGACTTCACGCGAATCAATTGCGTGATCGTGGTGGAACGCACGTCACAAAAGAAGATCGTGATCGGACGCGGCGCGAGTCGGTTGAAAGAGATCGGCATCAAGGCGCGGCGTGACATTGAGGAATTGTTGGGCCATCGCGTTCATCTCGAACTGTTTGTGAAGGTTGAAGAGGATTGGCGCAACAGTCCGCGACTGTTGAATGAGTTTGGACTCGAATGAGTAAAGAACAGTGGTATGCGTTGGACGTTGATGTCGAGCCGCAGGCGGTCGAGGCGGTGGAGTATGCGTTGATGGAGGCGGGCGCTGGCGGCACCGAAACGGCCACGGATAACACGGACGTGACACGGATTGTCGGTTACTTCGAAGGAGTTCCGGATCGAGAACGCGTCAGAAATCAGTTGTTTGAGGCGCTCAGGATTTATGAACTGCCATCGTCGTCGGTACGTGATATGAACGTGCGTGAGGTTGAGCAACGCGACTGGTTGGAAGAATGGAAGAAAAACTGGCAGCCAGTGCAAGTGGGACGTTTCATCATCGCGCCGCCCTGGTCGGAACTTGATGACAAGCCCGACCGTTGTGTGATTCGCATCGAGCCGGGAATGGCGTTTGGTACAGGCACTCACGAAACGACGCGCCTCTGTCTCGCGGCGATGCAAAGCTATTTCGAGGGTGGCAGTTTTCTCGACGTCGGCACGGGCACAGGAATTCTAGCGATCGCGGCGGCATCGTGCGCGCCGGGAGCGCATGTTGAGGCATACGACATCGACGCTGACGCGGTCCAGATCGCGCGTGAGAACGCGGTCGCGAATGGCGTGGCGGAGAGGATCAATTTTCACGTTGGCTCGATTGATGAACAAACCAGTTCCGCTGATTTTATTTGCGCGAACCTGACCGCGGAAGTGATCGCGAAGATGTTGCCAACGCTTGTTGCCCTGAGTTGCGGGAGGTTGGTTTTGAGCGGGATCCTGGAAACACAGATCGAAGGCATCGTGGCGCAATTGGGCCAGTTGGCGATAACTGATGTAGAGATCGCGCGTGATGGCGAGTGGGTTGCGATTATTGTTTGAGAGATGACGCGTCGCCGTTTCTTTGCGCCTCCGAGCGCGTTCGATTCAAGTAAACGCACCGTGACGCTGACGGCCGATGAAGCGCGGCATCTGCGTGAAGTGCTGCGTTTGAAACCCGGCGATGAAGTTTCGGTTTTCGACGGCGCGGGAAAAGAGTTTCGCGCTCGTGTGGCCCAGGCGCGACGTGAGTCTGCGGAACTCGACGTAGATCAGGAAATCGAGCCCGCGCGGCCTGAGTCGCCGCTGCAAATCACGCTCGCGGTGGCGTTGTTGAAAGGCGAGAAGTTTGATCTAGTCGTGCAGAAGGCGACCGAATTGGGCGTGACGAAGATCATTCCGCTGATTACTCGTTACGCTGATATCAAATTGCGCGATGAAAGCGACGCACATAAACGCGTTGCGCGTTGGCAAAGAATCGCGCTTGAAGCAGCGAAGCAATCCGGAAGAGCGGTCGTCCCAACCATCGAAAACCCAACTCCGTTTGAATCCGTGCTTCGTCCGTCAAATCCGTGTTTACTGTTCTCCGAAAAAAGTGGCCACGGACTAACACAGATTGACACGGATTCTGTGACCGCAATCGTCGGTTCCGAAGGCGGTTGGTCGGATGAAGAACTCGAACAAGCACGCGCAGCGGGTGCCCAGATTGTGACCTTCGGCGGCCGCATTCTTCGCGCTGAAACTGCCGCAATTACAGTCGCGGCCTTACTCCAACACCGCTTCGGCGATCTGAAATGACGCGCGCACATTGACCGCAGCCTTTGACAGGCTCAAAATGGCTACGTTTCGGAACAAAGACACTGGGACGGTCGTTTGAATCGTATGTCACTCAGCAAAGAAGACGCAGTCGAAAAAGCTCGGAAGGATTTGGCGCAGCGGCTGAACGTCGACGCCGCCGCGATTAAAGAATCAGTCGAGGACGCCGACTTTCCGGATATGGCCCTCGGCGCCGCCGAAGACGACGAGATGAGCGGCCAAATGATCACGAGCGGCTGGCGCATCCGGCTCGACGCAAACGGCAAAGACTACGAATACCGCGCTGACAAGAATCAGGTGCGCCTTTTTGGCTATAAAGGCAAGAATTATCGGGTATAGGTCCTGGGACCCATAGGACCTATTACAAGCTTTTCGAGGTACCGCAATGAACCGCAATAACTTCTTAATCCACCTCGCGCTCGCAATCGTTCTCGTCCTTATCGCAGCTTTCGCCGGTCAGTTGAACCGGTGGCGTAAAGATTGGAAGTCTCACGTACCACGCGTCGTTCCTGCCGCTGAAAAGAAACGCGCTACCTCGGCTGAAGACATGGCGCTCGCGGAAAGCCGGCTAAGGGGCCGGCCCGAAGTATTGGTGAAGTTCAAACCGGGCGTGAGCCAGGAGGCGATTGACGAGTTGACCACGCGTTTTAACGACCGCGTGGAAGACCGGATCGAGAGTGATCCGGGTTTGGAGGCGATTGACGACCTCGACGACCTCGACGCGAACCAGACAGTGGCGCAGTATCTCGCTCAACCGGAAGTCGAATACGCCGAGCCAAACATGGAAATCGAGCTTGATGCAGTCGAAACGGCGCTGCCGCCGATACATCCAAGCGATCCGAAGTTCGAAGACCAGTGGGCGCTCGCAAACTCGGGCCAGCGCGGCGGAAAACAAGGCGCCGACATCAGTGCGATGCACGCGTGGCTCACCACGACCGGCAGCGACAAAGTCGTGGTCGCGGTGCTCGACAGCGGCGTTGATTACACGCACGAAGATCTCGCGCCAAACATGTGGAAGCGCCCGGCGAGTATCGATGCTTATCAGGACGACCAACTCGGAACCATTGACGACGAGGATGGCTTCAACGCGATCGACAATTCTTCCGATCCGATGGACGAGAACGGCCACGGCACACACTGCGCCGGCATCATCGGCGCTGAAGGCGGAAACAATATCGGCATCACCGGCGTGAACTGGAAAGTTCGCATCATGCCGTTGAAGTTTATGAACGCCGGTGGTTTTGGGACGACCAAGGACGCGATTGAAGCGATCAATTACGTGATCGATCGTAAGAAAGCCGGTGTGAACGTGCGCGTCATCAGCGCGAGTTGGGGCAGCACGCAACGTTCGCGCGCCCTTGGCGAAGTGATTCAGAAGGCTATCGACAACGACATCCTGTTCGTTGCCGCAGCGGGAAATTCCAGCGTAAACAACGATCGCCAGCCACATTTTCCGTCAAGTTATCCGAGCGTGCTCGCGGTGGCGGCGTTGGACCGACACGATCAACTCGCGAAGTTTTCGAATTACGGTGTGAAGAGTGTGGCGATTGCCGCGCCCGGTGTTGATATTTTGAGCACGTGGCTCGGGAATGCTTATGAAGAGAAGTCGGGCACGTCGATGGCGACGCCGGTTGTTTCGGGTGTGGCAGCGTTAATCGTTGCCGAGAATCCGCGTATATCCGTGGATCAACTGAAGAAACGCCTGCTGGCGTCAGCGGACCCAATAGTTGCGTTGAAGGGAAAAGTTGCCACCGGAGGGCGTGTTAACGCGGCAAAAGCTTTACAGTAAATCCATCCACAGATTACACAGACAAGCATCTGCGTAATCTGTGGATTGCCTTAAGGTTGGGTCAGTCTTTTCTTTCCTTCCAAAGCTTCGCGATAGGCGCCGCCGCGCACGTCGCCGATTTTGATCGCTTCGTCAAACGCCTTCACCGCTTCCGCGTTGTTTTCGAGAAACGCGTTGATTCGTCCCATCGACTCGTGCGCACGCGAGAGAATCGCTTTGTCGTCCTCCGGTGAAGCCGCCGCGATCGCCATGCGGTAATGACCGAGCGCGCGGTTGAGCCGTTCCAACTGCACCGGCTCGTCGGTCGCATCCATCGCCGCAAGACTCGCCGTTTGGCCCAACGCGAAGAAGATTCGCGGCTCACCCGGATGCTCTTTCAACAACTCACGCAAACGCGATTCAGCGTCGGTGTAGTCTTTGTTGCGCAGCGTATCTTCGATCGCGGCTAAATCACGGACGAGCGCTGCGTCGCGTGGATTGCTTGTCGAATCGAGCGTTACTTCCGACTGCGCTTTGCGCGCAGCGAGACGTGCTTCACGGGCGGCAGTCGCACGCTGTTTCGCATCCGCATATTCAGCCGGACGTTTCGCCTCACGCGCCGGATCGAAAGAATTGACCATGTCCGAAAAGAAGTTTGCGAGATCGAATCCGGCGCTCTCGATGCCTTTCAGTTGATCGGCAAAGAAAAACGAGAGCACCGCGCCTTTTTCATATTCGTCAGCCAGCCGCGCTATCGTCTCATCCTGAATCGCACTCAACTCGGCTTGCGATTCTTTCGCGATCGCCGCGCGATCGGCGTCGGTTTTCGCGGCCGCCAGCCGGGCGCGATTGTCGCGCGCCAGCAGTTCGCGCCGGCGTGTCTCTTCGTAACGCGCATCCGCTGCGGCAACGAGCGAACGGCTCACACTCAAAAACACGTCGGCGCTCGCCTGACCACCGGCTTTCTCTCGTTCGGCCAACAGTAGCTTGATCGGTTCGCGACGTGCGGCGATGTCTTTGTTAAATCTGAGCACGAGTGCGTCGATCACGTACTGCAAATACGCGCGGCGCAACTCCGATGACGCGGGATCGGTTCCCTCGGGAACAACCGCATAGTAATCATCGCCGATGATGCGGAAGTTGATCGCGCCTCGCGGCGCCAGCAAATCGGGAAGGATAAAAAAGCGACGCTCCTTTTGCCGGAACGTGTACCTCTTTTCCTTGCTCTTCTTGTCCGGGTTCTTGATTTCAACGCGTTCAGACGAGGACGTGATCGGGCGCGTGTGGAGATAAGTCAGCAGGCTCTTCACCATCTCCGTGGTCGGAGCACGCAAACGATCGCCTTCGGCCTGGTAAGCGCGAGTGTAGTCTACAAGGTGCTCGTCAATGCCTGACTTGCGATAGAACTCCTGCACCAACGGCGCGAAGTCCAGAACTTCCAGCAATCCCGCGGGTAAATCTTCCGAACGTGGCGGCGGTTCGAGACCCGGCTGTGGACCAAGCGCCAGTGCGAGCGAAACGTAACGCGCCGATTGATCGGCGGGAGTAGCGGGTGCGGGCAGTTTGTTGCGCTCGTAAAAAGCCTGTAGACGATGACGCAGGTCGGAATCGAGATTCGCGAGATCCTTGCGAAGCTTGGCGCGAAAAGTCGACGGCGCGCGGCCCGGCGCCGGATCGAAACCGGCGGCTTCGAGCGCGGCCATCACGACGATTAGTCGTGGCTCCGCTTGAAAGTCGACGCCGTATTCAGAAACTTCGAACGAAGCAGGCGGCCGTTGTTGAACTTGTTGTGGTTGGGAGGAAACGACTCCGGCGCAGAGCATTACTGCCAGAGTGATAAGTAAAACTTGCTTCATAAACGCTAATTCTGTTCGGTGCTTTCTGTGTATTCCGTAGACTCTTTACGCCTGCGATAGGCACGTAGCGCCCGCAATGTTAGCGGATAAGCCAACCCCGAACAAACGACGGAAAGGACCGTGCCGCCGATCGCGAAGGGCCAGACAATGTTCCAACTCTCGACAAAGAGCCGCCGGTAGTAGTCGCCGGAAAAGATATGTGGGTTCTGGAGCAGGTCGAGTCCTTCTTCAGGCAGGCCGAGCGGCCGGCCGAGCACAAACGCGCCAACCGCGTACGAAGCAATGATGATCGGGACGAGAGTAAGGAACGGGTTGTTGATGAACGTGCCCGTGTAGATGGCGATCTTATTGAAACGAAACGCGAAGGCCAGCACTGTGGCCATGATGGTGTGCAGACCGAGAAACGGCGAGAAGGCGATGAAAACGCCGATCGAAAAAGCAAGCGCCGTCCGCTCGGGTGGGTCGTCGATCGCAAGCAGACGGCGAAATGCAGCACGGAACATCCGTGTTTATCCGTGTGAACCCGGCTTTCTAGCCAAAGCTCTTTAAGGCTTCTGCCTCGTCTTCATAAGTATCGAAGACGGTCAGCAGTTTTGTGATTACCAGCAGGTTCTGAACTCGATCCGTTAGTTTGAGCAACTTGAGCTGACCACCCTGACGGCTCACGGTCGTGTAATTGGCGATCAACTCGCCGATACCACTCGAGTCGATATAGCTCACGCCCGCGAGATTCAGCAACAGTTTCTGCTTGCCCGCGTCCGCCAGGTTTCGAATGGCATCGCGCAGGGCGATGCTCCCTTCGCCGATTCGCACTTCGCCGCGCAAATCGAGAATCGTGACGTCTCCCGCTTGTCGTTCCTTCACATCGAGTTCGGCCATGTCTAGTTCTCCGTTACGGTGACCTTTCGGTCAATTCCGCGTGGTCACTTGAAGCTGTTAAGCGCTTCTGCTTCGTTATCGTAAACGTCAAACACGGTCAACAGCTTGGTGATGGTCAACAGGTCCTGAAGCTTCTGCGTGAGATTGAGCAGCTTGAGCTGTCCACCTTCTTTGCCAATCGCAGTGTAGCTGGAGACCAGTTCGCCGATGCCGCTGGAATCGATGTAACTCACTTGGGCAAGATTCAGAAGAATGCGCTTTTTGCCTTCTTCAAGCAGACGCCGGACAGCCGTCCGCAACGCGACGCTGCCCTCACCAATCGTGATCTTTCCGCTCATGTCAAGAACGGTTACATCCCCCGCTTGACGTTCGTTGATATTCAACTCAGCCATTGTCAGAAATCTCCTTTATGCAAATGCGAATTAACGTCGCTTGAGCATGCGCACTGTTGTACCACCTTCGGGCCGGATCAACCAGTAAACCTCATCCATAAAGGTACGCATGAAAAAGATGCCACGGCCCGAGGTCTTCAAAAGGTTCTCGGTGGCAGTTGGGTCTGGGACGTCTTCCGGATTGAACCCGTGGCCCTGGTCGTGGACGCTGATCTCCAAAGCGTCAGGCAAGCTCTTCAAAACTATTTCTACGATTTTGTTTTCGTCCTGACGATTGCCGTGAAGCACGGCATTGGTCACAGCCTCACGCACGGCCATGTCGATGCCATAGGCAGCATCGTCACTGACTCCAAAGCGGCCTACGAATTCAGCCACGGCGGCGGCCGCGGCCGCAACCGTTTCGATTCGGCTGGGCAAACTTAACTCGGTCGTGTCTACGGTCAAGGAATTTGAGGGTGTAACACGCGACGAGTAGTGGTGTCAAGAATAGGTCCTATAGGACATAGGAATAGATCATATAGGTCCTATAGGACTTATTGAGATCCGCTCGCGGATCTCACAGGACAAATCCGAAGCTTCGCACTGCGCGGTCGAGTTCGTTGAGATCGAGGGGCTTGCGCAGGTAGCGGTTGCAGCCGTTTTCGAGGGCTGCTTCTTCCATTCCGGGCACGTCGTAAGCAGTGATCGCGACGATCGGCACCTCTTCGCCCGGTCCTTCTGTTTCGCGGTAGTTTTTAATGGCTTCCAGGCCATCCAACACGGGCATGTTTAGGTCCATGACGATCAGATTCGGCCGGTGTTGGCGGGCCATGTCCAGCGCTTCAAGACCGTCTTCGGCTTCGAAAACGCGATACCCCTTCAACTCAAACGCGCGTTTGAGCATAGCTCGCGTGTCCTGCGAATCTTCTGCTACTAAAACGGACGGGTAAAGTATTGCAGACACGGAATCCACCATCGGGCCAAAGCCCTGAGTACTGCTATGATTCATCATTCTATGGGGGAACCGCTCAGAGGGAATCTCTGGGGAGAAGGGGGGATGCCCCATTTATACCACATGAAACTGACTCCAGCACAAACGGTTAAAGGTAGTTTGTGTCTGCCAGGTGACAAATCTATTTCGCACCGGGCAGCACTGATCGCCGCGCTCGCTGACGGGCGTTCGGAAATCGCGAATTTTTCTACCGCACGTGATTGCGCTTCGACGCTCGATTGTTTGCGCGGTTTGGGCGTTGAAATTGAAACTCACGACGGAAAAGTGAGGATTTTGGGAAGACGCGAACTTGGTGAACCTCGGAAACCATTGGACTGTGGCAACAGTGGCTCGACGATGCGAATACTCGCGGGCGTACTGGCGGGTCATGACCTGAGCGCTGAGTTGATTGGTGACGAGTCGTTAAGCACACGTCCGATGCGCCGCATTATCGAGCCACTGAAGCTGATGGGCGCCCGGATCGAGGCCATTGAAGGCAAACCGCCGCTGCGAATCCGCGGTTCTCGCGTTCCGCACGCGATCAGTTACAAGCTGCCGGTCGCGAGCGCGCAAGTGAAGTCAGCAATTCTTTTCGCCGGATTGAATGCCGAGGGTCGCACTACTGTTACCGAAACATCTCCCACACGCGATCACACAGAACGCCTTTTCAACGGCTTCGGTGTGCCGGTCACTGTAAACGACGATGGTTCAGTCGTGCTCGATGGTCCGGCGCGTTTCACCGGTGGCGCGATCACGATCCCGGGCGATATCTCTTCAGCGGCGTTTTTCGTAGCTGCCGCAATGCTGCTGCCGGGTTCCGACCTTGTCATTAAAGACGTCGGACTGAATCCAACTCGCACTACTTTTTTATCTGTGCTCAGTTCGTGGGGCGCCGAGATCTCGCAGACCGACGTTGAAATGGAACGCAATGAACCGGTTGGAACCATCAATGTTCGCGGCGGACGAGGAGCTGTACGCAACGAAGATGAAGTTCTGCGCGGAAGTCTCATTCCGTCTCTAATCGACGAACTACCTTTGCTGGCAGTTGTGGGAACACAGATTAAAGGCGGGATCGAAATCCGGGATGCGGGCGAGTTGCGCTTCAAGGAAAGCGATCGACTCGCAGCCACCGCGAAAAACCTTCGTGCGATGGGCGCAGACGTGCAGGAGTTAACCGACGGGTTGCGCATCGACGGCCCAACGAAACTCCGCGGCGCGGCGATCGAATCCTACGGCGATCATCGCATCGCGATGGCCTTTTCCGTCGCCGCACTCATCGCCGATGGCGACACGGAAATCCATGGCTCGGAATCCGTCGCTGTTTCCTTCCCTGAATTCTTCGACTTGCTCGACTCGATAATCGTCAGATGAATCTAAACGGACCAATCGTGATCATCGGTTTTATGGGAAGCGGCAAAACCGCAGTCGCACGCGCACTGGCGCGCCGGCTCGATCTGCCAAGCGTGGACCTCGACAACACGATCGCAGAACAACACGGACGAACCGCCGCACAACTGATCCGCGAAGACGGCGAGCCGGTCTTTCGATCGATCGAAACGAAGGTTCTGCACCAACTCCTCGAGCGCGGTGAGCGAAGCGTAATCTCACTCGGCGGCGGCGCCTGGAGCACGGAGGCCAATCGTAGATTGATAGACCAGTACGGTTGCGTGAGTGTTTGGCTCGATACGCCGTTCGAACTTTGTTGGCAGAGAATCGAAGCGTCTACTGAAGATCGGCCGTTGGGCCGTACACGCGAGCAGGCCGAACAACTCTTTCGCGAGCGCCAACCCGTTTATCAACAAGCCACGATTCGCTTATCAATTCAGACTAATGAAAGCCTCGACAGCCTTGTGGACCGGCTTGTGCCACAGATAAACACGGACTACACGGATAAGAATTCCCCCTCTCAAAAGTAAAACTTTTCTTGATTCCTATCCGTGTTCGTCCGTGTAATCCGTGGCTCAGAACTTGTACTTCAAAGCAAACTGCATCTGCCTCGAAGAACCCGAGTCGCCAGTCGCGAAGCGAGTGTTCGTGATCTGGCCAAACGTCGCGGTTCCCACCACGCGTCCCGGTTGTCCGAAGTTCGCGTGATTGAACAAGTCAAAGACTTCCCAGCGAAACTCAATCAACTGGCTTTCAGTCAGCTTCGTGCGCTTGATTACTGAAAAGTCGGTGTTGTTGAATCCCGGTCCGATCACAACGTTGCGGCCGAGACTGCCCAAACGTCCCACCGGAACGATAAACGGCGTCGTATCGAACCAACGGTTAACCCCGCCGAGTATCTCGATTGGACCAGTCACATCGGGCCGCACCGTGTTGTTAGTTCCCGTGAACGCCGCGTTGTTGATAACGATGTTGACGGGATTGCCACTCTGCGATTGCACGATCGTCGAGAGTTGCCAACCTTCGACAAGTTGATTGCCCTTGAACGGCAGTTCGTAAAGCCCGCTGATAACGAACCGGTGACGAGCATCGAAGTCCGAAAGACCGCGGCTGCCCCGTATGTTGTAGCTGTCCTGCACGACTACGCCCTGGCTGTTTAGCGAGTTGTAGTCGATCGACTTCGAGAACGTGTAAGACGCGTTGAACTGAAACCCGCGCGACAAACGCTTGGTGCCGGTGACCCAGAGCGCGTTGTAGCTGGAGTTTCCGCCGCTGTCGATCTGACTGATGTTGTTCAGCGTTGTGTTCGGAGCGATCGGGCTCGTGCTCGAAACTGTCGGGAACGGCCGCGCGCCGCCATTGATCGGTTGATTGATGTTGCGCGAGACGCGCAAGTGGGTGCCTTTCGTACCGAAGTAACCAATGGTGACGCCGAGATCGCGTCCGAGTTCGCGTTGGATGTTGAGATTCCACGACTGCACGTAAGCGTTATCGAAATCCTGGTTCACCGTGTTGGGAGCGAGTCCCGCCACACGCGCCACTGCCTCGGCATTCGTGAACGAAATCAGGCCCATCGTGATCGATCGCGGATCCGCCAACGGTGGATTTGAAGTCAGCGGCGTGACCACGTTCGTCACGGGCTGGTCCGTCAGGATCGCATAGGCGGCACGAACGGAAGTCTTGCCGTCTTTAAATGGATCCCAGGCGATGCCGACGCGAGGTTGGAAGTTCTTGTTGTTCTCGTGGTAGACGTCGTCGATGCCTGATCCGACTCGAAGCAACGAACGCGTCGCCGGATCGAAGACGACGAAGCGATCAAAACGCTCCGTCGGCGTCATGTTCCAGTCCCAGCGCAAGCCGAGTTCGAGCGTTATGTTGGGACGCACCTTGTAGTTGTCCTGCACGTAAAACCCTAGCGCATTTTGGATAATCGCGCTGGAGCGGTCGCCCAGCGTGATCGCGAACGAACTTGCTCCGGTTCCGTTGAGAAAACTGGCGAGCGTCGGAAACGTGAACGTGCCCGTGTCGAGCGTGAAATTGTTGTTGTAGAAACGCCGGGCTTCGCCGCCGAACTTGAGCGAGTGATTCCCGTGGAGCCAGCTCAGCGTGTCGGAAACGACGACGGTCATGTCGGCGCGGCCTTGCGGAAACCCCGCTGGACCGCCGAGGTTAAAATTGAAACCGGTGACGCTGATTTGCGGCAGACCGAGATCCTGGTTCACGCCGTTATTGATATCGAAGTCACGCGGGTTGACCTGCAGGTTTGGCGTAAACGTGATGTTGACGCGATTGAATCCGAGTCGCGCTTCGTTGGTCATGTTTGGACCAAAGATGTGCGTTTCGTTCAAGGTAAAGATTTGCCTGGTTGACTGGCGCGTGTCGCCAAAGCCGGGCATGGTGTTGCCCTGAAGATTCGGCTCGCCACGCTTGTCACGTTGGAAAGCGTAGTAACCGTGGAGACGATCGTTCGAGCCAAAACTGTGACTGACGTCGCCGGTCCATTGATCGATGTCGACCGGAGCGGTTCCGGCGCCTGCGAATCTACCGACCGGCGTCGGAACGCCGTTCACGAGAATGGTGTCGACACTCGTCGGCAGAGGAATTAACGGCAGGAGTTTCACGACTGTCGAATTAGTAGCGCCAGCGCGTTGTGCGAGCGTTGGGACGTTGCTGGTCAACGTCAATCCCTGTCGTTGGCGCAGTCCTTCGTAACTGAAGAAGAAGAACGTTCGGTTCGTGCCGTTGTAACTGAAGATCGGTCCGCCTTCGCCGAAGTGTGGAAAATGAACCGGACCGCCGATGTTGAAGCCAAACTGATTACGCTTGAAGGGCGGCTTGCGCGCGTCGAAGAAATTGCGTGCATCGAGCACGTCGTTGCGCAGAAACTCGAAAAATTCTCCGTGATAGTTGTTCGTGCCTGAACGCGTCGCGATGTTGACGATCGCGCCGGAGTTGCGGCCGTATTCAGCGCTGAAAGTTGAATTGTCGACCTTGAATTCCTGCACCGTATTGATCGACGGCTGGAACGTGATCTGGTTTTGGACCATGTCGTTCAGGTTGACGCCGTTAATCATGAAGTTGACGGTGTCTTCCCGATTTCCGGCGGTGTTGAAAGCAAACGAACCCTGGCCACGCAACGGCGCCGTGAGAAAGCCATTCTGCGGAGGCGTCACTGAGCCGGGTATCAGCAGTCCCAGATCGACGAAGTGACGGCCGTTCAATGGGATTTCCTGCACGGTGCGCTGATTGATGACCGTGCCGACCGAAGTCGTTGCTGTTTCGATTACGGGAACGTCCGACGAAACGAGCACCTGCTCGGAAATCGCGCCGACGTCCAATTGAAAGTTCTGGACGACGGTTTTGGCAACTTCGAGGGTGACGTTATCGGCGACTTGTGTTTTGAAGCCTTGAACCTTTACTTCGATGGCGTACGTGCCGACCGGCAGGGCGGCGACCTGGTAGTTGCCGTCGGTGTCAGTTTGCGTAGTGCGTTCGAAGGAGGTGCTTCGATTTCTGGCCGTCACGGTGGCGTTGGGGATTACCGCGCCTTTCGAGTCGGTGACGGTCCCTTGAAGAGTGGCAGTGGATTGTGCGAGTACCGGAGAGCTAAGCAGACCGGCCACCAGCAAGAACAGTGGACAGAAGAGAGCGATCTTTTTGCTAAGCATGAAAATGAAACCTCCGAGGTAGGACCGACGTTGTGGGGGAGCCGTTTATGGACCTAAGCAACGTGAATGCCGCTGGATAACGCGGCTATCATTCGTTTTTCTTAGGAAAACGCGCTTGGCAGAACGCCCCAAAAATCCAAAAACCACAAGCCGATCCAAAAGAACAGAAACACCCCTCGCAACTACTCACCACCGTTCTTCACGAATCCCACCGACGCAGTCAGTGGTGGCTTTCAGATCAGCCTACTCAGAGCTTTCACTAATCCCACCGACGCAGTCAGTGGTGGCTTTCAGATCAGCCTACTCAGAGCTTTCACGAATCCCACCGACGCAGTCGGTGGTCTCCTTCAGACCTACCTACTTAAGCGCCTTTAGGACCGTCAATCCCACCAACGTAGTTGGTGGATTGTTCACTTTGCCGCAGGTATGAACGATCCACCGACTGGGTCGGTGGGATTGAAGCCTCAGTGGTTCTAGTGGTAGGTAAGATCTGAACGATCCACCGACTGCGTCGGTGGGATTGAACCTCAGCGGGGCTAGCGGTAGGTAAGATCTGAACGAACCACCGACTTACGTCGGTGGGATTTTGCAAATCGCTCACCACCGTAAGAGAAACGAGCGCAACGAACGCTCCATCGCGTCGAACGATTCGGCGCAGAAGAGCATCGCCTGGAAGTGTGTTGGGTCGTAGACGTGGTTGGCCGCGGCGTCGACATCGAGCGGGCGCAATTCCGCCTTGTGCATCTCCGCCAGTTCACCCGCCGATGACAACAACCCGGTGCCGTAAGCCTTGATCTGCCCGTTCTCACGCAAAACGCCAAACTCAATGGTGAACCAGTAGACCCGAGCGAGTCGATCCAACGCTTCAGCCGACCGAGTGCGCCGCACGGCTTCGCCAAACAGCCGATTGATCTCGGCGAGCCGCGGGCTCGCGAGCGTCACCGCATGGCCGATGATCTCGTGCGCGACGTCAGGTTCCGGTGTGTACAGGGGCGTCGAGTGGTGCCGGATGTACTGCGTGCAAAGAAACACGTCCCTGGCCAGCGATTCGAGAAAGATGCGTGGCTCGACAAGGCCCGCGACCGGTTCGAGCCGAAAGCCGCTGAGCGCTTCCACCTTGCGGCTGATTTCGTCCAACTGCGGAATCCGGTCGCGATCGAAATCCAGCTTTGCAAGACAATCCAGATACTCGGCACAGGCATGTTCGCGATGCGCCCCTTCGAGCGCGGTCCAGATCGTGTGCCAAACTTGATGTTCCTGTTCGGTATAGGGCGCGTGCGGAATCGCTTGTCCGGGTTTGTAACTCATTGCAATGTCGGCGATTGCATTGCGTCGCGCGCGGTACTCCCGGTCGCGAAAGCCGGGATGATCCGGGTCGAGATCGACAATCCGCAGTTCAACGTGATCCATCAGTACGGGTTTAGTTTCGATTAGCGTCATTGTTTTCCTCGCAAAAACAAAAACGGCCACCAATCCTCTGGAAGGATTGATGGCCGGTTTATGAAACCTGTCGTTGGTTGCTACATCAGCATGCGCCGACAGTCTATCGCCCGACCGCTCCTCCCAGTAGAGGGCGTGCCGTAATAGTAATAATAGCGATAGAGACTTTGGCTCATAGCTGCACTTCGCCCGACAGAATAGACCAACCTTGGTTAAAAGCGCAACGTCTGTCGTGCGTCAAAGAAGCCTTCCCACGGATCGCCCTTCTTCTGCAGAAGCTCGGGCGCGTTTGTTATCGTGAAGTCAGTAATCTTCACGCCCGCGGAGACTTGTTTCCACGTCAACGGCATCGACACCGTCGCCTTCGGCTTCGCGCGTGCGGTAAAAACTGCCGCCAGACTCTTTCCGCGCGCGTTCTGCATCCAGTCGACATAGACCTGCGTGGCCGCACGTTTCGCGATTGTCCGTTCGACGGTTGCGATCTTCGGCGCGCGTTGCGCGACTTCACTCGCAAACATACGCGCAAACTCCGCGACCTTCTCGTAGTCGTTCGTTGGTTTCAATGGCACGTAGATGTGCAAGCCCGACGAGCCGGAGGTTTTCGGAAACACTTCGAGCCCGATCTCGTCCGCGACTTCTTTCACCATCAACGCCACCTGCAGCACGTTTTCCCACGGCGCCTTCTTTGGATCGAGATCGATCGCAATGTAGTCAGGCTTGTCCAAACGCTTCGTGGTCGAGTGCCACGGGTGTTGTTCGATCGTGCCAAGGGTGACGAAGTGCAATAGCGAAGCAACGGTCGTGTAAACGCCGTACTCGAGTTCGCGGCCTTCCTGATTTGTAAGTCTGACGGTCTTGATGAACTCGGGCGCGGAGTCGAGGTCCTGCTGGAAAAACATCGGCGCGTTGATGCCGCGCGGCCAGCGTTGCAGGATGGCTGGTCTATCTTTCAGAAACGGCATCATGCGATCCGCGACTTTGAGGTAGTAACAGAGCAGGTCGAACTTGGTCAATTTCTCGTCGGGCCAATAAATACGATCCAGACTCGTAACCGCAACATGTTCGCGACCAATTTGCAGGACCAGGTCGCCTTTGGGACGGTCCAGGGTCAAAAACTCCTGGGCCGTGACGATCATTCCACCTTTTTGTCGCGTTCTTTTCACCATGATGTGAGTAAGTATACTCTGCCAGTTCTGTCTCGGAGGTATTTGCAATGCATAGACGAACCATCACGACCGCTATGGCTTTGGGAACTCTCGTTTGTCTCACTGCCGTGACGTTTGCCATCGCGCCGCAACAGGTTACATATACGCTCGACGCCAGCCGCAGCAAGTTCATGGCCCACGCGAGCCGATCGGGTCTGCTGTGGTTCAAGGGTAAGAGTCATCATCTGGCGGCGAACGATTTCAGCGGACAAGTTCAACTGACGCCGCAATCAATCACGCCCGCTTCACTGCGTTTGGTCGTCAAGGCTGCGTCACTACACGAGACCGGCGCTGATTTCACTGACCAGGAAAAACAGATCATCGACAAGGAACTGAAAGACATTGTGCTGCATCCGGATCAGTATCCGGAGATCGTTTTCCAGAGCACGAATGTGACGATGAAACCAGCGAAGACCGGCGGCGGTTATGACGTGAGGTTGACGGGTAATCTCACGCTACACGGCGTGACACGTCAGATCGAGATTCCCGCGACTGTGACGCTGAACGGAGACGAGATGCGAGCAGTCGGAAAGTTCAGCATCGATCGCGACAACTACGGCGTGAAAGCCACGTCGGCGTTTCATGGCATGGTGCGCGTCGATGACGACGTCAAGTTTGAGTTCGATATCGTCGGTAAACGTTAATCGGTGTATCCGTTCGGATGTGTTTGCATCCAACGCCACGCTGAGTCGACGATCAATCCCAAATCCTGAAACTTCGGCCGCCAGCCGAGTTCGCTTTTTATCCTGTCAGAACTCGCCACGAGGATCGCCGGATCGCCCGCGCGTCGCGGTCCAAAGCGAGTCGGAATCTCGCGCCCCGTCACGCGCTGCGCAGTGTCGATAACTTCGCGCACGCTGTAGCCCGCGCCACCGCAACCGAGGTTGTAAATCCGGCTTCCCTCGCTCAACGCCTCCAGCGCCTGGATGTGCGCGCGCGCCAGATCGATCACGTGAATGTAGTCGCGGATGCAGGTGCCGTCGGGCGTCGGATAATCTTCGCCGTAGATCTCAACGTGCGAACGCTGTCCCGCGGCAGCTTGCAAAGTGATCGGAATGATGTGCGTTTCCGGATCGTGATCCTCGCCGCAGTTCTCCGTCGCGCCGGCCGCATTGAAGTATCTGAGTGACGCGTAACGCAGTCCGTAAGCACGGTCAAACCACTTCAACGCGTGTTCGAAAGCCAGTTTTGTTTCGCCGTAAGGATTCGTGGGATTCGTCGGTGCACTTTCTTCGATCGGTTGCGCTTCAGGCTCGCCGTAGACAGCGGCCGTGGATGAAAACACTAGCCGTTTGACGTCACCAAGCATCATCGCATCCAGCAACACCAGTCCGGTGACGACGTTGTTCACATAGTACTTGCCCGGATTTTCAACCGATTCGCCGACAAGCGACGACGCGGCCATGTGAATCACAGCTTCGATTTTTCGATCGGCGAGTGTCTTGCTTAGTACCGCGACGTCACTAAGCCGCGCGTGAACGAGCTCAGCGCCCTGAACAACCGCGGCGCGATGGCCTTTGGAAAGATCGTCGTAGACAACAACCTCATGACCGTCGCCGATCAGTTGTTCGGTGACTACGCTGCCGATGTATCCGGCGCCTCCGGTAACGAGCACGCGCATACACTAACTCCCTTTAAATACAAATTGATTCATTGACTGGAGGAAGGAACTGCTACAACGAGGGCACGAACGGGATCGGTATCGAGCTTCAGGTAACCGCCACGTTTGGCTGCTTTGCGACACTATCGGTTTGCACGGATTCCGCGGGCACGTAATAAAGGATGCGGCCACAATTGTCGCACGTGATTATCTCTTCGCCGCGTCGAATCTCCGACATCACCTGTGGTCTCAGCGCCATGAAACACGCCGAACACGAACGATTACGTGCCTCAGCTACCGCAACGCCATCGCGAATACGCGCGCTGATGCGCGAATACATCGCGCTCATCGGTTTCGGCAGATTGGCGAAGACCTGGTCGCGCTCGGCGCGCGCGGCAATCAGTTGCTGGGATTGTCGCTGTGTCTCTTCGTCGAATGCTTTGAGGCGCGCTTCGCGATCGGAGTTGAGCGTAGCGATCTCGTCTGCTCGTTCGCTTAGAGCACTTTCCGCTTTCTCGAGACTCTCCATTTGTTCGAGTATTTGCGTCTCGAGCGTGGAGATTTGTTTACGCGCGGCGTCTGCTTCGCGAATCGCGGCCGTGTACTCTTCCTGTTTTTTGGAAGACATCAGATTTCGTTCGGCACGTTCCGCGCGGGTGCGTTGTTCGACGGCTTCGTTTTCCAAACGCGCCCTGGTGTGTCTCGCCTCGTCGCGACGGCTTTCCAACGCCCTAATTTCAAAGGCGCGCTGATCGAACTCTCCTTCGATCTCGGCGCGCCTTTGCGGTATCGCTTCCAGCTCTTTTTCTAATCGTCGTATCGTTGTGTCCAGATTTTGTAGAGCGATTAACTTCTCTAATTCCGCTTTCATCACTTCGGATTATCACGCAATCCGAGTAGTTGGTGCAAGCGGTGTCATTGAAGGGTTCAGATCGGGCCGTAAACGCCTCGTGAGACTCGGATGCGAGGCGTGACACGAATGCGCGGCATCTCGATATTGACCGTTGGAACGGTTGGAATCTCGATCCGCGGCATCGGGATAACCACGTCAGGAATCGTGATTCGCGGAATGACGATCTGACGTCCAACAGCCGGTCTGCCCGTCGTTCCCGCACCGGCTTCACGCGGCGTCACGCGAAATGTCTGCTGGCTCTTGTTACGAATCACCGTAAGCGTAACGTCACCTTCTTTCTTTTTACTGATCACGCGCGAAACGTCGCCCGGTGAATCGACTTCTTCGCCGTCGACGGCAGTGATGACGTCGCCGGCTTTGATACCGGCCTTCGCGGCTGGACCATCTTCGACAACGGAAGTGACTAACGCGCCTTTACCGGATGTGACGCCGAAGTAATCAGCGAGTTGTTTCGTCAGTTCTACGGTTGAGACACCGATGCGGCGGGTGTTGGTGAAAAGAAAAGTCAGGTCGTTGTTATTGTTGAACAGACCGTCTCGGTCCAGTTGGAAGCCCTTGAACTCGCGATTGAATTTGTCTACGTTGGGACCTTCCCATTTCCACACGCGCGGTTCTACCTGGAAATAGTCGCGGGCACTGCTGGAGTTTCGGCGTTTGCCCATCGTTGCCGTGAGTTCCTGTTCCGCGCCGTTGCGGCTGATCGTGATCTTCACGCTGTGATCGGGCGCGATCTCGGAAACAAGGCGGTTGAGTTTACGCACGCTCGTCACGTTTTCGCCGTCGAGACGCAGGATCACATCGTCTTTCTTCAGGCCTGCCTTTTCTGCCGGACTGTCGGCGATGACGCGCGTGATACCGACACCGCGGGCCTGGTTCAGACGATAACGGCCCATGTTTTCGTTATTGACGTCTTCACCGTAGACGCCGAGAAATCCGCCGCCTTCGATGAAAAGCGAGAAGGTATTCAAATCTTCGGGTGGTTCAGGAGGCGCGGGCGGCGTTTCCTGGGCGAGAGCTGGAGCAACAGTCAGAATAAGAACGGCCAGGAGGCCAATCACATATTTGGCTTTCATTCTAGAAGTCCTCCGGAAGAGTTTGCGCCTTACACGCAAGGTTGAGGCGGAGGTTCCAAAAAGTTCTGTAAAAAGCAATCCACAGATTACGCCGATTATTTTTACTCAATCTGCGAATCTGCGGATTGCTTGGTTTAGTTCACCGGCTTGTAAATCTCGGTTGGTCCTTTTAGTTCTAGCGCGATCTTCCCTTCACTGTGCGCCAGATCGAGGTGCGCCACCGCTTCCGAAACCGCCAGGAAACGATGTACGTCGTCAACTCCGGGAAACATCCAGCGCGAAACATCCCACGCGGTGACGCCATCTTTTCCGACGAACCCGATCACCTCGCCCTGCCGTTGCTGCACCGCACGAAAGTAACGATGAAACAGTTCTTCAAAATCATGAACGGGATCTCCATGGCCTCCGTAAACCAGCGTCGGCGAACACGCCCGCAACCGCGCCAGACTCACCAGATACTCGGCCAGCGACGGAAAGCGCTTCTTCGGATTCAACGGATCCGGCGAGAGCACGGGATTCGGCGTGATTCGCTTCAACACGCAGTCGCCCGCGATCAGCGTGCGATCTGCTTCGCGTAGAAACGAACACGAGCCGGGCGTGTGTCCCGGCGTGTGCAGAATGCGCAGACTTCCCGACTCAAACTCGAGCTCCGCGTCATCCCAAAGCGGCGAGCAGTGGTTATCGTCGAGTGAGTCTGAATACTGCCGGACGCCCTCGTACATCCGGCGCATCAATTCGATGTCGTTGTCAGGCACACCGGCGCGCACGAGCAGTTGACGATGCTCTTCATACTCGAGCCGGCTGTGACGATGACCAGTTTCCCAGTCATGAACCAACACTTCTGCGTTCTTCGCTTCATCGCGCACTGCACGAGCGAGCCCGCAATGATCTTCGTGTGCGTGTGTGAGAACGATCCGGCGGATGTCGGAAAGTCGAAAACCCGCGGCGCGCAAACCCGCGCGCAAGGCTTCGCTCGCCTCTTTTGTCTTCGGGCCGGTGTCGATGATCGTGATCGGCTCTTCAGCGATCAAATAGACATTGACCGGCCCGACATAGAACGGCGTTGGCACTGAAATGGGGACGACGCGCACTTCTTCTGCTTTGTGCTCTTGTGCCTTTTTGTGGCTAGTAGATGTACTTGTTGGCCGCGATCATGTCGTCCGCGATGCGCTGGCGCGCGACGATCGTGTTCATCGGCTGTTGCTTCGTAAAGCGGCGAAGCGCTGCCAGCAACGTACGCAGTTCGTCACCTTCCGACATGCCGGCCAGCGTGTTTTTCGCGCACGATTCGATGCGCCCGACTGCGTCGTTGCAGAAAACGCGCGTCATGTCGAGATAGCGTGCCGCGGCCGTTTCACCTTGCGACGCGGCGAGCTTGCGCGCGCGCAGGATCGCGGTTTCCATCGCGAAAGTGTCCATGATGATGTCCGCGATGCCCATCAGGATCTCCTGCTGGTCGCCGAGTTTCATCATGTACTTCTGCGCGGCCGTTCCGAGCGTCATCAACGCGACTTTCTTGGCGTTCTGCGTCAACTTCTCTTCAGCCGCGAGCAGCGTCTCGTCGTCATCAAGACTCGGCAACTGCGGCGAGAGCACTTCATCCATCAACGACTGCGCTGCCTGAAGCAGTGGCAGGTTGCCGCTGAGCGCACTCTTCATCAAGCGGCCCGGAATCAACATGCGATTGATCTCGTTGGTGCCTTCGAAGATGCGATTGATGCGCGCGTCGCGATAAGCGCGTTCGGCCGGATAGTCGGCGGAGTAACCATAGCCGCCGTAAATCTGGACCATTTCATCCACGACGTAATTGCAGTATTCGGAAAGCGCCACCTTGATGATCGAACACTCCGCCGCATACTCCTCGATCGCGCGCAAGCGTGCGTCCATGTCTTTCGAGTCGACCGCGCCAATGCCGGTTTCGATCATGCCCATCGTGCGGAAAATCATCGACTCGCCCACCCACGTAAGAATCGCCTGCTCAGCCAGTTTCGCCTTGATCGCGCCGAACGAAGAGATCGATTTGCCAAACTGATGGCGCTCGTTTGCGTAACGCACTGACTCCTGGATCCCCAACTTCATGCCGCCAAGACACATCGCGCCTAATTTGAACCGGCCGATGTTCAGCACGTTGAAAGCGATCTTGTGTCCCTTACCGACTTCGCCGAGCAGGTTCTCAACCGGCGTACGCACGTCCGAAAGCACGAGCGCGGTTGTGCTCGAGCCTTTGATACCCATTTTGTGTTCTTCAGCGCCGGAAGTCAGACCAGGCTGGCGTTCGACGATAAACGCGCTGAACTTGTCACCGTCGACTTTCGCGAACACGATGAAGATGTCGGCAAAACCACCGTTAGTGATCCACATCTTCTCGCCGTTGAGGATGTACTCCTTGCCGTCGTCGCTCAGGCGCGCAGTGGCTTTCGCAGCCATCGCATCAGAACCCGAACCGGCTTCGGTCAACGCGTAAGCCGAAATCAACTCGCCCACGGCGATCCGTGGCAGATACTTCTGCTTCGCGGCGTCAGTGGCGAAATAAACGATCGGCAACAACCCGATGCCGCTTTCAGCGCCGAGCGTCGTGGCAAAAGAAGCAGAACGGCCGATGTTTTCGCCGATCAGCGCGCCGCTGGTTTGATCGAGACCGAGACCGCCGTACTCCTCGGGAATGTTCGCGCCGATCAGTCCGAGGTCAGCCGCCTTGCGGACCAGTTCACGCGTTAGATTCCAGTCGTGTTTTTCGAGTCTGTCGAGGTGGGGCGTGACTTCGTTATCGATAAACTGCCGCGTGGTGTCGGCGATCATGCGATGTTCTTCAGTGAAATCCTCCGGCGTAAAGATCTCATCCGGCGCGTGGTTTTCGATCAGGAACGAACCACCTTTGACGATCTTTCTCTGTTCGGCTACGGCTGACATTTAGCTCTCTCCTCCTCTTCAAACCATCCACAGATTTTTTTCTGTGTAATCTGTGGATTACTTTATAACCTTTCCAGAATACCGGCGGCGCCCATGCCACCACCGACACACATCGTGACCATTCCGTATCGCCCGTTGCGGCGCTCCAACTCGCGCAGGATGCTGGCCGTGAGCTTCGCGCCCGTGCAGCCCAGCGGATGGCCCAACGCGATCGCGCCGCCGTTCACGTTAACCTTTTCCGGATCGAGTCCCAATGTCTTGATCACCGCCAGCGACTGCGCGGCAAACGCTTCGTTCAACTCGATCAGATCGATGTCCGCAAGCGTCAGTCCCGCGAGCTTCAAGACTTTTGGAATCGCAAACACGGGGCCAATACCCATCTCTTCCGGCGGACATCCCGCTGTTGCATACGCAATAAACCGCGCCAACGGTTTCGCGCCCAACGCGCGCGCACGCGAATCAGACATTACGACCGCAGCCGCCGCGCCGTCAGACATCTGCGACGCATTGCCCGCGGTAATCGTGCCCTTCACGTGAAAAGCAGGCTTCAACTTAGCCAAGCCTTCGGCTGATGTGTCGCGCCGCACGCCTTCGTCTTTATCAAACACGATTTCGCGTCGTTGCTTCTTTCCCTTTTCGTCTAACTCTTCCAGCACGACATGCAACGGCACCGTTTCGTCTTTGAACTTATCGGCATCGAGCGCAGCCGCCGCGCGCGCGTGCGAACGCAGCGCAAACTCGTCCTGCTCTTCGCGCGTCACTTCATACTTGCGCGCGACGTTTTCCGTCGCGAGTCCCATGCTCAGATAAAAATCGGGATAGTGATCGACGAGATAAGGATTGGGCCGAATGATGTGTCCGCCCATCGGAATCATCGACATCGTTTCCAAACCGCCGGCGACGATGACTTCCGCGGCGCCTGTCTTGATGCGGTCGGCAGCCATCGCGATCGACTGCAAGCCCGACGAACAGAACCGGTTGATCGTCATCGCGCTTGTTTCGACCGGAAGGCCCGCGCGAATCGCCGCCGCGCGTGCGACATTCATTCCCTGTTCGGCTTCCGGCATCGCGCAACCCATGATCACGTCTTCGACCTCGGAAGCTTCAAGTCCGGGCACACGGCCAAGTGCGTCCTTAATTACAGCGGCGCCCATCTCGTCAGGCCGCGTCGTTCTCAACGTGCCCTTCGGAGCCTTGCCCGCCGCCGTGCGAACTGCTGAAACTATTACTGCGTCTCTCATTCTCTTAACCCACTTTAATCAGTCCGTGTTTGTCTGTATAAATCCGTGGCTTAGTTTCTCAACGGTTTGCCCGTCTTCAACATATGCGCGATACGCTCCTGCGTCTTGCGCGTGCTCACCAACTTCAAAAACGCTTCACGCTCCAAATCCAGAAGGTATTGCTCGGAAACCAGCGTCGGATGATTCAAATCTCCACCCGTCAAAATTCGCGCGAGCTGCGTTCCAATCTCCGCATCGTGATCGGAAATGTACCCGGCGCGTTTCATTTGATGAATGCCGAGTTTCAACGTCGCCAGCGCCGGCTCGCCCAACGCGAGAATGTCCGTTCTTTGCTGCGGCATGACGTAGCCACTCGCTGCCAGTGCCAACACTTCCTTCTTCGCGTCGGCAATCAACCGATCCGCATTCATCGAAATCGTGTCGTCCGTAGACAGAAATCCGAGCGCTCGCGCCTCTTCCGCGGAGGTCGCCACCTTCGCGAGCGCAATCGTTTCGAAAGCGCGCTTCACAAACGGAAACGGATCGGCATCGGTCGTTCCTTTTGGGATCGAATCCAACGTGCGCAATAACAATTCCTTCGTGCCGCCACCGCCCGGAATAATCCCAACACCGACTTCAACCAATCCGATGTAAGTTTCCGCACCGGCCCGCACGCGATCGGCGTGCAACACCATTTCACAGCCACCACCAAAGACCATCTGAAACGGCGCAACCACGACCGGCTTCGGCGAGTAGCGCAAACTCATCGTCGACTGCTGGAAGACGCGCGCCATCATGTCGAGCTCTTCCCAGTTCTCTTCCTGCGCCTCCATCAACATCAGCATGATGTTTGCACCGACGCAGAAGTTTGGTCCCTGGTTGCCGATGACGAGTCCGACGAAATTTTTGTCGACTTCGGAGAGCGCAGACTTCAGCATCTGAAGCGTGTCGCCGCCGATCGCGTTCATCTTCGAGTGAAACTCGAGACACGCAACGCCGTCGCCGATGTCGATCAGGGATGCACCCGCATTCTTTTTGATCACGCCGCTGCGATCCTTGACGGATTTAAGAATCAACACTCCTGGCTGATCCGCCAGCGGCACGTATTTGCCTTGCGGGAAATCGAAATAAGACTGCTGACCGTTGTCTTTTTTATAGAACGACGGCGCGCCCGACGCGAGCATCGCCTCGACATTCGCGGGAATCTCTTGTCCTTCTTCTTTCATCCGCGCGACCGACTTTTCAACGCCGATCGCATCCCACACCTCGAATGGTCCGAGCTCCCAACCAAAGCCCCAACGCATCGCGCGATCGACTTCCACCACGTTGTCGGCGATCTCGGGAATTCGTTTCGCGGCGTAAGCGAGTGTCTTCGTTATCGTCTTCCAGAGAAACGCGCCGGTGCGATCCTTGCTCCAAACGAGACCCTTGATTCGTTCGGGCAAGTCTTCGACGTTCTTCGCCATGTCGAGCGCGGGAAGTTTGACCTTTTCAGAGGGACGGTAGTCGAGCGTCGCGGTGTCGAGTGTCCAAATCTCGCGCTTGTCGCCTTCGCCTTTCTGCTTGCGATAGAAGCCGCCTTTGGTTTTATTGCCGAGCAGTCCGCGTTGGACCATCTGCGCGAGCACTTCGGGCACGACGAACATGTCGCGCTCTTCGTCTTCGGGCAGGTTTTCGTAGAGATTCTTGATGACGTGCGTGAAGACGTCGAGACCGACGAGGTCAAACGTGCGGAAGGTTGCAGTCTTCGGGCGCCCGACCGTTGGCCCAGTCATCTTGTCGACTTCTTCGATCGAGTAGCCGTCGTCGAGCATCGTCTTGATCGTGTAGAGCGCGCCGAACGTGCCGATGCGATTGGCGATGAAGTTTGGCCGATCCTTCGCGGGCACCACGCCTTTGCCGAGCCGCTCGTCGAGAAAGCCGTAGAGAAAACAGGAGACTTCCGGCTTGGTCCATTCGGTGCGAATTAGTTCGACGAGATGCAGATAACGCGGCGGATTGAAGAAATGGACGCCGACGAAATGTTGTTTGAAGTCGTCCGAGCGGCCTTCAGCGAGCAGATGAATCGGAATGCCGCTGGTGTTTGAAGCGACGATCGAATCCGGCTTGCGATGTTGTTCGACGCGCTCGTAGAGCGAACGTTTGATGTCGAGATTCTCGACGACTGCTTCGATGATCAGGTCGCGATCTTTGAGTTTCGCGAGGTCGTCATCGAAGTTGCCGACGGAGACGAGCGCAGCATTATCTGGCGTAAAGAACGCCGCCGGCTTGCCATTCTTCGCGGCCTCAAAACCATTCCGCGCAATGCGATTGCGAACCTGCGGACTCTCGAGCGTCAACCCTTTCTTCTGTTCCTCGGGATTCAACTCACGCGGGGCAATATCGAGCAGGAGCGTGGGCACGCCCGCATTCGCGAGGTGCGCGGCGATCTGCGCCCCCATAGTTCCCGCCCCCAACACAGCCGCCTTCTCAATCCGCCTCATGCACCTCTTCCTTCTTTCGACACGAACTCCAGGATAGCTATAAAACGAGCGGCAGCCATGATACTGAATGAGCGCTCATTCAGCAAGCTCGGGGTTTCTGGCAGACCGTTTCAACCAACTTCGAGGTTTTCGGCTCTTTAAAATGGATAAGCTCCGGCTTGTATCCAAATACTTCGTTCGCTAGAGCCTGATCCTTGGAGGTGTGTTATGAATCAAGGTGAGATCGATCCGTTCGTTACTGCTCTTAACAAGTGGAAGGTTCGCGTGGAGCAATTGGCCTTTTTCTTTTTCCTCATCTTGCACTTAATTCTGATGGGATTAGTTGGGCTCTCCATGTTGTGGCTGCACATTCAAAAGATTCACCAAGAATCGCTGATCACGCCGGAAGTGGAAAGACCTCACAAATAACAAAGCTTAGACCAAATGCTGGATCCTCATGTCGTTTGCGCCTCCGCGATTCAGGAGCCTGGCAAGGCTTTACCGCGGAGGCGCCTGGAAGGCGGAGATTGCGCAAAGAGATTCAAAGTAGCTTATCGTCTATTCAAAGATCGCGTCCTGTGAACCGTACTGTCAATCTGGTGATTCAATGCGAAGCCGCGATCGCACGATCATCTGAGTGGGTGTTGTCCTCGGGGACGTCTATCAAAGCTAGAACATCCGTTTCTTCACTCTTTAGGTGCTCGTGAAGATAAATGGTCTTCGTGCATTTCTCGCAATCGCCAAGGTGATCTTCGAACGCTTCCACTTCATTCAGTGGAAGCGTTTCGTAGAGGTATTCGCGAATCTTTGCTCCTTGTGTCGGTACCGAGCAGCGCAAATCTCTCAGCTGCTCGATGATGTTTTGGTCTTTCATAAACCTACCTCTCAGTCCTTTAGGCTGGACCGCTTCATTGCATCATGTGAAGGGATATGATGTTGTAGACAGCCCGCACGCTGAAGAAAGTGTTGAGTTTCGCAGAAGCAAACGCCTTTGCCCATGATAACGCCAGTTATGTTGGCGTTCGCGCATCAGGGCAATCAACATGACGATGAGCAGCGGATCAGGAACTCGCGCTGCTCATCGTCATTTTACGTTCAGATGGACTGAAGTCCATAGCGTGCTTCTTTAATATAATCCCCTCGTTGGTAGGTGTACGCTCCGTAGTCCGCGTACTGGCCTTTGACGTACGCGACCGAATCCTGATAGTCGCCGTAGGTCCTATAGTCTTTGTTGTAGTACGCCGTGCTTTGCATATATTTTGCAGAGCCGAAGTCACCCCTCGAATACTGGTAAGTGTACGAGGTCCATTTATTACCGTACTCACAGTACCCTCCGTACAACATTGATAATCCCATGGAAGCTGTTATCGCAACCAAACGAAGCACACTTAGCCATCCTCTGTTGTTCATGACAATTCTCCTTCTACTGAATGTTTGTTGAGACGGTTTTAACTGCTCTCAGGCAAACTCTTGTCACCGTCTGAGTTCGAATAGTTTGCCTTCAACCACTACAGATACAGAGGTCTAAGAATTTGGTTGAAAAAATCTGGGTGGGACCACTATGTATTAAGCCGAGTTTAGCTCCTGTTCACCTACCGACATCCTTCAAGCCACATCAACCCTGACTCGATCATGCGCGATTAGCACGCTGAAAATCCAAAATTACAAAACTTTCAACCAAATCGCTGAATTTCCACTCTATACGAGTACGGGGAAATTGCATCTGGTCCACTAATTAATACGGCGCGTCACTTGCCTCTTTACCGTGCGGAATGACAAGCGCGTCCAACCACATGGTCCACGATCACCGATCCTCGTAAAAACGTACAAACACGCGCCTGTGGCATTTCGGGGCATGAAGGAGCTTCTTGAAAGGGTGGCTGCGATCCAATCGACTTGGACCAACTGCGGCAACCACCAATATCAGTAGAAACAACGCATCTCCAGTTGTCATTCCGCTAATGCTCAGGAAATTGAGGAGCAGCCGATGAAAAACTTGAAAGACTTAGAAATTTATGAACAGTACATGGAGCGCTGGAAGACCAATTCTCTTGGCAAAGACGATCCGATCCTCCGCATGGTGACGCAAAAAGCACGAAAGATCACGTCCTCATGGAATTGTTCGGACTGGGCAGACGACCTCATCAACGAAACTCTGATCATACTCGGTAAAGGTGACTATCGCGGTGACGGTTCTATAGAAGGCTACGTCGTCCATGTGATGGCAAATCTGATCAAGCTTCACTGGCGCAAAGAACGAAGTAGCCTCAGGGCTGAAATGCCTGAAGACCTCGCGGCAACCAACGAACAATCATTGCATGCTGAACTGGAGTTGTCAGATCGCACGAAGCGGCTGATAGCGAGAACCCCGCAGCAGTTCTGGTGGTACCTGGAGTTCGTTGCCGACTTCGAAGGCTATGCGAGTGAACGGGATGCTGCAAAATATGCAAAGGTTACGCGCCACCAAATTCAAAAGCTCAAAGAAGAAATCAGGAGGATTTGGAGTGCCATGGAACGTGCAAAAGCCAGCGGTGGCGGAGACTAAAGTCGTTGACTGCGTAATCACAAGTTACTCGATTGAGTTGAAAGACCTCAAACGTCAATCTTACTCACAATCCAGTCACTCTCGCAGAATGGCTTGGACGACTAGGACCTCGCCCGCAATCATACAGTGCCGAATAAAACTTCCTCTTCCCAGTTACATCCTTTCACCTATAATACGGCGAGTTCATAATCCGACCTGGCTACGCTCCGCGGTTTACCCGTGACGCTCACGACCGCCGTTTCGATTGGGCCAGCGACTTCTCCGAGAGCTTTTCAAGTGTTTGAGCCAGGGCTGAATATTAAGACGGCTTCATTTGGGTTGAGCCAGATAAACGCTCCGATCCGTAGTTGGAGAAAACGAGATGAACGGACAAAACTTTGGAAACTGGTGGAATGTACCGCCATCCGCGGAACTGTCGCAGGCCTTTTCGGGACTGCTCCGCGAGCTCTTCCTTCTCGCTCCCGCCGAACTGCTCGCACGCCTGGCGAACGCTGAGGGGCCCGCGGAGAACGTTTATAAAGTCCGTAAAGAACATAACCCCCTCATCGGTCTTTGTTATCACCCGTCGCTCATGGAAGGAGCGCCTTCCTTACTTAATACACCGCCGTTCGTATTTCGTGAAAAATGGATCGAGTTTGAGAATGCCCGCCGGAAAGATTACGACGCGAATGAAACCACCAGGTCGGCAAGCGATTACAGACTGTACCGGCGGCCGATTCGAACCCGTTACGAGCTTTACACAGAGCCGGCTCACGCGCTCGAACTTGCAAGCCGACTCGTGCCTCCGGGCGACAAGGAGACCTCGGTATATTTCCGCACGGAAGAACTGGACGGCGACGTTGGCTGGAACTGGCCGCTCCGGATCGGCTTTTTGCCCAACAACGATTCGCGGTGGCTCTTTGAGGAACTGAAGACTTACGTTCGCGACATCAAGGAATGGGTCGGCTCGCTAGTCGATCTCGTCCAACTCGACAGCGAAACCGACAACTGCGACCTGTTGTTAATTCCCAGCAGCATCCAGGAAGCGTGTGAACTCGTATCCGACCTCGGAATCAGAATTTCGGCTGACTGTGTCGTGGCTATTGGTCCAACGAACAACTATCCCTGGGAACTCTCGTCGACGCTCGAGGTGTTCAGAGACAAACTCAGCACCGCCGGAGTAGGTATAGCCCCATTCGATCCCTCGTTGCGCAAGGAGTGGTTCACAACACTCATACGCGAACTGTCGCACAACGAACCCATCGACGTCGCTTTGTTTTCCGCATGTAGTTATTCCGGTAGTCAGCCTCCGTTTCTTGCCGCTTCGCGCAAATTGATCGAGTTTTCCAAGCTGGCGGAGAGCATCAAGTCGATCGGCGAGGAATTGTTAAAAGCTCCGCCCGATGCGCCCCCGGTCACCATTGGAAACACGGACGCGGAGGTGTTCGGTATCGCACCTGGTGATTATCACCCAACGGAGATCGGGGCGGTATTTAGAGACAACACGGATAAGTTCATGTTCGATCAGGAACGAAGATCCGGCATCAGGTCGGCCAGCGTCAGCAGGTCCGCAAAACGTTCCATGCAGGAAAGCGAAAAACCAGAAGAGGTCGCCGAACCGCGAAGGATACAGGCGGAAGTGTACGACCTAAGCTCAGATGAGAAAACCAACCTGGGCAATGCGCTCCGCGCCGGCGCGCCGCACAAGACCGTCATTCGCATCGGCACAAGCGGAGACGGTTGGATCCAAAACAGTGAGGTATTCGATCCACCGGAGCTTTCAGAAAAGAAGACTTACAGGCTGACCGTGATCTTTATGGAACCGCAACTATTCGAAGAACCGCGCGTTTCCTCCATCAAGCTTCCGCCCGAGGGGAATAGTACGGAGTGCGAATTTACATTTCAGGTGCCCGAAGACGTCGAAAAAATCGAAGCGCGAATAAGCATCGTTTACAAAAACCGGGTGCTTCAGACCGCGCTGTTAAAAGCAGACGTCGTCGCCGATCCCGCCGACACGGGCGGCGAGCATAAGATCGAACTTGTACCGGAGGCGATTGTGAGAGCAGATCTCTCTGGTTTGAAGGACCGGAGAAACTTCGACGGTGCGTTCATCCTGAATCACGACACCACTAATGCGCCCGGGATCACTGCAATAAAGG
>DATEHX010000166.1:0-2633 GCA_035279345.1 Pyrinomonadaceae bacterium | reverse complement strand
CGACCTGCCCGTGGTTGTCCTGAAGCACGTAACTCATCGTTCCCTGAAGCACGCCCGGACGTCCACCGCCTGCGGCATTGAAACGCGCTGCATGTTGGCCCAATTCATCACCCAGGCCACCGGCTTCAACACCGATCATTTTGATCGCTGAATCGGAAAGAAACGGGTGAAAGAGCCCGATAGAATTCGATCCACCACCGACACAAGCGATCAATACATCAGGCAATCGTCCCTCGTGTTCGAGAATTTGAGCGCGTGCTTCGCGTCCGATCACGCTCTGAAAGTCTCGCACCATGAGCGGATATGGATGTGGACCGAGGGCACTACCGAGCAGGTAATAAGTATCGGCGACGTTTGTAACCCAGTCGCGGAGTGCTTCATTAATTGCGTCTTTCAGGGTTCGCGAGCCGGCGTTCACTTCACGAACTTCCGCGCCGAGTAGTTGCATGCGGAAAACGTTCAGCGCCTGACGACGCATGTCTTCGGCGCCCATGTAGACGACGCAATCGAGTCCGAACAACGCGCAGACCGTCGCGGTTGCGACACCGTGCTGTCCCGCGCCCGTTTCGGCGACGATGCGCTGTTTGTTCATGCGGCGCGCGAGCAATATCTGTCCGATCGTGTTGTTGATCTTGTGCGCGCCGGTGTGCAGTAGATCTTCGCGTTTGAGATAGATCGTCGCGCCACCGCAGTAGTCGGTTAGTCTGGCGGCGTGAAATAGAGGCGTGGGCCGGCCGGCATAATTTGTTAGGAGTTCATGAAACTCTGATTGAAATGATTCGTCGTCACGACTCGCGAGATACGCGGCGGTTAATTCCTCGAGCGGCGCCATCAAGGTTTCCGGCACAAAGCGTCCGCCGTACTGACCCCAGTGACCAAGCAAATCCGGTTGTGTGATTGAGGTCATTCAAACTCCCGGCAACTTTTCCTGCAGCGGCGGCGCTACTGAGACGCGATCTCGACCCGAATTCTTAGACACGTACAACGCACCATCACTGGCGGAATAGAGCATTCTCTCGGACGTCGCGTTCTCCGGACAGCCAGCGACGCCGATGCTGACAGTCACATTGCCCACACCTTCAACACGCTTTCCACTCAACACGACTCGCAAACGCTCGGCAGCCAGAACAGCGCGCTGAAGATCGACACCCGCGAGCAACAGCGCAAACTCTTCACCGCCAAGTCGTGCAGCAGTGTCGTTGTCGCGTGAGACTTCCTTCAATGTCTGCGCGATCTGGCGAATAACCATGTCGCCCACCGGATGACCAAACTGGTCGTTCACCGCTTTAAGATGATCGATATCGAGCATCAGCAACGCGCATGGCACGCGATAGCGACGCCATCGCTCAACTTCACGCGCAAGTGCAACACGAAAACGGCGACGATTTGCCAGACCTGTAAGCGAATCCAGATCCGCATCCGCGCGCAACAGATCGATCTTCTGTCGTAGCAACACCAGTTGCTGCGTTCGCTCAATCAAAAGATCGAGTTCGTTGGGCAATGAGAAGTAATCAAAAGCACCTTCGACCATCGCGCCATATCTCAGGCTCACAGTCGAATGTTCGGATCCGGTCAGCAACAACGGAATTCCATCTTCTGATTGCGCCAGCATCTTCGCCAATTCTTTGAATCGCAAGCCACGCGTCGAAGCGTGTGCGATGACGAGATGCGGGCGTGTTCGTGTCAACGACACCATCGCAGCAGCGCCGTTTGAAACGCCGAAAACGTCGATGCCTCGCTCAGAAATGGCATCGACAAACTCGGGCTGCTTCTGTTCCGCGATCAATAAGACGCGGCCGCGCAAACGCTCTGAAGGTCGGGTTATGGGTTCTTTTTCAGGCCGCGGAGTCATGGTTACACTTAGAGGGATCGACGAATCAAATAAGTTTATCAGGGGAGGATGATCTGAAAGTTTGGTGCTTTGGGGCAAGGCTTAGAATACTCCGCAACCGTGGGCAATCTCAAGGTTTAACATTCCTCACCGCCGTCACGAACGCGCGCATGCGTTCGTGATCCTTTTTTCCGGGGATAGTCTCCAGCGAACTGCATGCATCGACAGCAAATGGGCGGACTGTTTCAATCGCGTCCGCGACATTCTCGGGTGATAAGCCGCCTGCAAGGTAGAGCTTTGGGATGGTCTTGCTGACTTGTTGTGCGATGGACCAGTCGAATGCGCGACCCGTGCCGCCGCGGAGTGTGTTGTGTTTTGTGTCGAACATGATTGCGTCGACTTGATACGCTTCAGTCATCTGGGTGTCGAAGTTAGTCGATACAGCGAGACATTTGATTATGTACTTATCGGCAAGCTCGCTACAGTACTCGGGCGACTCATCGCCGTGCAATTGCAGAGCTGTGATGCCGGATTCGTTTGCAATGCTGCGCACGCGATCGGGTGACGCTTCATTCACGAAAACACCTACTTTGAGAACCTCGTCTGGCAGTTGTTCAATGATCTCGCGCGCGGTTTGCGGTGTGACGTAACGCGGACTCGGTTTGTAAAAGTTGAAACCGAGCGCGTCCGCGCCCATAGCGATCGCAGCGACGGCGTCCTCCAAATTAGTGATGCCACAAATCTTAATAAGCGTCATGGAACGTACTGTAGGGGCGGCCCTCCGTGGCCGCGCGTGGTTTTG
>DATEHX010000165.1:0-8084 GCA_035279345.1 Pyrinomonadaceae bacterium | reverse complement strand
TGCGCTGAGTTGGTGTCGATCCGGATCAGGATCGGATTGTCGCCACCCTGTCCGGCCTGCAACGCCGCCGCGTACTTGTAATTGTGCGCGGGCACCACGCGATCGTCGTGATCGGCGGTCGTGATCAGCGTCGACGGATACTTCGTTCCAGCCTTGATGTTGTGAATCGGTGAGTAAGCTAACAGGGCTTTGAACTCCGCTTCACTTGCCTCACTCGAACCGTAATCCGAAATCCAGTTTGCACCGATAGTGAACTTCTGGAAACGCAGCATGTCCATCACGCCCGCAGATTCGATAACCGCACGAAACAGTTCCGGACGTTGATTCGCAACTGCGCCCACCAGCAAGCCGCCATTCGAACCGCCCTGAATTGCGAGCTTGCTCGATGACGTGTACTTGTTCGCAATCAACCATTCAGCCGCTGCGATGAAGTCGTCAAACACGTTCTGCTTCTTCAGCTTCGTGCCGGCTTCGTGCCACTTCTCGCCGTACTCACCACCGCCACGCATATTCGCGGAAGCGTAGACGACGCCCTGTTCGAGCAGTGCCAAACGCAGTGAACTGAAGTTCGGCGCGGTCACGACATTGAAGCCACCGTATCCGTAAAGCACCGTCGGATTATTACCGTCGAGTTTCAGGCCCTTCTTATAGACCAGGAACATCGGCACACGCGTTCCGTCTTTGCTGTTGTAGAAGACCTGTTTAGTTTCGTAGTTCTCGGGTTTGAATCCGGGAATATCTACCGTGCGAAACACCGTCGATTTCTTGCTCGCGATATCGTATTTGTAGATGGTCTGCGGGAAGTTGAATGACGTGAAGCTGTAAAAGACGTACTTGTCGTCATTCAGACCGCCAAAGCCACCGGCAGTGCCGACGCCAGGCAGCACGATTTCATTTTCCAACTTACCGTCGAGGCTGAAGACGTATGCGCGCGTCGCCACGTCCTTGCGCCACGAAGCGAAGAGTTTGCCGCCAGCGGTGCCGGCGTTTTGCAGTGGCTCTTCTCTCTCCGCCAGTACGTCTTTCCAGTTTTTCTCATCCGGATTCTGCGGATCGACGAGCACAACGCGACCGTTCGGCGCATTGCGATCGGTGAACACTAGAAACTTGTCGCCGACGTTATCGACGATGTTGTAGCGGTTATCACCAATCTCGGCGACGATCGGCGCAAACTTCGAATCCGGCTTCGACAGATCTCTGTAGAAGACCGAATTTCCTTTCTTGCCTCGGCCGCGGTCCGAAATGGTCAGAATCGCAAAACGCTCATCTTCAGTGGTGTTGACATTGTGAAAGCGCAGCGCATTCTGCTTGTCTTCGTAAATCAGCACGTCGTCAGATTGCGGCGTGCCGACCTTGTGGAAGTAGACTGCGTGAAACTGATTCTTCGTGGAGAGTTCCTTGCCCTTCTCCGGCGCCGGATAACGGCTGTAGTAAAAACCGTCTCCCTGCCACGACACGCCCGACACTTTCAACCACTGCAACTCGTCGCTGAGCTTCTGTTTCGTGGCGACTTCCATCAGGTTGAGCGTGACCCAGTCAGACCCGCCCGTGGAGATGCCATACGCCAGATACTTTCCATCTTTCGAAAGGGAGAACGCGCTCAACACCGACGTACCGTCAGCCGAAAACTTGTTCGGATCGAGAAAGACTTCCGGTGTGCCATTCACGCCTTTTTGAATGTAGTAGACGCTCTGGTTCTGCAAGCCGTCGTTCTTGGTGAAGAAGTAGGTATCACCACGACGAAACGGCGCGGAGATGCGCGGGTAGTTGTAAAGTTCGGTCAGCCGCGCTTTGAGCTTTTCGCGATACGGAATCTTGTCGAGATAACCGAACGTGACTCGGTTCTGGTCCTCGATCCAGGCTTTCGTCTCGGCTGAAGTTTCGTCTTCGAGCCAGCGATATGGGTCGGGCACTTTGGTGCCGAAGTAGTCGTCGACGACCTCGACCTTCTTCGTTTCGGGATAAGTGATCTTGTTCTTGTTGCTGGTATCGTTGCCGTCGGCAGTCGCACGCGTCAGGAACGGCGCCGCGGCGAACGACAGAGCGAAAGCGAAAATCGCAAGGGTAAACAGCTTATGTCTCACACGGATCTTCATGTTCTTTGTCTCCGCAGGCAGGTTAAAGATTTGGCCCGATACTTTATCAATCCGGCCTTGTCCGAGGCAAACCGCGACTGCTAGAATCGCGTTCGTATGTTGAACCCCCAACCACTTCACTATCGCCCACTTGAATCGCGCGCGAATCTGTTCGCCGATTAGTTTCCTGTTTACTTAACGCTGCTCTGATAACGTCTGAAAAACTTCGGTTTTTACGACCTACCATCGTCTTTTTGAATAAAGGGAGAAATGAAAATGTCGACCGGCGTAATTGCACCACCACGAAAGCCCGAGATTAAGACCGCCCTGCCAGGCCCAAACGCAAAGAAGATCATCGAAGCGGATGCCAAATGGGTTAACCCGTCGTATCCGCGGCCCGAGTTCAAACTCGTCGTCGAACGCGCGAGCGGCGTTTGGGTTGAAGACGTCGATGGCAATCTCTTCCTGGATTGCAACGCGGGCGTTGCGGTCTGTTCCACCGGACACTGTCATCCGGAAGTGGTCGCCGCGATTCAGAAGCAAGCAGCGGAACTGATTCACATGTGCGGCACTGACTATTACTACCGTCATATGCCGGAGCTCGCGGAAAAACTCGATGCGATCGTGCCGGTGCAGTCGCCCACGAAGACGCACTTCGCGAACAGTGGTACGGAAGCTGTTGAAACAGCTCTGAAACTCGCGATGCACGCGACCGGGCGCGAGAAGTTCATCGCGTTCTTCAACAGTTTTCACGGACGCACACTCGGTTCGCTTTCGTTGACGTCATCGAAGGCCGCACAGCGCAAAGGTTTCAAACGCCAGGCGCTCGACGTGGTTCACGTGCCGTATCCAAACGAGTTTCGCAATCCGTTCAGTGCCGCTGATTGCGGCGATGGTGGTGCGGCGCAGGGTGCTTTGAATTGGATCGAGGAGCGGTTGTTCAAAACAACCACGCCGCCGGATGAGGTTGCGGGAATCGTGGTCGAAGCAGTGCAGGGAGAAGGTGGTTACGTGCCCGCGCCGAAAGGTTTTCTGCAGGGACTGCGGCGCATTTGCGACGAGCACGGCATCATGTTGATTGTCGACGAAGTGCAGAGCGGCATGGGACGCACGGGCAAGATGTTCGCGTGCGAGCATTACGATGTGAAGCCTGACATTGTGTGCATCGCGAAGGGTATCGGTTCGGGCTTGCCGATTGGTGCGTGTGTCGCTCGTGCGGATCTGATGAACTGGAAACCCGGCGCGCATGCGTCGACGTTTGGTGGAAATCCGGTTTGCATCGCGTCGGCGTTGAAGACGATCGAGCTGCTCGAAGGGGGCTTGGTGCAGAATTCGGCGGAAGTCGGAGATTATCTAAAAGCGGGATTGGAAAAGTTGAAAGCGAAGTACGAGTGTATTGGTGATGTACGCGGCATGGGGATGATGCTCGGGGTTGAGTTTGTGGAGAACAAGACTTCGTTGAAGCCCGCGGTGGAGTTGCGCGATCGGATCGAGGTAGCGTGTTTCGATCGTGGCCTGATAATTCTCGGCGCCGGAACGAACACGATCCGCTGGTCACCGCCGCTGATACTGACGAAAGAGAACGTCGACGTCGCGCTGGAGATATTTGATCAAGCGATCGCCGCGTCAGTTGCAGGGACCATCTGAGTACGTGATGGTGCCTCTTTCCTTTTGAATTTATAACGACGGGGTTTGTTTGCCGCTACATTCTTGGCTCCCAGTATGGAGACTACCGTGGGTCAAATACGGTGGGAGAAAAGAAACGAGATAGCGCAGCGTATTCTGGCATTTTGTACACTGCTCAGCGAGTGCATGATCTGTGTAGTACTCGTTCGGCCAGCCATGTGAATAACTCTGCTACGCCGTTCCTGTGTCGTTCGGCGACTGACATGGAAAGTCGTGAATGTCACTGTTTTCCGATCGGTGGATCGTGCGCATTTGATTCACGATTCGATGTCTGGCCTCTTATCACTCCTGATTCATCAAGATAGAAGGACCAGTCACCTGTCTTCCCGTACTGGATTGGAATGGCCGTTAGTTTGAATGATGTTTCTAAGGGAGTCAGCTCGAATCGGTAACCATCTTTTGTTCCCGAGGCAAGTTCTGCGTCGATCAAACCGGCCTTGTGCAATTGCTCCAGAGTTCCATACTTGTGGTGTTCCAGCTTCACACGGTAGGACTCTTCTGCAACTCTTAACAATCTCAGCGAATTCAAGGCATTCTCTATGTTCCTTCGTATAGAGATTTGAGTACAGCCCATGTGTGACGCCAGGAGAATCATGCCAATTGCTACTAGAATCAAGTGTCGTGTCATCTAAATCGTGTGTTTGGTCCGCACTCGCGATTCATAAAGGTCTCGTTAAACACGCTGCTGAACGACGTATGACCTGCAGTATAAAACACGGCCCAGCGCTCCCCGGGGTCTTGGTAGGGAGCAGGGTTGCCCGATGTGCTCCGTTTAGCGATTGTCCATGTCATCTTCGCAATCACATATGTGTTATGCACCGATATGATACTCGCATCAGGTGTGGTTACGCCGGCGAGCGTTGTCCACCAATCCAAGTCTATCTGGGTTCCGTCATCGAGAATAATGTTTGAGTTAGCAGAGCTATTGAAATCGTTCATGAGCCGGTCGTTGTTAGGATATGGATAACTTATTTGGGAACGCGCAGCAGCCTCAATAGTCCCTAACTCTTCTTCACGAGCTAACAACTTGCGCAATGCGACACATTGCGCCGCAGTCAACTGACTAAAAACCTCCTGCGGTTTGATTTTAGAGTCGCGGTCATGACTTGGCTTCGCAGGTTCCTGCGGATTCACAAAGGATGATCCAGTGCGCCACCCGACCCGATACGGAATGTTTGCGGGTTCATTATCGAGTTCTAGAAACGGGTGATCGTATAGGACCAGTCCGGCGCCGAAATGCCGGATGCTACCTTGCTCAGGCAGAATAGTGCCGTCAAAGAGCTGATACTCGAGAGCTACCGAGCTTGTCTCTGACATTATAGCTTCGTTTACCAACGAACAGGGGACGGGCAAGCCATCGAGGGCGCAGCCGCCGCGGATATCCATGGCATTGCCACGCATATAGTAGAGACCTTCGCCTGCGATCATCTCGGCGTAGGAGAGGCTATTAGTGTAGGGGTTGGAGTAGCCTGCTTCGGCACCGAGAGGGTCAGGCTCTGCTCGCACAGCATTTTTCACCCATTGGCCCGTCGTCGGATTGCGATGTTGAATGGTCGTAATTGTGTTGGGTGCTAAATACTGGTAGTCAGCGAGCAACTCTCCACCCACATATACGTGACCGATTCCGCGGTTTCCCCATTGGTCGATGTCACAGATCAAGGCGCCGCCGAGAACGGTGGATCGCAACTGGTAATTAGTCTCGACGTAATCCTCAAGGATGCCATTCTCATCTTCAGTGTGACGGCTCTCGACACGTTTGCCGACTTGGCCGTTGGCGTCGTAGGTCTGGTTGATGGTGTATTCATGCGAGATGTAATGGCCCTGAGGGTAAGAGTCCAGTCCTTCCTCGTAAAAACTGCGTTGCTGCCCGGCGGCATCGTAAGTATGAGTGCGTTGGCCTGAGTCTCGTGAGGTCACATCTCCGTTGGCGTTGTAGACCCAGTCCGAACGGCGATTGTTGTTGTATGTTGGCGTGTCTGATACTGGCGCGGTCCAGTGTCTCCCGGTCCGACTCAGGTTATTCCACACGTTATAGCTGTAACTTTGCCGGTAAGGATTGTCTGCCGGACTGGTTGGCGCAAGGCCGCGCGCTTCACGGCCAGTATAGGCTTCTTTTATTCGGCCCGCATGGTCGTAGGCTAAGCCGCGATCGAAGTTTCCATCTTGCAGGTCGCGCGCGTAGCGCAGGCGACCGTCAGCGTAATAGTCATTTTCACTGCCAACGGTGAAATAGCCGCCATTAACTAATTGAGACAAAAACACGTTGGTCATCTCGTAACGTGTCGGCAACAGCCGCGCGTTGTAAGTGACGTTGAGCTGTGGTCCATCGCCATAGTTGGCATGCTTCAACCCGCCCCACGCGCGGTATTGCATTCCGGTGAGAAGCTGCGCGCTGAGGCCGCCCGCGCCGGTTACCGAAGTTAATCGTCCACTGGCGTCATAAGCGTAACTAACAACAGCGCCATACTGCGCGGGCTCGGCCAGACTCGTCAACGCACCGGCAAGATTGTAGCCATAGCTTAGAGTATAGGTGCCACTCAGCCCGGTGAAGTTGTAGCTTTCGGAAGTCAGCCGCGAGAGTTGATTGTAGGCATAGGAATGAGTGCCGACTCCATCCGTCATTGAAGTTCTGTTGCCTGCCGCGTCGTAAGCGAAAGTGGCGTTGGCTGTAGCGGTAACACCGGCAGGCGCGCTGTAGTTGATCGAGGTAACCAGGTGCCTGGCGTTGTAACCGTAAGTGGCGATGGCGCCGCGGGCGTCGGTGATGGTGTTGATGGTGTCGTCGGAGTTGTAGGTCCAAACGGTGCTAGTGCCGGCGTTCTGTTCGGGAACGTGTTTGGTCTTCAGGCGGCCGTAACCGTCGTAGGTCATGGTCGTGTCTTGGTAAGTGCTGCTGCCTTCCGCTCCTGCGTACTGGCGTATCTGCTTTAGCTGATCGCGCACGTTGTAGGTGTTGACGGTGGCGGAGTAGACGCTGCCGCCTTGCCAGTTCAGGATCTCGGTTTTCACGGGACGTCCGAACACGTCGGAGTAGAGCTTCTGTTGCCGGCGTTTGCTGACGCCACCAGCGATCGTGCCTTCATCCGTGAGTGTTACGACTTCACCACCAGCACAACCACATCCTCCGTAAGATGCCGTCTTCGTTGTGAGGTCGGGATTGGTGGTGACTAAAGGACGGCCTTTCCAGTCGTAAGTTTGTTGCGTGTAGTAGATGCCGGCCGCATCATCGCCACTCGGCACCCACGCGTTGCTCACTTCCGTCGGGTTCGACCGTTTCCAGACGCGGCCCATCTGATCGTAAACCGTATTCACCAGCCGATAGCCGCCCGTGCTGCCGGGATGATTACCGGCCGCGCCGATCACGCGGCCCAAACCATCGACCACCTGAATCGAATACAACTCGTCCGCCACATTGTTCACCGTGGCGTAACTCGCGACGTAATCACCCGCGTACCAGAAGCGTTTGTAAGCACCGTTGTTCGTGGTGGTGATGCGTTCCAGTTGACCTAAGGTGTTGTAGGTCATGGTCTGGATCGCGCCCTGTGACTGTCCGGCCGGGGCGGGTGACTGCGTGCGCGTCGGGGCGCCGAAGTCAAAGTTGTACTGGACGAGGGAACTGAAGCCGCCCGCATCCGTGACCGTGGTCGGATAAGCCAACGTGTTGCGATTCACACTGTCGGAGAATGAATCTGCATACGAGACGCTGCTGACGTGGCCGGAAGCGTCGGTCGTTGAGACAGGCGTGCCCGTCGTGTAGTAGTTGGTGTAGCTGGTCAGCTTCTTCGTGGCGTTATTGATATCGGTGACATCCCAGCGCGAGACTGAGGTCACATTGCCACGCGTTGTGAAAGATCCGTTGTAAGCAGCATCGTGCTGCGTGGCTGCGGCAGGCGTGGCCTGCAGCCGCGCCGGGTCGTCGTAGGTGAAACTGGTCTTGCTCTGCCACTGCGCCACGTTTGAGACGTGGACCTGTGATACCAGCCCAATAATGCGGCGGTCGAGATAAGCCTGGCTCAGGTTGTAGTCAGTCCAGGTCTGACGGAGTTCGGTCGTGCCATCTGTGGCATACTCACGCACACCATAGGGCAGACCCCACTGCGCGTACGGGCCATATTCAATCACGACGCGGCGGCGATTATTGCTCACGTCGTAAACGTTTGTTTCCGTGACGCGCGGATTAAGTTCATAGCCAAGCGCTGTGTTGTCCTGTGTCCAGGCTGTCGTGCTCCACTTCTGCTTCACGCCGCCGGACCATATTTCGCTTGATGTGGTGAGTCCTTTCTGCCAGCCGCTGCCGTAGTATTCCTTGTAGACAGTGCCGTC
>DATEHX010000164.1:0-10221 GCA_035279345.1 Pyrinomonadaceae bacterium | reverse complement strand
GAAGCATTCGAGATGGGTCACAATCGAATGAAGGAGATGGCGGACGCGGGCGGCGGGATCTTTTTTCCGGTCGAACGTCTCACGGATCTCGCCGGAGCGTACGAACAGGTGGTCGCGGACCTCGGAACGGTATATAGTTTGGCGTACAAACCCGCAAACAGCGCGCGTGATGGACGCTGGCGCGCAATACGTATCGGAGTTGATCGCCCAAACGCCGTGCCTCGTGGCAAGCGTGGCTACTATGCGAACTAGACTTTCAATAGTTCTCTTCTTAGCTGCTTTCATCCTATCCGTGTCTGTGCGTGACGTTCGTGGCCAGGAAACTCTCGAAACGATTCGCATCGATTCGGACCTCGTCGATTTGAAAGTCAGTGTGCTTGGTTTCTCGGCTAACACGTCGGCGCCGTTACTCGACCAGAAAGACTTTCGCATACTCGAAGACGGCGTGCCGCAGGAAATAACGTTCTTCGCTGCGGCTGATGCGCCGTTTGATCTCGTGCTGCTGCTCGATCTTTCCGGCTCAAACTCCAAGAACCTGAAGATGATTCGCAACTCGGCGAAACGCTTCGTCGATGCCGCGCGCGACGTCGATCGCATCGCGCTCGTGACGTTCACCGATCGGCCCGCGCTCTATTCGTCGTTCACGCTCGATCGAAAGAAGTTGAAAAAGAGTATTGACGATATGGACGAAGCGATCGGCGGCACGAATTTTTGGGACTCGCTCGACTACGTGCTGCGCGATTTGATCGGCAACGGTGGGGGATTGCGGCGCAGTGCGGTGGTGGTGATGACGGACGGGATCGATAACGCGTTGCCTGACGTGCCTGGTCCAGGATCGCGCACTCCGTTTGAAAAACTGCTCGAGAGCATCCGCCAGTCGGAAAGCATCATCTTCCCGATTTATCTGGACACGGAAGAAGAGAACGTGAAGCGTTATCACGTGCCGCGCGCAGCGTACGCGCAGGCTCGCGATCAGTTGGGCCAACTCGCGACGCTTTGCGGGACCACGATGTATCGCGCCGCGAAGCTAAAAGATCTCGATGCGGTGTACGCGCAGGTCGTGCGCGATCTCAGCACCGTCTACAGCATCGGTTATAGTCCTTCAAACAAGTCGCTCGACGGCAAATGGCGATCGGTTGAAGTGGAGTTAAGCAACCGTCGCGATCTCTTCGCCAGAACAAAACGCGGCTACCACGCCAAGCTCGCCGAACCCAGCCAGTAACTTCCTAAATTTCCCTTGTGGTTTTTGTGCTTCTTTGTGGCTGAAAAGCTTGTAAATGGCTGGCGTCGGACTATAATGCTCGCGAGATTAACCGGCCACCCCTAATCAGTCTCAAATTCGGAGGATCTTTCCGTGAGAAAAAGTTTCTACCTCCCACAGCTTTCCATTCTCTCAGTCGCACTCATACTCTGTTGTTCGATTGTGAGCTTTGCTCAAAACCGCGAAAAGTTCGTTATTTCGGCCAGAGCAGGCGGAATTAACGCCATCACCGGCGGCGCCACCGTGAACTCGCGCGGCGATTCCGGCTGGGATCAACTGATGATCACGGACGATCTAAACTCCGGCGACCGCGTCCGCACGGCGTACGACGGTCGGGTTGAAATCCTTCTCAATCCGGGTTCCTACCTGCGTGTTGGAGGTAACTCGGAAGTCGAACTCTCCGACAATTCTCTGTCGACACTGGAAATTCGGCTTTTACGGGGCACGGCCATCGTCGAAGCTACCGGCGCGGACGGTCTCGAACTAAATATCGGCATCAGCACGCCGCACACGCGTTTGGCCATCGTTCGCCAGGGACTCTATCGCCTGAACGTTGTGCCGGAAGACGCGACCGAACTAATCGTTCGCAAAGGCCGCGTGATCCTGAGCGATTCGCACACGAAGGTTAAGGGCGGGAACAAGGTCGTTTTCAGCGCCACAAACGTTTCGGTCGCCAAACTGAACGACCAGGAGAAGAAAGTCAAAGACGAGGTCGAGGTTTGGAGCAAAGAGCGGGCGAAGACGCTGGCGCAAGCAAACAGCCGCATCACCAACCGGATGCTCACCACCGCGCTTAATTCCTACAACGGTTTCGGCTATCCGTTTTCCAATCGTGGCTTGGGTGTGTGGTTCTTCAACGCCCGCAGCGGTTGCTACACGTTCCTGCCGTTCTATTACGGTTGGGGTTCACCATACGGTGGTTCTTATTCCACGTCGATTTATTACCCACCGGCCTATACCGGCGGCTCGAACGGCTCGCATAACCCGTCTGTCGGTGGTGGTTCGAACGGTGGCAGTCAGCCATATCCGGGCGCATCCGGTGGTGGTGGCAGGCCCGCAACACCAAACCCGCCGTCGAGTGGCGGATTTGGAAACGGTGGCGCGAGCGGTGGTTTCGGCGGCAGAGAGCCGCGGATGATCAATCCGGACACCGGCAATCCGATGCCGCGCAAGAACCTGGAGAAGATGCCCGGCCAGCGGTAATCGGCCACGAATTTCACGGACTAACACAGACTGCTTAAACAGTTTTCTTCTCTGTGTTAATCCGTGTTCATCTGTGGCCCCTAACGTCTGGTTTCCTTCAGCAGTTCATCCAACTCTTCATTGATGAGAGATTTGATTTCCGGCGGTTTTAATCCGGCAAGGATTAACTGCGTCAATGCTGTCCTAAGTTGCGCCCGCAGGCGGTCGTCCGGCTTGTCTTTGAGTGTTTGAGAGATGACCACCGCGCCGGAACCGTGTCTCACTCGGATCAACCCTTCATTTTGCAGTCTTCGATAAGCAAAAGCGACTGTATTGAGATTCACGCCGAGGTCCGACGCCACTTGGCGCACCGGTGGGAGGAGCGTTCCTTCCGTGAGTTCGCCCCGGGCGATCAGGGTTTTGATCTCATCCACTAGCTGCTGATACAGCGGCCGCGCGTCGCGTTCGTCTACGGTAACGTACATATTGTCTGTTGCATGTATACACTGGACAATTGGGAGGTGTCTAGCGTTTTGTTTTGAGCGTGTCGGCGACCGAAAGGGCGGTTTCGGCGACTGAGCTTAGGTCGGGGAAGGGGCTGACGGTGTCGCCGACCATGAAGAGGTTCGGGAGTACGGCCTGAGGGGAGGGGATTTTAAGGGATTGAAGACCGGATGAACGTTCGAGGCCCATCACCATGCCGAGTTTGCGGCGGGTTTGGTCGTAGTAGGTTCGCGGGTTGGCGGTTTCGATGATCTCGATGCCGGAGCCGAGTTCGGGAAGGGCGGCGTGGAGTTTGGTCCAGAAACGTTCCAAAGCTGCCTGGTCTGATTCTTCGAAGTCTTCTTCACTGGCATGGTAGGTGAACCAGTCGTTCACGTCCGTGGCTGATTTGAGTGTAACTGTTCCGTCGTAAACCGCGAGCGTGATCTCTGAAAACCATTCGTCGTTTTCATCGCTGGGTGTTGTGGCGACGAGCATTCGTTCGCCCGGCAGGCGTTTTACGGCAGCTCCTTCAATTGTCGCGTAGACCACGTAAGCCCCAGTGCCTGACAGCGTGTTGAGCTGCTTTTTGATCTCGGGTGGTGTGCGGTTTAGTCCCACGAGTTTGCCGTACGTGTCCCAGATCGTCAGGTTACTGACGATTGCCTTCGTGGCAGTGACTCGTTCGCCGTTCAACAAATCGACGCCAATCGCTGCGCCCGACTGATCGTAGGCAAGCCGGAGCACCGGAGTGTTTAGCCGGACCGAACCGCCACTTCGCTTGATCGATTCAGCCAAACGCTCCGCAAGCGCGGCGGGTCCGCCATCGATTGCATAAAGCGGTTCGCGTAGTCTTGAAGGGTGCAAAGTTGCGCGGAGTTGTGAGTCTATAAATGATTGGAACCTCGGTGAGATGGCGCTGAGATCTTCCAGTACAGGCTTTCGGTAAAACTCAATCGCACGATCGGCACACTCAGGAAACACAGCCGCCAACTCATCAAAGAAACTCTCGTCGCGAAATAACCTAACGTTCGTGCCGTCCGCCAATCGCACAACATACGGTTGCGTAATCAGCGAAGTCTTCAAAACCTCAACGGGCAACTCCGCAAAAATCCGCTCATAAATCTGACCAACTCCAAAGGACGTGTAAACGCCCATCCCCGGCTCGAATTCATACCCAGAAAACTCGACGCGTCCAACACATCCACCAACCTGCGACTGCCGCTCAAGCACACACGTACCAACCCCACGCGCCGCGAGCAATGCGGCCACCGTTAGGCCACCAATACCGCCGCCCACTACGACTACGTCATAGTTCGCGGCCATCGGCGTTAGTTCGAACCAAAGTTGATGAACGGCGAAAGCGCGATGATTATTCCCTGGATGCCGTTGAAGACGAGATGGATGATGAACGAGGGAAGCACCTTGCCCGTGTAAGCGCGCACGATCGTCAAGGTGAAACTCAGCAGCGTGATCACGCCAATTACCGCGAGGTTGTCTTTGTACTGGAACACGTGAACGCCGGCAAACAGCAGCGACACCACCAAAACCCCGATGACGACGCCGAGCGTGCGCTCGAGTGCGGAATAGAACACGCCCCGGTAGATCAGTTCTTCCACCAGCGGCGCAGTAAACGTAGCCACGAACGCGGTCGCAATACGAGCTGCGACGGAACTCTCCACGAGCAGGTCGATCTGCGTCTTGCTGCCGCCCCACTTCCATGTTGCCAGGCCGCCGAGCACCAATAACACAACCGCAATCCCGGAGGAGAGCAGTACGACCATGCCCGGGCGGGTATTCTCCGGCCACTCGAACCCGACGGCTTTCCAGAACGGATACTTCCGTCCTTCCGTAACGATGAGCCAAATCAAGCCGAGCGTCAGTAGATGCGTCGGCAGCACGGCGATGATTTGAAGAAAAGCCGCGATCTTGTCACTCTCCAAAATCGCGAGGTTCAGTTCACCAGTAGTCGCGCGGAGATAAATCAAATACGGCAACACAAAGACCAATTGCACCGCGACCAGCAAAAGGATGCTGGCAACCCACAGCATGAATGCTTTGGCCAGCTTGAACCAGTCGTACCACCGGCCATTGGTTGGCGCGGAGGAGAGGGGTTGCAGCGTGTTGTCTATGTGCTGTTCCGGCAGACCTGCGGGCTCGGTGGGCAGCGGTGTCTGTTGTGTTGAAGGCTCGTTTGTGATCACCGAGCGAGTTTACCACGGATGATACAGATGAACTCTTAAACGGCCGGATAGTCAGTCTCGAACATAGACGCGCCGATTCTCGGCGCAGCAAGCATTAGACCGATGATCGTTTTTGCGTCCTGAATCTCGCCGCTCGTGATCATCTCCAGCGCTTCTGAAATCGGCAGCCGCACGACGTCGAGTATCTCGTCGTCTTCGAGTTGTTGTTTTCCCTGCACGAGTTCGGTCGCGAGATAGACCCACATCTTCTCTTCACAAAAACCGGGCGAGACAAAAAACTCCGTCAGCTTCTCCATGCGCCCGGCGACGAGTCCGAGTTCTTCCTGAAGTTCGCGTTCGGCGCCGTATTCCGGACGTTCGCCGTCGGCGAGCGTTCCGGCGGGAACTTCGAGCAGAAAGCGCACGGCCGGATGGCGATACTGTCTGACGAGTGCGACCGTGCCGTCGTCAAACACCGGCACAATAACCGCGCTGCCTCCGTGGTGGACCACTTCGCGTTGATACGTGAGTTCGCCTTCGCGTACGGTGTCGACAGTCACGCTGAACACGCGGCCGGCGAAGATTTTCTGACTGCTAATTGTTTTTGGTAGTTCGTGGTGTGGCGTCGTCATGCTGTTCTTCCGCTAGTTTCAAAATCATCGGACGTGTCTCGCCGATTAAGTAGAGCGATCCGGTAACACAGATCAAACCATCTTTTGGTGTTTGAGCGATAGCGACGCGCAGGGCTTCGGCGCTGGAGGCGGTTTTAATTACTTGCCTGTGCGCGAGTGCCGCGAGTGTTTCGACCGTAGCAGACCGGGGATTGTCGATCGGCGTCAGTATCAGGCAGTCGGGGATGGGAAACAGGATTTCGGCGATCTGATCGAGTCGTTTGTCGCGCATGGCGCCGAAGATCAACGTCAACGGGCGACCGCCAAATTCTTCGAGGTAGTTGCGCAAGGCTTGAGCTCCGGCGGGATTGTGTGCGCCGTCGAGTAGGAATGGACCAATGAATTCGAGCCGGCCGGGGTGTCGCGTGGTTTCCAAACCACGGATAATGGCCGCTCGTGAAATGTTAAGTGCTTCGGCCAGACGAATCGCGACGGATGCGTTTTGAATTTGGTGCGCACCATGTAAATTGAGCCGGAAATCTTTGTAAGAATCTTTGTCTGTTTCAAGCCACGGAGTGACACCGACTTCCACGGACCGATCTAACAAAACCTTGAGAGCTTCGGGTGGTTGTTCGGCGATGACAGCGGTCACACCGGGACGAATCACGGCCGCTTTCTCACTCGCGATGCTCGTGAGGGTATTTCCCAAATACTCTTCGTGGTCCATCGCGATGGGCGTGATACCGACGATAGCTGCCTTCGCCGCTGTGGTTGAATCGAGTCGGCCACCGAGACCGGTTTCGAGAATCGCTAATTCGACACCAGCTTCACGGAACGCGAGTAACGCAATCGCGGTCACGTGCTCGAAAAACGTCGGGAGCGCTTCGATTTCCTTGCGTACGAGCAAATCTTCCGCGACTGCGCGAACGGTCGTCGCGTGTAGCGCAAAGTCTTCCGGCGTTATGTCGCAACCGGAAATGCGAATGCGTTCAGTGATCGAGACGAGGTGCGGGGAAGTGTAGAGGCCCGTTTTGATGCCCGCGGCGCGGCAGATCGAATCCAGCATCGCCGCCGTCGAACCTTTACCGTTTGTACCGGCGATTTGAACAGACGTGAATGAGCGTTCGGGACTGTCGAGTGCTTGCAGGAGGAGTTCGGTATTTCTGAGGCCCAGCTTGATCGCTAACGTCTCGTGCCCGAGTGAGAGGAGATACTGAACCGCTTCGTCAAACTGCATCCACCAAAATCCGTGGCTTAGCTTCTGGAGGCTGCGCGGCGCCGGGCGCGTTCGATGTCCGACTCGCCGTGAATCTCGGGATTCATCATGAAGTTCAACAACTTGATGATCTGATTACGCAGCTCGCGCCGGTCGACAATCGCGTCGACCATGCCGTGGTCGAGCAGGAACTCCGATCGTTGAAAGTCTTTTGGCAGTTTTTGCCGGATGGTCTGTTCGATCACTCGTGGACCGGCAAATCCGATCAAGGCCTTCGGCTCGGCGATGATCACGTCTCCGAGCATCGCGAAACTCGCAGTCACACCGCCGGTCGTCGGATCGGTCAACACCGAGATAAACGGCAGACGCGCTTCATCCAAAGCCGCGAGGGCCGCGGATATCTTGGCCATTTGCATCAACGACAGCGTGCCTTCCTGCATGCGCGCGCCGCCGGAAGCAGAGAAGATCACCACCGCACTGTGCTCGCGCATCGCGCGTTCGATCAGCCGCGTGACTTTCTCGCCTACAGCGGAGCCCATCGAACCACCGATAAACGACATGTCCATCGCGCTGCAAAGAACCGGATGATCGCCGACCGTGCCGCGGCCGTTTATTACAGCTTCGGGTAAACCCGTGGACTTCTTCGCTTGTTTGATACGGTCCGAATACGGCTTGCTGTCGACAAACTCGAGCGGATCGATCGACGTCACCTCGCTGTCGAGCTCTTCATATTTGCCTTCGTCAAACAGCAATTCCAGCCGCCCGCGCGCGCCGATGCGGAAATGATGGCTACAGTGTTTGCAGACCTGGAAATTGTCGTCGAGTTCGCCTTTGAAGAGATGCGCCTCGCAGTCGTCGCATTTGACGAAGACGTTTTCAGTCTTCACCACTCGCTCTTCCGGGGGAACAGCTTCTATGCGCTTATTTTTCTTATTGAACCAAGCCATAGGAATGGCGGGAAGGTTAGCACAAAGGGTTGACGATTTCGAATCTCAACCCGCGCTGCGTCAGGCGACTTTCTTGAACGTTCGTTTTTCCTTCCAACTTATCGGAGCGCTGAGAACAGCCGGACCTCGCGGTGCTGCGCCCGGATTGCTGCTCGGATCGAAGGTGGAGGGCAAATGAGTAAAAGACCTCGCGTGCGTTAATTTCTTCCCGTCGCGCGATATTCCCCACGCGTCGATTCGCTCGTTTTTAACGGGATATCTGCTGTTTCTGGTTGGCGGCAGAGAATACGTCACAATGAGGAGACCGTCACGCCACCTACTGGTGGATTTCAATTCCCCTGCTTCGCCTCGTGCGGGGTTGGTCTCGCCCCGTTCGTCCGCGAAATAAGTCAGCTCCCAAGCGCCGTTTTTTCGCGTCTCTTTAATTTTGATTTCCGGTCCTTGTTGCGTTATCACCAACGTGGTTCCGTCGTCTGAGGCCCAAGTGCCGCTCAGGTTTGTCTCCGGTGTCGTCTGATCAGCAGCGGCAGTAAAGCAAGCCGCCATGAGGACAAACAATATTCCGACCGTGTACTTGAGAGTAAATCTTTGGTTCAAAACTCGATTCCTTGTTGCGCCCGGATTCCGGCGGTGAACGGGTGTTTTATCTCCGTCATCTCCGTAACCAGATCCGCGGCTTCGATTAGCTCAGGGGGCGCGTCCCGGCCCGTCACGACAATGTGCAATGCCGGTTGAGCGGCCCGAATCGCACGAAACTCGGCGACCACTTCCTCCACCGGTAACATTTTGTAACTCAACACATAGACCAATTCGTCAAACACCAGCATGTCGTAATCGCCCGAGCGCAGTTTCTCGACGCACAAGGCCCAGGTGTCGCGAGCCGTCTTGATGTCTTGTTCGGGGTTTTTGGTGTCCCAGGTGAAGCCGTCACCCATCGTGTGGACTTCGATGCCGAGCTTCTCCGCGGCTTCGTGCTCGCCGTAACGATCGTTGCGCGATTTCATGAACTGAATCATGCAGCAGTTCAAACCGCGTCCGGCAGCGCGCATCATCAGACCGAGCGCGCAGGTGGTTTTGCCTTTACCGTTGCCGGTATGGACCATGAGGAGCCCACGCGTGTTCTCCTGATAATCCTCGCGGCGCCACTTGTACTTCTTCTCTTTGACCACTGGCGTCTACGCTACGGATTCCCTGAGCGCGTCTTCAGTGATGTCGTTCAGCCGGTCTGCGCGCTTAACTGCATCCTGCAACAGACCGACAATCACCGTCTCGGCTTCTTCCCAGCTTCCGCGCAACGTGCATCCCGCGGCGTTGCGATGACCGCCGCCGCCAAACTTCTCCGCGACCTTCGCGACGTTCACATCGCCTTTCGAACGAAGACTTGTGCGATAAACGCCGGGTTCACACTCCTTCAGCAATGCCACCGCCTCAACTTCGCCGACCGTCAGCGGATAGTTAACAAATCCGTCCGCGTCTTCATCAGACGCATGTGCCTGATGCGCCATTTCGATTGACTGCCGCATGCAAGCGACGCGTCCACTTTCGTCACGCTTCGCGGTCGAAAGCACCGCACCCATCAACTCGATCCTGCTCCACGGATAACTCGCAAACACTGCTTCCGCGGTTTTCGCCGGCTTCACGCCTGTCCGCACCAGTTCCGATGCGACTTTGAACGTGCGTTCGGTCGTGTTTGAGTAGTGAAACGATCCGGTGTCGGTGATCAGCGCCGTGTAGACACATTCGGCGATCTCTTTCGTCACGCGCACCCCAGTGGCTTTGCACAAGTTATAGATCATCTCACCAACCGCGGAGGCGGTGGAGTCGATCCAGTTGATGCTGCCGAAGAGTGCGGTCGTTGAGTGGTGATCGATATTGACGACAAACTGCTTCTCGAGATCGATCAATCCGGGACGGGTGATGTCGGAACACTCGATCACGAACACTGCGTGATACGAAGGGTCGACAGCAGGCATCACGCGAACGTCAGCGGCGCCAGGGAGTTGCTGATAAGCGTGCGGTACTGGATCGCGCATAATAACTTCCACGTCCTTGTCCAGTGCACGCAGTAACCAATAGAGACCGAGTGATGATCCGAGGCTGTCACCATCGGGGCGAATATGTGAGGTGATCGCGAAACGACGTTTTGCCTCGATCAGCTCGACTACTTGACTAAGCATAATTGCAGTTCTCGGCTAGCGGGGAGACTTTAATAGGTCCTATAAGACCTATAGATCCAATAGGACCTATTTTCGCTAGCCAGCATTTCCTTTCTTTTCCCACTCGCTCTCGATCTCCGTCAGCAATTGATCGACTCGCTCGCCCTGCTCCTCGACGCGAT
>DATEHX010000163.1:0-15192 GCA_035279345.1 Pyrinomonadaceae bacterium | reverse complement strand
CGATCAGAACGCCAAGCGCATCGACGATGATCGACTTTCCCGAGCCCGTCTCACCCGTGAGCAAGTTCAACGCACCGTCAAACTCCACCCGCAGATCATCGATCAGCGCAATGTTGGAAATGCTGAGGAGTTGTAGCATTTTGGCAATCCACAGATTACGCAGATTTGTGAGAGAATCAAGTGCGAACGCCCTAACTTCACCTTAGGAGTTTTTTGATGAGTGACCTCACGCAACGCGATCCCAGAACCTATGCGATCATTGGGGCTGCGATGGAAGTGCACCGTCAGCTCGGCTGTGGCTTTCTGGAGTTAGTCTATCAGGAAGCGTTTGCTGTTGAATTGCACACTCGCGGGATACCTTATAACCGTGAGTTAAAGTTTCCGGTCGTCTACAAAGGCCGTCAGTTGAATTGCCAATATCGACCTGATTTTATTTGCTTTGAAGCTGTGATCGTTGAACTGAAGGCTCTGGGTCAACTCAGCCGGATTGAAGAATCTCAGCTCATTAACTATTTGAAGATCACCGGTTACCACACCGGCTTAATACTTAACTTCGGCAGGAAGAGCTTAGAGCAACGCCGCTTCGTTTTAAGTTAACGAAGCGGCGTTACCTTTTTTCCACCTCTGTGTAATCTGCGGATTGCTTTCCGCCTAGAACGTGTAACGCAGCGCGAACTGCATCACGCGTCCCGCCTTGGTTTCGTTGAGCGGGGCCTGCGTGGAGGTGAAGCGTCCAAAGTCTGAGTTGGGATTGCCGCCCAGGAACGGGTCGCTACCCAAACTCAGGTCCGAAATCGTGAGTCCGTCAAACCGCTGCGTGTTGGTGACGTTGAAAACTTCCCAACGGAATTGCAGCGCGTGACCTTCCCACGGCAACCGGAACGATTTGTAGAGTCCCATGTCGAGCGCGATGTAACCCGGCGCGCGCAACACATTTCGATCGCCGACCTCACCCGGACGCGCCGGTCTGAAGCTGTGATAGACGGCGGTCGGATCGCTGAAGATATTCGGCGTGCCGTTAGCGCCGTTAGCAGTCGGCGAAGATTGAACCGGAGTAACACGAACGCCGTTCGACTGCACGTTCCAGTTCGTGGCCCAAACACAGCAATCGAATGGCGTCTGGATCGGGAGGCCGCTGTTCCAACGGAAAATACCCGTCGTTTGCCAGCCACCCAGGATTTGATTGACGACACCGCCGGTGTTGGTCAGGAACTTTTTGCCACGTCCGATTGGCAGTCCCACGACCCAGTTCGCGTTGATGATGTGGCGAGCATCAAAATCGGAATTGGCGTAGTTCGCCTCGGGATCGAGCGCGTTGACGATGAATCCCGTGCCGTAGCTGGTCGCATTTTGGAGACCCGATACGCTATCGAACGAATGACCGTAGGTGTAGTTGAAGTCAAAGGTCACGTCATCACGCAGCCGCTCGCGCAAGCTGAGTTGTAACGAGTTGTAGTTTGAGCGGCCAATCGTCGAGAACGCCGACAGAGCGCCAAACTGCGGTTGATAGAACATGTTGTTGAACCGCGCTGGTCCACCGCCGAACGGGCACGTCGTGCAGCCAGGAGCATCGTCCCAAAGCAATTGCAGGAACGTGTAGTCGCTCACTTCGGCACCGCCGAGAACTTCCGGCGCGACGAACGCGTAGGCTGCCTGAGTCGGAGTCAACGAAGTGTCGCCCCACCACTCGGGCATGTTCGGGAACAGGTTGTTGAAGAAAGCGACTTCCGGCACGTCCGTGATCGGAACGCCGGCATAGCGCTTATCGAGCAGGAAGTTGATCGCCTGGTAGTAAGTCCAGCCCGACTGCGGATCGCGGATGTTGTTCAACTGCATGATGTCGCGCGAGGCGAGAATCTTGCGCGCAAAGCGCCCGACATAACTCGCTTCGAACGCCAGTCCTTTGCCAAGCTCACGGCCATACGAGAAGTTGAAACTGTAGTTGTATGGCGTCGTGATGCCCTGGTCCAAAGACGTTTCGATACGTTGATCTTCATCCGAGGCAACTGTCAGTGGAAACTGGAGGCTCGGTGGTATCGGACTACTCGAACCCGGGAATTCCAACGAGCGAACGTCGGGATTGGGACCGTTGAACAGCGGTCCAAGTTCACCCGGAATTACGTCAAACGTGTTCGCGTTGATGTTGCGAGCTGAAGTGAAACCCGCGAGGTTGTTCAGATCGAAGTTCACAGCCAACGCGCTGCCGATGCGGTCGTAAGTCACGCGGAAACCGCCTCGGACGACGCTCTTGCCGCTACGTCCGAAAACCCTGCTCGCGAAGTTATCACCAAAGTCAGGCGACCACGCGAACGAGACTGACGGCGCCCAGTTGTTCCAGTCCTGTTTGTAATAGCCGGGACCGTTGTTGGCTTTGCCGCCGAGCACAAACGTGATCGGATCAGTGAAGGGAACGCCCGCGTTGGAACTCGCGACGCGTTGATTGAAGTAGTCGGTCAGGTTCACGTTCGGCACGACCTGAAGACCGTTCTTCTCGTAAACAGGCGTCGAGGTGGACCAACGAATACCGTAGTTCAACGTGAAGTTCGGACGCATGCGCCACGAATCCTGGAAGTAGCCTTCGTACTCTTGCGTGGCGAATGCGCGATCGCTCGGCGTGCCCACGGACTGGAGTTGACCGCTGGCGTCGTAGACGAGATTGGCGCTGTACTGCGAATAGCGGCCAATCACCGAAGCGAGTGCATCACGCAAGTCGTTTCCGCTTTGGAAGTCTTCAAAGCCCTGGAGCAGAACGTCGCCGGACTCGTTGTAGAACGACGGATTGATGACCGCGTCATCAAACGACGGTCCGAACGAAAGCCGGTTATTGGTAATGAGGCGAACGTTGCCGCCGAAGCCAAACGTGTGCGTGCCGCGGACCCATGAAATGTCGTCCACGAAGTTGTGCACCGGAGTCGTGCGGTTCAGCGTACGTTGGAAAGACTGAGGCGAGAAGATGAACCGGAAGTTGATACTGTTCTCGTTCGAGTCCCCGTTTTGGGTAAACGACGCGCGCGTCAAGCCGTAGTTGAAACGGTTGACGAGCGTGGGTGAAATGGTCCAAACATGGCCGATGGCTATGCCTTTTGGATGGTTCCAGGTGGTCAACGGCGGCGTATCCGGGAAGCACTGAATATTGTCTCCGCCGGTGCTGCAATCAGAATTGGCGTAGACCGCGCGGGTCACCGTGTCGTTCTGGTAGTTGCCGCGAACGAAAAGTGTTTGTTGACTGGTCAGGTTGAAGTCGAAGCGAGCGATGTAGGTGTTCAACTCGGTCGGCGTGCGAGCGTTGAAACGAAAACCGCCCGTGTTCAAGCCGTCGCCGACGGTGTTGTCGTTCACCGGATAGCGCTGTGACGCGGACGCCAGAAATGCAAGCGCGGCCGGGTTGATGCCGGGAGCCGCGCCGACGCCTGCGTAAGTGTCGATGATTTCCTGTGGCGTGAGACAGTTCACGCCGGCTGGAGTTCCTGCTGGACAACCGGGATCGCTCGCGCCGCTTTCGGTGCGATAACGAACGATGCCCTGGCCCAATGTCGGCAGCGGCACTTCACGCACGACCGACGTTGCGGTCGCTTCGCGAAAACCTTCGTAAGTAAAGAAGAAGAACGCGCGGTCCTTCTTGATGGGGCCACCGACCGAACCGCCGAAAATGTTTCTAAGCAACTGCGGGCGTTCGACACCTGCTGCGTTATTGAAGAAATCGTTTGCGGTGGTGACGGTGTTGCGATGAATTTCAAACAACGATCCGTGCCATTGATTAGAACCGGAACGCGTCACGAGTGAAACTTGCGCACCGGACGAACGTCCCTGTTCCGCGTTTGGATTAGTTGTTGTTACGCGAAATTCTTGAAGGGAATCGCGTGTGACGCGCAGCACGCTCGCAAACGCTTCGTCAGTGATGACGTCGAGGCCGTCCTGCTGTTCGTTGACGTCAACGCCGTCGAGCGTGATGTTCGACTGATCGGCGCGGCCGCCGTTGACGAAACCACTGCGGGTAACGCCGGGTTGCAGCGACAACAGACCAACGACGTTGTTCGCGTTTAGCGGCAGCTCAGTGATGCGTTTGCGTTCGAATGAATTTCCGAGACTGGCGTCACTGGTGTTGATCGCCGCTTCCGCGCCTGCGGTAACGTCAACCGTTTCGGAAACAGCGCCGACGTCGAGTTTCACGTTTTTCTCAGTCGACGTATCTACGAGCGCGACCAGACCGGAGGCCGCGGCGGTCTTGAAGCCGTTGGCAGTGACCTCGAGCCGGTAGGTGCCCGGCGGAATGGCATTGAAGACGTAGCCGCCGTCCTGATTCGTTGTTTGAGTCCGGCTGAAGTTCTTTTCCGGATCCGTGATGGTAACCGTTGCCCCGGCGACTGCGGCATCATTCATGTCGGTGATGGTGCCGCGGATAGTTGAGCCACCGGACTGAGCGTAGCTCGTAACGGTCATTAGTATTAAAACAAGAAACGAAGCTAGAGATGAGACGCGAATAGTGTTGGTGTTGCTCATTGTGTTCTCCGTGTTTTTGTTTCACCTACACCTTGAAGGGGAGACGACTGGGCCTGTTTTCGCGAACGCGAATGGTGTTCCAATTTGTAAAAGGGTATTTCTCTTTAGAAATTTGCGAACAACGGAGAACAAGTGCGCGTTACATCCAACGAACCAGTCCAAAAACTCAGTAAGCATTGAGGTTTTTGAACTGCGAAAGATTGGATGATCTGTTCATCATTTAGTAAGGTGTGTTTTTGTGAGCTTCAGTGCGATCGATCTACTGCTCGTAGCAGTCATCATTCTTAGTCTGATCAACGGCTATCGTCGCGGGTTTGTGCATGGTGTGCTGGACCTCGCGGGATGGGTGTTGAGTCTGCTTGCGGGATTGCGTTACTACCAACCGGTTGCGCGTTGGCTGGGTCCGCACATCGATCTGTGGTCCGAGGTTTGGGACCAGCCGATTGCGTTCATAACGATCGGTATATTCGTTTCGATTGTTGTTCATCTCGTCGGACACGCGCTTCTCACGCGTCTACCAAAAGACATTCAGGAGCGGCCGGTTAATCAAGCGCTCGGGCTGTTGCCAGGATTTGTTAACGGTTTGATCGTGGCGGCGATTCTTTCCGCGCTGCTGCTGGCGTTGCCGCTTAGCGAACGTTTGAGTGTGAGCACGCGCGAGAGTTTCATCGCGAATCGTCTTTCTGTTTACGCGGAGCGGCTTGAAGGTCAGCTTCGTCCGGTTTTTGGTGAGGCGATTAGCCGCACATTTAACCTGCTGACGATTCGTCCTGACTCAGACGAACGCGTCGAGTTGCCGTTTAAAGTCGCGACCACGCGTCCGCGTCCTGACCTGGAAAAACAAATGCTCGATCTCGTGAATCAGGAGCGGGTTGCGAATGGGCTTCGTCCGTTAGCTCCGGATCCCGAGTTGACTGAAGTCGCGCGGCGTCATTCGGCTGACATGTTCGCGCGCGGCTACTTCGCGCACGACACGCCCGAAGGACTTTCGCCCTTCGACCGCATGCACCAGGCAAACGTTCAATTTCTGACCGCTGGCGAGAACCTCGCGCTGGCGCCGACTCTGTCCCTCGCGCACACCGGCCTGATGAACTCTCCCGGTCACCGCGCCAACATCCTGCGCCCCCAATTCGGCCGCCTCGGCATCGGCATCATGGACGGCGGCATGCGCGGGTTAATGGTGAGCCAGGAATTTCGGAACTGAGCCACAAAGAGGTACAAAAGGGAGTTTGTGCTTTTTTGTGGCTTAAATTTTTTCCGGAACTTTTCCCACCCCAGATACGTCTAAGTGACTGGAATTCGAATCTGGTCACGAGTCAAACTGTAAAAATGGCCGCAATTGCACCAAAAGAGGCTGTCAGAGAGTCGATTCTGGACGCCACTGACCGCCTCCTCGCCAGGTTTGGCTACCGCAAAATGACCGTTGAGGACATTGCCGCCGAAGCCGGAATCGGCAAGGGCACCATCTACCTTCACTTCAACAGCAAGGAAGAGGTTGTCCTTTCGCACGTCGATCGCATCGTCGATCGTTTGAAACAACAGCATCTGGCGGTGATCGCGCGCTCAAAACACACCGCTCTCGAGCGCATTCGCCAGATGCTGCTTGCACGTGTGCTGTTCCGCTTCGACAGCATTCAGCACTATACGCAAAGCCTCAACGATCTGCTCGCCGCGCTGCGTCCGGGCTTGCTAGCGCGGCGGGCTCGATATTTCGAGGAAGAAGCGCAGATCTTCGCCGAGGTGCTCGCCGAAGGGCGCGCGTCAGGTGAGTTTGAAATGAAAGATGCCTTAGGTACGGCGCGGGCGTTGTTGGAAGCAACCAACGGCCTGCTGCCTTACAGCCTGAGTACCACTGAACTCGGCGAACGCGAAGAAGTCGAACGGCGCACGTCAGCCATCGCTGACCTGCTGCTTCGCGGTTTGCTCAGTCGCAACTAAAGCCACAAAAAAGCACAAGAAGCAATTACTACTGAAGGAGAACTATCAATGCTCAAATCCGTGTTGTCGAGAGTCTTCATCACCGTTGCCGCTCTCGCTCTGACCGTCACCACCGCTCTCGCGCAACAGCCGGAGCAACCGGATCTCACGATCGACGCCGCCACGCGCACGAAAGTGATCGATGGAATTCTGAAACGGCTCAACGACTCGTACGTCTTTCCCGAAGTCGCGAAGAAGATGGAAACGTCTATTCGCGAGCGAGTAAGTAATAAAGAATACGATCAAGTCACCAGCGCGAAAGAATTCGCGATGAAGCTGACGAACGATCTGCAAGCCGTCAGCAAAGACAAACATCTGCGCGTGCGTTATTCGAACAACCCGATTCCCGAACGTGGCCCACGCCGCGAACCGACAGCGGAAGAACGCGAACAGAACAAGCGCGAACTCACGTGGATGAATCACGGCTTCAGGAAAGTCGAACGACTGCCCGGGAACATCGGCTACATCGAATTTACAAACTTCCTCGATCCGGATCTCGGCGCCGACACCGTGGCCTCGGCGATGAACTTCGTCAACGGTACCGACGCGTTGATCTTCGACATGCGCGGTAACGGCGGCGGCGATCCGGCAATGGTCGCGCTCGTTTGTTCGTACCTGTTTGGCGCCGAGCCGGTGCACCTCAACGATCTCTACTGGCGCGAAGGTAACCGCACGGATGAGTTCTGGACGAAGAAAGAAGTGGCAGGAAAGCGCTACGTGAACAAAGACGTTTACGTGTTGACGAGTAAACGCACGTTCTCCGGCGCGGAAGAGTTTACGTATAACCTTAAAAACCTAAAGCGCGCCACGATCATCGGCGAGACAACCGGCGGCGGCGCACATCCGGGCGGCGGCTTTCGCATCACAGAAAACTTCGGCATGTTTGTGCCCACCGGACGTGCGATCAGTCCGATCACCAAGACCAATTGGGAAGGTACTGGCGTGACTCCAGACGTTGACGTGCCCGCGGATCAGGCGCTTTTGACTGCCCAGTTGATGGCGCTGAAGAAAGCGTTGCCCAAGGTGACGGAGCCCGGTATCAAAGCGGGCATGCAGAACCAGATAGACAAACTCGAAAAAGAATTAGCCGCCTTGAAGACGAAGACGACCGAATAACGTTCCTCTCCCCGAAGGCGAATTACTTCGCCTCGTAGACGAGCACTCGTTTGCTGCCGCTTCTCCCGACGAAGTAGCCGACGAGTGCTCCTACGCCAGCGCCTACGACAGCTAAACCAGCGGTCGCTGCGCTGTCGAGTTTTTCGAACCCGTCGTCGTTATTTGAATCTCCGATGGCACCCACAGCCGCTCCCGCGCCTGCTCCCACTCCCGTGCCGATCAACGCCGCTTTGGTTGCGGATCCCTTCTTAACAACCTCGTGAACCGTGCGTACGTCCTCGCGTTTGATGTCGACTGCATTTTTCGCGGTCAGCGAGAGTGTGCTGTCAGAAACTGAGCTGAGTGTACCGCTGATGGTCTTGCCGTTCTTTAGTTTGACAGCGAGCTTGGTGCCGGATGACAAGGCTGTGACCTTGGACCAGTCGTTAGCCGGGGTTTGAGCCGCGACGCTGACAGCCGAGAACAGCAGTGACGCCACCAGTGCGATGGCGACAAACGGTCGGGGTACGTTTCGCATGTAAGGTCTCCTTTGAGGGGTTATAGGTCCTATAAGTCCTATAGGTCCTATAGGACCTATTAGAACACGAGTTTGCCGATTGCGCCGTTTGCACCGGCGCCCCAGCCGGTGGCGTTGCGAGGCATGAAACTAAAGGTGTCGAAACCCGGGCCTTCGATTGGTTGCCAGGTTTGTCCGTCGTCGAGCGAGTAGTCGCCGCCTGATGGACCAAGCGCGACGAGCGCCGGAGTTTTCGCGCCCGGCACGTAAGCGACGACGGAACGAAAGCCCGACAGACCTTTGACGAGTTTCCACGTGACGCCGCCGTCGTCCGTTACCGCGAGATTATCGACAGCTTCTTTTTCTTTACTGTAGTCGCCACCTACAACGACGCCATGCTTCTCATCGCGAAATGCGATCGAGAAGATTCCGGTGGACGGTCCGGCGGCGATTGGCGTGTCCGCGACTTCCCACGAGCGGCCGCGATCCGTGCTTCGTAAAACGCGCGCTTTCGCACCCGCGCCGGTTCCGATCCACGCGTGCGTTTTACCGAACACCGCGATGTTTGTCCCACTCGCCGCAAACGCGCCTTCATTTTCCAAAGCCAGCGGCAAACGTGAAACAGCCAAACGCGACCACGTTTCGCCGCCATTATCAGTCAGCAAAATGTAGAACTGCCCATTGATCGAATCGCCGAAGACGATGCCGTTGTTCGCGTCCCAGAACGACATCGCATCGAGAAACGCTTTTGGATCTTTGTTCTGGAATTGCAAGGTCCACGTCGCGCCACTGTTAGTCGTTTTGTAAATCCGCGACGCTGCACCATTGCCAATACTGAGAACGTAAGCAGTTTGCGCATCGATCGCATCTATGTCGCGAAAGTCGAGCGCGTCGCTCGTGACGTTCAACTTTCGCCACGATGCGCCACCATTAGTTGTGCGGAGCACTGTCGATGCTGAGCCACTGGCCCACACGACACGTTCACTAACCGCACTAACGCCACGCAAACGCGCCGTAACTCCGCTCGTTTGCACCGTCCACCGTGGCGCGACCAGCGCATACACGACCACTATCATCAGGCTTATTATGTTCATCCGTTTTATCCGTGGTTTACTGTCCTTTTGCGCGGCTCATGCACCTGAGCAGTTCAGGCGTCTGCGTGAATCCGCATTGTCCATTTTTCTGACGTTCGCAGGTTGCCTTCTTGTAGCATTCATACACCGGGCTCCATTCACACGTCGTCATGACATCTTCGTCAGAACAAACCTGGCTCGAACAACCGGTCTTTTTGCAAGGCTTCAGCGAGACGTCCCCACTCCCACTCGAACTCCCACTGCCACTATTTCCTGCACGCACATAAAACTGCGACGCCTTGAGCATCTGCATTCGTCCGGCCGGTCCCGTCACCGGCGAGTGATTTCCACTGACGAGAATTCCATCGGGCGAAGTCATCGCCTGGTTGGCATCACTTACGACGCTCTCAGGCGCGCCTGCGCCTGAGAGATCGACGCCCGCGATGTTGCGGCTCGCCGTTGAATTGAGTGTCGCTTCGTGATGCGTCGGGCACGGCGCTGCGATGCAACGCAAACCACGATCGCGCACGCGGAAAAATTTATCGGCCGGCTGGTTCGCACTGGCAGCCTGCCAAACCTCGGTCACGCGAAACTCGCCAAATTGTCCCTTTCGCCGAATCGTTCCGCGCAACAACCCGCGATCGCTGTCCGGTTCCGCTTGTCCACGCCAGTCGATTTCCGCGACATAACACTCACTCTGGTTACGGCCATCGGCACAGCGCGTACGGGACTTGTTCACGAGTTTTACGAAATAACCGCCGCAGCGCGGTGACGCACAACGCCGCAAATCGCGCCGAAAACTGTAGAAACTCGAGGTGCTCGACAGGCTATCGGGAGTGCTCTCGGGAACATTGAGGGAGGCGAGAGGTTTGTTGGTAGCGGCCGGTGCAAACGTGAGCGACGCAAGGATCGCCGCCAGTAAGGAAAAGCGCAAGATCATCTTTCTGCCCTCCAGGAGTTAAGTTGGATATAATGCGCCCGCTTCGACAGTCACACACACACCTATGATCGGGCAAGTCCTCCTCCAGTATCGCATCGTCGAAAAAATCGGTGAAGGTGGACAAGGGACTGTTTACCGTGCGGTGGACACTACACTCGATCGGCCCGCCGTCGTCAAGGTTTTGCCGCCCGAATTGACGGACAGCGCCTCAAATCTGGTCCGTTTCGAACGCGAAGCTAAGCTGGCGTCGTCACTCGACCATCCGAACATCTGCACGATCTTCGGCCTGCACAAGGTCGACGGACTGCACTTCATCGCGATGCAGTTTGTCGAAGGCCGCAACGTGCGCGAGCTCGTCAACGGGCGTCCACTCGATCTGCGCCAGGCGCTCTCGATCGCGATCCAGGTGACCAACGCGCTCGCCGCCGCGCACGCACAGGGCATCGTTCATCGCGACATCAAAGCCCGCAACGTGATGGTCGCGCGCAACGGCACTGTGAAAGTGCTCGACTTTGGACTCGCGAAACTAATCGAACCGCCGCGTGCAGGTTCGAGCGATCCGCAACTCACGGAAGTCGGCGTGCCGTACGGAACGTCGACCTACGCTGCCCCCGAACAAGCGCAAGGTCTGCCGGTGGACCATCGCGGAGACATTTTCTCAACCGGCGTGTTGCTTTACGAAATGCTCGCGGGCACATGGCCGTTTCGCGGCAAGACCGCGCTGGACGTGCGTTACGCCGTGGTCTATCACCGTCCGAAACCGATCGCGGAAGCGCGTGGCGAAGATTCACCGCTGATCCAACGCGTGCAACAGATACTCGACAAAGCGCTGGCGAAGGAGCCTGAAGATCGTTATCAACGCATCGAAGACATGCGCAGCGATCTACAGGAAGTGTTGCGCGAACTCGAGGTTGATTCGAGTTTCGGCAGTACATTGACGGACGTGACTCAATCGATCGCACCGGCGGCTTTGCCCAAACCGCAACGCTTCTGGACCACGCCACGCATCATCATCAGCGCAATCGCATTCGCGGCTTTGATCGTAATAGCGTCGCTAATTGCCTTTCGCAGTTCTCCTTCCGCGGAATCCCCCTCTGAGATCAACTCGCTAGCGGTACTTCCATTCGCGAACAGCAACCCGAGCAACGAGTATCTTTCAGACGGCATCACCGAAAGCTTGATCGAAAGCCTCTCGCAGTTACCCGATCTGAAAGTGAAATCCAGCAGCACAGTCTTTCACTACAAAAACCGCGATGCGGATCCGGCGCAGATCGGCCGCGAACTCGGCGTTCATGCGTTACTTTCCGGAACCATCGTGCAGCGCGGCGACGAACTCGCGGTCAGTGTTGAACTGATCGACGTGCGCGACGACAGTCACATTTGGGGCGAACGTTACGGCCGCAAGGTTTCGGAAGTCGTGGCCCTGCCGCAACAAATCTCGCGCGACGTTTCGCAAAAACTGCGCGCACGCGCCGACGGCAGTCACGACCCGCAGATCACACGCAACTTCTCCCCCGATTCCGAAGCCTATCGTCTGTATCTCATGGGCCGTTTCAACTGGAACAAGCGAACCGTCGAGGGACTGCGAAGCGGCATCGAGTATTTCGGTCAGGCGATTTTGCGCGATCAGGATTACAGCCTCGCCTACGCGGGACTCGCCGATTGTTATCTGCTACTGAACGTTTACAACGTCACTTCGGCGAACGACTCGTATCCAAAAGCCGAAGCCGCGGCCACGCGCGCGTTGTCGATCAACTCGAACCTGGCGGAAGCGCACACGTCGCTCGGTTTCGTGAACTATCGTTATCATCTCAACTGGCATGAGGCCGAGCAGCACTTCAAGAAAGCGATTTCACTCAATCCGAGTTATGCTACGGCGCACCAGTGGTACGCGAGTTATCTGGCGGCTGCGGGACGCCTCAACGAGGCGGTTGTCGAAGCGAAGACAGCGCATGAGCTCGAACCGTTTTCGCTGACGATCTATAGCGACTACATTCGCGGGTTGTATTATGCCGGCCAGTTGGACCAGGCGCACAGTGAAGCATTGAAGCTGCGCGAAATGGACCCCAACTTCGCGCGCGCGTACTACGAGTTGGGATTGGTGCTCGAGGAGCAAGGCAAGCTGGAAGAAGCGATCGGCGCGTTTCGCAATGCGCTCAAGATTTCACCTGATAACATCACGGCGTTGACGGCGTTGGGCCATGCGCAGGCGCTGGCCGGAAAGAAGAGCGAAGCCGAGCGCGTTCTTGCACGTTTGCAGGAACTTTCGAAGCAACAGTACGTCTCCCCGTTTCAGGCGGCGGTGGTTTACGCCGGTCTCGACAATCGAAAAATGGCACTCGATGGACTCGAAAAGTCTCGTGAAGAACGGTTCAACTGGTTGCCGTTCGTGCAAGTAGATCCGGTCTTCAGGAGTTTGCGGTCTGAAGCGAGGTTCATCGAGTTAGCAAAAAATCTTGGTCTAGCCACAGAAAAACACGAATGACACAGACGACAAATCTTTCCCGGCGGCGCTTTGTGCTGAGCAGTGCGATGGTGAGCGTGGCCGTTTGGGTAAACCCGCGCAATCTTTTGGCTCAATCGGCGGCGGTGCAGCCGCTGTTTGCACGGCTCGATCAATTCATCGCGCGTCACATGCGCGAAACCGGCGCGCCGGGGATGACACTCGCCCTCGCGAATCGCGATGGTTTGATTCGCGCCTCGACTTACGGCTTTGCGGACACGAAAGCCAAGGCGCGCGTCGTGCCCGAAACGATGTTTGAGATCGGATCGGTGTCGAAGTCGTTTGTCGGACTGGCGTTGTTGCAGTTGCGCGACGAAGGCAAACTCGATCTGAATAAACCCGTAGTCGAATATTTGCCGTGGTTGAAGATCAACTCGAAGTTTGAAGCGATCACGACGCACCATTTGCTGAGCCACAGTGCCGGTCTCCCGGCCGCGCCGTTGTTGCTCGATGCGTTGCTGCACGAATTACCAGCGGCCTACGCGCCGGGTAAACGTTTTCTCTACTGCAACACCGGCTACAACATTCTCGGATTTTTGATCGAAGCGCTCGACAAGCGTCCATTCGCTGAAGCGATGCGCGCGCGAATGCTCACGCCGTTGGGAATGAGCACGAGCGCGCCGATCATCAGTAACGGTATTCGGGCGCAGATGGCCGTGGGTTACGAGCCGCTTGATGAGGGAAAACCGTTTCCGAACGGTGGTCCACTCGCCGAAGCACAATGGCTCGAAGTCGACGTCGCCGCCGGAAGTATTGCTTCGACACCGGCGGACATGGCGAAGTACATGCGCATGCTGCTGAATCGCGGCGCGTTGCCTAAAGGACGATTACTTTCGGAGGCTGCGTTCGCTTCGTTTATCAAGCCGGCGATCGACTCGCCGTATCGCGGCGAGCCCGCGTCGTATGGTTACGGCCTGTGGATTAGCGACATTGAAGCGCACACGCGTTTGCGTCACACGGGCGGCATGGTCGCGTTTAGTTCGTCGCTCGATGTTGATCTGACCGATGGTGTCGGCGCGTTTGCTTCCGTGAATGCGAATCTTCGCGGTTATCGGCCGGTGGCTGTGACGAAGTATGCGATCGAACTCTTCAACGCTTCGCTGGCGAACAAGCCGTTGCCTGAAGCACCTGTCGCAGCGGCATCGCCGGAAGAAGTGAAGAACGCCGCGGACTATGCGGGCGTTTACACGTCACCGGATGGCAAGAAGCTCGAGTTCTCCGCTGAAGGCGAGAAGCTCGTGCTCACTTACAACGGCCGCAAGATCGCGTTGGAGCGTATGGGTGGGGATCGTTTCATCGTGAAGCATCCGGCGTTTGATTCGTACGTGCTCGGGTTTGTGCGTGAGAATCGGCTCGTGACGCAGGTCTTTCACGGTCCCGACTGGTACATGGGCGCGCGTTACACCGGGCCGCGCACCTTTGAAGCACGCAAAGATTGGGAAGGCCTTGTGGGCCATTACTACAACGACAGCCCATGGTACGGCGACATGCGCGTCATCCTGCGGCGCGGTCAACTCTTCATCGATGGCGTTCAGCCGCTCGTCCCGCGTGGTGACGGAAAATTCGGCCTTGGCGATCCCGAAGCTCCGGATTGGATCAGTTTCGACTCCATCGTCGACGGCCGCGCGATGGTCCTGAGCTACTCCGGCATCATGTTCCGCCGCATGGGAACGCCGTAAAAGATCATGACCACCTCACTGGGTGAGACAGATTCAGACTTCACCTGCGAGTGTAAAGACTGGGTGCGCTTCTCCTGTATCGGAGAACCTTTCTTTCGAGAGCATGAAGGCCGGCGTTATTGTGTTTTTCACCTTCCTTGCGCGGACAAGAACCCGGCTTTTTATGACGCTCTTCAGAAAAAGATCGACAAGCAGGACTTCAATTTCAAAGGCTTTTGGTTTCCTGCCGATTCAAACTTCGCGATTTTTGTTTTCAGAAAGCCGGTGGATTTCAACGAAGCGACTTTCAGCGCTGCTGCGGTCTTCTTTCATGCGACCTTCAACAAAAACGTAAGCTTTGAAGAGACGATTTTCAACGCTGGAGCAGATTTCAGAGGAGCCACTTTCCTAGGCGACGCTTATTTTGGTTCCGCTAGATTCGGGGCAAAGGCTGATTTCAGTGAGACCAGCTTTAACGAGTGGGTACACTTCCGTAGCGCAGTCTTTGAAGACCATGTTGTCTTTTCAAGTCAGTTGGAAACATCATCTGTTCAGACTCTTTCCCTGAACCTCCAGTTTGCCAGGGTCGAGAAGCCCGAGCACCTTTCCTTTCACACGCTAACATTAAACCCTGGGGGGTTTGTAAACGTGGACGCGCGCAAGTTTGACTTCACGAATGTTGATTGGCAATGGCGAGGGACGAAGGAGGAAATTAAAGGTCTTCAATGGTTTAACGTTCCAGCGCCTCATCGCATGTTTGCAATCGCGTGCCGTCAACTGGCTGTCAACGCTGAAGAGAATCACCGTTACGAAGAGGCGTCGAAGTTTCGCTACATGGCGATGGACGCCCGGCGGCTTGAGCATTGGCGGGGAATGGATTTTCGCAGATTGAGTTGGTGGTATTGGTTTGCGAGTGGTTACGGTGAGCG
>DATEHX010000162.1:0-18826 GCA_035279345.1 Pyrinomonadaceae bacterium | reverse complement strand
CGGCCTGAGAGACGCATTAGATCAAATCCGTAAACTTCAAACTCGGGCGCGAGTTGATCGAAAACTGCTGCCTGCGCGGGCGTCAGATCGAAAGTTTCGGGCACGAGGAGTTGCTGCGACTCCGTGCGGCGCTCGGCTTCGAGCGCGCGATACTTGTCGAACAGCACGCGTTCGTGGGCGACGTGCTGATCGATCAGTAGCAGACCTTCGTCGTCCGTGGCGATGATGAAGCTTTCCTCGAGTTGGCCCAATGGACGGATGTTGGTTGAGAGCGTTTCGGGTGTGACGGCGCTCGTTAGCTTGGCCGCCGAGTCAACGGGAGGAAGCGGCGACACGGATTTGACGGACGAAACACGGATCATATCCTCAATGTCGCGTGCTATTTCATCTCCCGACGGGATCGGGATCACAGGCGCCGGCAGCGGTTGCGGTGGTGGAACGAACTCGATGCGTGGTTGCGGAGGAGTAAAAGAGACTGCTGCACTGGCAGTTTGAGTCTGTGGTATCTGTGCCGGTGTTTGTGTCTGTGGTGTCTGTGGAATCTGTGGCACGTAGTCGTTACGAGCTAATGCTTCTCGCACGGCTTCCCGAATTGCGTCCGCAACGGCCGCTGAACGGCGGAAGCGCACTTCAGTTTTCGCCGGATGCACGTTCACGTCGACCTCTTCCAACGGCGTCTCGACGAACAACAACGCCGCGGGATAAAAGCACTGCGGCAGGATCGAGCGATACCCCTCGGACAACGAGCGCCCGATCATCCGATCGCGAACATAGCGATCGTTCACAAAGAAGTACTGCGCATCGCGGTTGGTGCGCCGGTCGCGCGGCGCCGAAACAAAACCCGTCACGCGGGCAACCTGCGCGTTGCCACCATCGACTTCCAACAAGTTCTCCACAAACTGCGCGCCAAAGAGTTGATACGCCCGCTCGCGCAGATCTTTCGCCGCCACCGCGCGCACCACGTCGCGCCCGTTATTCACAAGCGTAAACGCAATCTCCGGATGCGCGAGCGCGTAGTGCGTCACCATGTTCGTCAGGTGAAACGTTTCCGTCGCTTCGGCTCGCAAAAACTTCCGCCGCGCCGGCACGTTGAAAAACAGGTCGCGCACGGCGATCGTCGTCCCGCGCGGATGGCCCGCATCTTTCACGTCGCGCAACTTGCCACCGTCGATCGCGACGCGCGTCGCGGCCGCCGCGTCTTCGGTGCTCGTTGTCAGTTCGACTTTAGCCACTGACGCAATCGAAGCGAGCGCTTCACCACGAAAACCCAGCGTGCCGATCGCGATGAGATCTTCGCTGGCGCGAATCTTCGAAGTCGCGTGACGTTCGAAAGCAAGAATCGCATCGTCGCGCACCATGCCTTCGCCGTCGTCCGAGACTTTCAGCAAACGGCGTCCGCCTGCTTCGATCTCGACCGTGATGCGTGTGGCGCCCGCGTCAATCGAGTTTTCGACGAGCTCTTTGGCAACTGAAGAGGGACGTTCAACGACTTCGCCCGCGGCGATTTGGTTAGCGACGTGATCTGCGAGGACGCGAATTTTGGACACGGATTTTACAGATAAACAACCTGATGATCGTTTGACCCGAGGTTTATGGCGTTGAAGATCCACTCGATCACGTAGGTGCCGTGGCGCGCGAGCAGTGAAGTGATGTTGATGTGCCGTTCCTGCAAGTCTTTGTTGGGATAGAGTTGCTCAAACACACGCTGTAACTGCCGGTGCGCAGCTTCGTCGCGAGTCATCTGCGCGCGCACGAAGCGGGTGCGCAGCCCGTCGAGTTGATACTGGATTTTCTTGCGGCCCGTGTCGAGCGCGCTCGCGAGCGTCGGGTCGACCGTTTTCAACTCGTCGCGCAATCGATCGAGTTCCTGGTTAATGCTGTCTTCGGTATCAGTGAAGCGTTTAGCAGTACTCGCGCCGAGATGTTCTTCCACTACGCGTACGATAACGGGTTCGATTCCCTCGAAGAAGTCGGAGAGTCCGAGTCCGTATCTTTCGAGCACGCGGCCCGCGTGACGTTCGATCATGGTCAAACTCGAACGCGGCAGGATCGGTGTCGCCGGACGTTCGAGCAGACGATAAACTTCGGCGGTTTGCGCGAAGTAAGCGATCTCCGCGGCGCCGCCGTAGTAAGCGATTGTCGGCAACAGATAATCCTGGACCACCGCGCGCAGGGTCACGTTTGGACTGAAACGTTCGGGAGTGTCGCGTGCCATCGCGGCGAGCTCTTGAGCCGTGTATTCGGTTGCGTTTTCTTTCGTGCGGTACTTGCCGTTGTCGCCGCGCGTAAGTGCGTGTCTCGCGCCGGTTTCGTCGTGCAGAAAGAGCGGAAACGAGTTTGCGGTGGCAAGCACTTGCGCGTGATAGCCGGCGGCTTCGAGTTCGCGGCTGCGCTGTTCGAGAGCGGTGGCGATTTCGAGCGCGCGTTCGGCTGCGGCTGAATAGAGCGGCGCGGCGAGTTTTTTCAGTTCGCTGTCGAGCGGATTAAGAAAGATCAAACCGTGGCTGCCGAGTAGCGACGTCATCATCGTCGCGAAAGCTTCCGAGTACGAACGTCCGGGTTGCCACGCGTTTTGGACCAGCGTCTTCATGTCGTCCGCAAATTCCGAAGCGGGCAGTAATTCGAAGAGCTGATCGATGACCTCGGTGATCGACTCGTCCAAATGAACGTGACCAACCGGTTGACCTTCTTTGTGAAGATCGGTCTTCGCGTTGACCTGCTTGAGCTGGCAATCGCGTCCGATGAACTCCGCGAGCGCGACTTCGGCGAAATCGTGATCCTCGGCAGCGATCCAAAAGACAGGCACGGCTTTCGTGCCGCGTTGCCGCAAACAGCCGGCGAGTTTCACGGCGGACAGTGCTTTGTAGATCGTGTAGAGAGGCCCGGTGAAGAGACCAGCCTGTTGACCTGACACGACGGCGATGCTGTCTGACTCTCGCAGCAGGTTGATGTTGTCTAAGGTTTTCTGACCAGCGCCCCAACGCGCGTTCATCGCCGCAAGCGTGTCCGCGAGTTTGTTTCGATCGACCTGTTGCGCCGCGAGCACTTCGGGCACGCGCGACTGCAACTCGTGATGGAAGCGTACGGCCGACGGATAAAACCGTCGCAACGCTGCCGGATCGTTCAGATAATCGAGAAACAGACGCGTCATGTGGGGAACGCGCTCGAAAGGTAGAGTCTCTACGCGTAGTCCAGACTCTTCGGGGGTGCTGTAACAGGCAGGTTCGGCTGTACTCAAGAGATTAAAGGCTCCTGCGCGACATTCTACATTAGTGGACAGGATTAACAGAATTGACAAGCTGTGAAGGCGAGGTCGAGTACGCGGACTTCACCTCAGTAAGTCATCTTGTCAATTCTGTAATCCTGTCAAAAGTTCCGCGATCTCGGCGCGCGCGCTTTCGTCGGGAGGGCGAAGGGGGGCACGGACGGAGCCGCCGTGATAGCCGGCGAGGTCAAGGGCGGCTTTCAGGCCGCCGATGCCGTATTTCGTTGTGACTGCCGTTGCGAGCGGTGTGAGTTTGGTTTGCAGGGAACTCGCGCGTTGCTGGTCGTCACGATGGAATGCGTTGAAAATTTCCAGACAGATCTCGGGCACTACACAACCGACAGCGAGAAACGCGCCTGTTGCTCCGGCGTGTAGCGCGTCAAGCAACACGGTTCCGTTTCCAGTTAGAACTGCAAACTCCGGCGGACACAGTTTCACCGTCTGCGCGAAACCGGCCACGTCGTTGGAGCTGTCTTTAACACCGATGATGTTCTGGTGTTCGCTCAAACGCGCGATTGTTTCCGGTTCGATCTTGATCCCGGTGAGCGCCGGCATGCTGTAGAGCAACACCGGAACGGGCGAGGCATCGGCAACAGCCGTGTAATGATTGACCAGCGCGTTCTGCGTGATCGCCGAACGGTAGTAATGTGGTGTGAGAACCAGAACAGAATCCGCGCCGCACTGCACGGCCTTTTTGATCTCCGCGATCGTGCCACGCGTGCTGTGTTGTCCGACGCCCGCGATGAACGCGCCGTCACTCGGAATCTCAGCGCGAGCGGTTTCGAGCGTGCGCAAGTATTCGCTCTCTTCCAAATGCACACGCTCACCGGTTGAACCCAACAACACGAAACCCGAGATGCCTGCTCGTCTCCACTTACGAATGTTGCCAGACAGAGCGTCGAGATCGAGATCTTCGGTTTCAGTGAACGGAGTAGTGGTCGGAAGTAGTATGCTCGTTAAGCCGCCAGTGGCTTTGGATCGCCCTTCTGTAGTTTGCCATCTATCCACGTCATTCTCATTTCAAACTGGAAGTTTATGTTGACGCTATTCTCCGTTACATCCAGCACAATTGAAAGCGCCTTGATAAGGTTTGTCGGGTTTGCGGTGAACGCGATCTGAAACGAGAACTTATTGTCGGGATCCTGGTTGTTGTATTTGATCTGAAATGTCAGCACGCCTGACTTGAAGACAAACTTGCCTTCGACTTTCAGGTCGTAAGTGAGAGTCGTTCCCTGCTTCGAAAACTGCGCCTGAATCGTCAGCATGTTGTTTTGGGACCAACGATACGCTGCCGACAGTTCCATCTTCATGTTTGTTTGCGAACCGTCGGTGTGCTCGATGAGCCAATCGGCCGAGAGCGTGAGATTGCGTTGATCGCCAAGCTGCTTGTTGATGCTCAGGTTGCCGCTCACCTTCGCGGTGAACTGCTTTTTGGAGTAACCGAGAAACACGTCCCAGTTCGCTTTGCCGCTGTTCCACTGGTGCTGTCCGTTGATATTGAAGGCGAACTGAGTTCCCTGCTCGTCGGCGTAGTAAGCCAGGCCCGCACTGACCGCTTTGAACTTTCCGGCGAAGCCCAAAGTGACCGCGGGTTTCGTGACGTCGCCTTTCACCTGCGACACAAACACCAGCTGATTGCCTTTGAGGTCCCAGTTGCCGACGAACTTCAAATCGGCGGCAATCTTTTTGGTCGTTCCATCGGTGAGCGTGTTCGTGGTGCTCGCTTTGAAGCGCAGCAAATCGTTGCTCTTGAACGGAGTGATGTCGTTCTTTAACGCATCAAGACTCGCGACGCCGCTGTCGCCTGTGACCTCGGCAGTTCCTCCGCCAGTGAGATCGATCACGAGGTTGTGGGTCTTCGAATCGAACCGCAGACCTCCGTAAAGCGTGAGGTTACGCTGCGTCGCCGCGCCCGTGTCCGCCGCGATCAGTTGATAAACGATGTCCTGCGCGTCGTCGACCTGGATCGATCCGAGGAACGTGAAGGGATCGGAATCGGCGCCGCCGTTCGCCGCGGCCGGAATAACTGCTTGCAGTTGGTTTTGCGGATTGAAGCTGTACTTCACGGGCACGGGTGGTTGGGCGGCTCCATTAATGTCGTAACGAATCTGATTGTCCTTTGGCCCGCCGGCCTGTTGAGTTGACCACGTTCCTGACGGCGAATCGTTCACGAGCACGTTTCCATCTGGTCCAAAGACTCTGGTTTCACCTTGAAAGTTCAAACTCAAGCCGTTCATGATGTTCTCCTTGAGAGGGACTAATCTTGATACTGTTGTTAGAAATCGAGCGAGAGCCCGGTGACCACGGTGCCACGGCGATGCAGCAGTGAATCGGGAGACCGTGCGTAGCCGATGGTCAGGTTCGCGCGTTTGTTCTTGATGAATGCGAGGCCGCGCAGTTCCGCGGCGATACCGTAACCCTTGACGCCGTGCGCGGGATTGAGAATCTCTCCCAGCGCTTTTGTCTCGAAGACGCGGCCGCGATCGTAAAAGATCTTGACGTAAGTGTTTGCGAGATCGATTCCGCCAAAGCTGGGCGGCGCAGCAGGTTCTTCGTTCGGATTGGGATTGGTCGGTTTCTTGCCGCGCGGGAACAGGTTTCTGACTGTTCGCACGAGTGGCAACAGTCCAACACCAAACTCCGATTTGTCGTAAGCATAACTGTTACCGACAATCTCACCTTCTTCCAATCCGCGCACGTTCAATGGTCCACCTAAACGAAACAGCCTGAACAGCGGCGTGCCGTTGCTGGATGCGCCCGCGCCTCGCTGATAACGCAGAAACATATCCGTTGGCGCGGCGATGCCGAAGAACATCTGCGCCCCGCCGCTGAGTTCGTATCGCTTGTATGAAAAATCTCCGCCGATGCCTCTGAAGCCTTTCTGGCCCTCGGCATTGAATAGAAAATCGATCTCGCCGATGCCGCCTTTTTGTCCGGAGCGGCGCAAATCATAACTGGCGAGGTAATTGACGCGCAGCGACGGATACACGACGCGTCCGTCAAGCGGAGCGACGGGAATGAGACCGGTTGATTTGAGTTGATTGTTTAGCAGGTCGAAGCCGGCGTCAGTAGTTACGACGTGGTGCAGGCGTTTGCGTTTTTCAGACAAACCTTCAGCCTGTTCGACGTAGTCGCGTTGAGTGAATGAATCGTACTCGAAGGAAACGCTGGTTGAGATGCGCGACTCGCGGTTCGTATATCTCGTCAAAACCGGATTTCCCAGAGCTTGATCCGAGTCGTAGGAATAGTTGCCGCTGAGATTGAAGCCCGCGAAGATGATTGGTATTTTGCGTCGCTCTTTCGGCGTCTCACGCGGAATCGAGAAATTAAACTGGCCTTTTTGAAATGAGTTGCCGCCGGTAAGACTCAACGATAGCGACTCACTTCGCCCCAGGAGATTGTCGCCCGTGACGGCTAACGATCCGTTAAGGGCATACTCGGGTGAATAAGAACCAGCGCCGGTGACGGTGAGATTAACAATCTCGCGGCGGCGGATAACCTCATAAGTGAGCACGCCGTCGGCGAAAGAGTATTTCGGAAATTCGCTCACGCTGCGCACCAGATACAGTTGGCGCGTGTCCTTGTCGAGAACGTCGTTCGTGACGATCTCTCCGGGCTGCGCGATCAGACGCGGCTTGTATTTCTTGTTTAGCAGTTCTTCGATCTCGTCGTCTCGGTCGTTGCGCGTCACATTACCCTGCGGGTCCGGTTCCGGAGTCACGCTGATTTTTACGTTTTGAACTAACTGCAAACCCGAGACGCCAAAAATCTCCTGGTTGTCGTCAGTCAGCATCGAACCGATGTTCAGATCCGCACCGTAAGCATTAAAGAGCGTTTGGGTATTGGTTTTAATAAGGTCGTCGATGTCGGCGTCGCGAAACTGGCACGGCTGCATTTTCGCGTCGCGCACGACGAGAAACGTTCGATAAGCAGCGCCTTCCAATACACGAACGAGTTCGGCGTCGGTGCGTGAGGTGCCGTCCGGCTTCTGCAAGTCTTCAGGTGCGTAGAGCAGGTTTATGGCGACGGTCCGTTCGGCGGCGGTGAGCGACTTGATGCCGAGATCGTCGGCGATGTCACCCATCGTTTTGGAAACGGGAACCGTGGTCCCACCGTTGTCGCTGTTTGCGGCGCCGTTCTTTGTTTGCAGCCAGATCTGATAACCAACTACCGCGAATCCCATCGGATTGAGTTCGAATCTCCACTGGCTTTGATTGCGCGCGGTCAATGTTTCGCCAACGCGCGCCGGTTTACCGAAACCGGCCGGCGGCGTTGCGGTCAGGCTGAGGGATGGATCGCGGTTTACCGATCTGCTGAGTTGGCGGTCGAGTCGTGAGAAGAAAGAGCGCTCGCTGAGCGTGTCTGGTAACGAATACGCGGGCGCAAAAGAATCGATGTAGAAGTGAACGGGCGTGCTGGTTTGGAGTGAATCCTTTTCCTCCTGCGCCATCACCGCGAGTTCTTTGAGAATGCGGTTGCGCAGCGCGACGGATATCTGTGGACAAGGCGTCGTCAAACTCGAATCGATCGTGGTTGCATCGATCGCGACGTCGGTTGGCGCAAACTGCATGTTCACTTGCCAAACCAGCACACCATTAACGTTGACGGCAGTCGCTTGCAAACGCAGCGTTGCGCTGACGGTTTGTCCCTGAACGGTGGCCGCAGAAATCAGCACACAGCACAGCAAACAGAGATAGAACGGGAGGCGACGACTTACCATTTGCGAATTCATGACGACCCGGCCCGAGAAGATTTTGCTAAGTGATTACCGTCTTTCCGATGTTGAACGCCGCGGAGAATTCCTGGAGACCGTGCGATCCGCCGTTGACCAGTTTGCGCGCGGTCTTCAGATCGTTCTGGGCCAGGGCAACGCGAATTCGCGACTCTTTGCTCTTTAGAAAACTGGCGAGTAGTTTCGCGGCGATATCGGGTTGGTTGGCCAGCGCTGGATTGGTGACGAGTTGATTGCCCATTCCGATCGCCGCGCCGTGAATCTGGTAGTTCGAACGCCCGGTCAGTTGGATATAGCCGCGGCCTTTGAAGCTCGAGCCGTCCGGTGGGCCCTGGTTTCCGAGATCTTTGCGGTTGTCGTACAGACCAAACGGCGGACCTCCGGGCGCGGTATTGAATTTCGATTGGAACTCGCTAAGCGGCGTGAAGTTCCCCGTCTCGGCGCGAATGGTCGCCAGCGCCATCAGCACCATGTTTTTGTCGCCGAGACCGGCGGCAGCCATCGCAGTCATCACGAACGGGAGATTCGTCTGAATGTTGCTGAGCGGAGTGCCTGGAAACATCTTCGCGGCCTGGGCGGCGGTGCAGGTGCAGTCAGGTGTGGTTGCCGCGGGCGTGACGGTTGCGGTGGTCGTTACGCCACTGACGTTAGCGCCGGCAACGGCGGCGTTGGTCTGCAATGCGGCCATGGTTGCGGGTCCGGCGATGCCGTCGGCAGTCAATCCCTTGCTTTGTTGAAAGGCAATGACGGCTGCCTCACAGCCCGGGCCGAATCTGCCGTCGCAGCCGCGCGGATCGAAACCGAGTTGCAGGAGAGTTGATTGCAGGGTGAGCACGTCTGGTCCGGATGAACCTCTTTTTAGTACTGGCACGTTACTGAACTCCTTTGATGTCGTTTAATTCTGCTTGAAGGGACGGCATTAAAATGCGGATACGCGGATTCGTTGCTGGATCTGTCAACTTCAGGAATGCGCGAGAGACGTGAACGCGCGTCAAGACAAAGACAAAGCGAAGGCAGCCGCCCTTATACTCCTACGGCTTGAGCGCTGTCAATGATTTGTCGCTAGCTTTGCGCGTGCTTGATTGCGGCGGCGACAATCGGTTCAGCCCAAGCTGGCGTCTTGATCAAATCCGAAGGCGCGAGGATCTGTCCGTTCTTGGAGTGTAGTAGAAGTACAGGTTGGGGTGGATCGCCTTCGTTAGGATCAGCTTCAGCGCTATTGTCAAAGACTTTCAGCTCGGTCAGGTACGGAATCAACTCAATCAAATTGCGCCGACTCTGTTCGTATCGGCGTCGGATGTCAGCCTCAGGAATATCGTGACCACCGCGGCTGACTCGCTGGCGCACGCGAGCCATGTGCAACTCCGGACTGGAAAGGCCAGCGAACCAGATACTGACGTGCAAACCTTTGCTAGCGGCTTCCCGCAGTAATCAAGGAATAGTGTTGGCCCCAAGTGTGGACTCAAACGAAAGGTTCAGCCTTTCTTCAATAGCTGTTCTCAGCAAGTCCACGCCATTGTGCCAAGCCAGACTATTTGCTTCTGTTTGAGTAAGCTCTGGATTGGCAGCCTTGATTTTGGCGGCGGCCTCATCAGGATTGTAGTAACGCGCGTTCGCTTTGAGTATAGCGGCGCCCTGGATGCTGCTTTTCCCCGCGCCATTTACTCCGGCGATCACGTATATCAGTGGTGGCTGCTCAGGAGACATCCTTGGTGAGGTTCATTACTCTTCCTACGACGTTTATTGTTGAGGCTTCCATCAGCATGGTGGCCAACGTGCTGATTGGAATTTTGCGTGCTTTACTGTATTCGACAGCCGCCCGCCCAAGCTCCTTTGGAGAGGCTTCAAACGCAGCTCGGATGCCTTGCTTAGATTCAGAGCTTTGCATGCGTTTCAGTAACTCCTTAGCAGATTCCCATCCCGGTCGCGAACTTGATTCCTTTCTTTTTGTGGACACGATCGTCGTAGGAACACCTGAGGTAATTGCTCGGTCGACGATGGTGTAAAACTCTTTCTTCGCTCTCGTAGCTCTGACTGTCTTAACTCTAAGGTTCTTGGGCCTGAAATGTTCAAGGTCAGCAGACGTCGTAAAATGTGCACGGATTCCGTCGCTGATCCATCTGCGAATCGTTTCGTGGGAGAATGAAAAACCTGCTTGATGCATCTTGTCTGATATTTCCCTGAGAGTGAAACCTTGCAGGTAATAGGCAATGGCCAACCGTTCTCTATCGGGTAACGCATTTATGCTCTTCTCGAACTCTGCCATCACCTCGTGGTACAGAACGCTGCCCTCAATGTCTATGTCAGGATCCGCGATAATTAGATCGTCGACCGGTTCTTCAGCTAATTGCTTCCTGCGCCGATAAGCATCGTAAAATGAATTCTGGGCCAACCGCTGTACCCAAGCGAAGAAATTACCGTAAGCATTTTCGTAGTTCGGTTTGAATTGTTCCAGGTGTTGAAACACCTTGAAGCGCACTTCATTCTCCAAGTCTTCCGCATCCAACGTTGTTCGCGCCAGACTTCTGGTGATCAGCCGGAGCTTACCGTTGAAGAGAGGGTCTACAAATAGCGCATCTGCCGGTGATTGGCCGGTCTTGACCGCCTTTAGCAGCCGCACGAAGTCAGAATCGTTCTCTTCAACTTTCAAATTCAAATTCATTCCAATCTTCCTACAGGTCTTAATGAACCTTCGACACCAATGTCGACCGGCCGATAGAGACCAGTGCAAGTTTACTAAGATTGCGTAATCTTCAGCAAATTTCGCGATTATCTACGCTTGTTTTGGCTGGCCGGCGCCGCTTTGGGTTTCGATGTTTTGCGTTCCACTCTTCTGGCGCAACAGGTTCTTGATGCCGAAGAGTGATTCCAGCGTGTCCTGCCAGAAAGGCGCACCGACGCTCAGCAACATCACCATCACGGCCCAACCGAAGAGTGTGACGACATCCGCCTTGCGACTCTGCCACCACTCACCACCACTTTGGCCGACCCACGCCGGTGTGCAGCTCATTGCCTTGCCGTTAACGATGATCGCGTTGCCGTTCTTGTCCTTGTCCTGACAGTTAGGTGGAATCGGAATATTGTCGGCGTTAACAACCAGCCCTTTATCGTTTTTCGCCGGCCTGAAGCCCAGCCAACCGCGATTACCATACGGATCTTTCGCAAGCGCGGTCCAACCACCGGTGCTCCAGAGAAACGTGTAGAACTGTTCGCCCGTGAGCGGCGAGAATCCGAAGCCTTCGTAAGTATCCACGAGCCCCTGCATTACTTGCCGGCTTTGCTCGATCTCTTCTTTAAGACTCGGCGTTGGAGTGGGCGTCGCGTTGGGCGGGGTTGAAGCCTGCGACGCTGCTGCTTGTTTGTTCCTGTCGAGAATTCCGGCGCCAGCCTCCGCGATCAGATTTCGTTGCACCTCGTTTGCCGAAAGGCTTTTGTAAATTTGAAAGAAGTTCGCGTTCAGCAGGATCACGATCACGATGCTGATGTAGATCGACACGGTTTTCATGTGCCGCGCATAGCGTTCGTCGAAACTCTGCGTCACCGTGTCAAACCAGACTTCAACTTGTTCCAGCTTACGCCGCAGCGGCGACACTGCTTCATCGAATCTTTTACTCAATTCCCCAATGAGCCCGGCGATCGCAGCTAACTCCTTCGAAATACCATCGAGCAGGGCGATCTCTTGAACATTGTTAGCCTGCGTGGCCGCAATTCTTTCCTCCGTGACTGCCTGTTGCGCTTCATCGAGAAGATCCAGCACGCCGCCAATATCAAGTTGTCGAAGACGCAGCAGGTCGGCAAACAAAACGTTAGGTTTGACCTGCTCGCCGTCGAGAATGGCTTCCACGTTGTTGAAGATCGGCGCCATAACGACACGAATCTGCGCCAGCTTGGAACTGGCGGGACCCTGCAACTTCGCACTGATCGTTTCGACCGCCGTCCGCAGAGCGATGATCTGGTTGCAAACTTCCTTGAACCTCTCCGCGTAATCGGGAAAGAAGTCTTTCGACTCAAACTTCGCCATCACTTTGAAAAGGTCTTCTTTCGAAAGCGAGTCGAGCACTGGTCTGCCATACTTCGTGACCCGGCCGATCTTCTTAAACTCGTCCAGAACCTTCTGCGCGAAGTGTTCGGCGCCGGCCGATGCGGTGTCAGAACTGCCAACTATCGCCACTCTGGCAAGATGGCTAACCTTTGCAATGGCCCCGCCACCGGAAGCGGGGACCAGGGCAGTACTGTTTCCGGCAGGATTGCTTTCGTTCTGGCTCGGCGGGGACGCGCCGGCGATAGCCTGGTCGAAAAGGTCCTTTAGTGAGTCTTCAATCTGTTTCGATTTCAGCTTCAGTAATTTCTTGAGGAGCATCTGCACGGATTGAACGAGCAGACTCAAGACCAAAAGCACAATCACCATCGCGATGACAGTATTTAAGATTCCGAGGTCCATGGGGGTCTCCTTTGCCGAGTTGAGGTGGGTAACATTTCGAGAGCCTCTATCCGTCCCAAGAAATAGTTGATTTATCTTCTTTGTTCAATCGAAATGATCAAATATTCTTCGCAGGTTCTTCAGCCCAACTCCTTGACGGAGGTTTCATGACCGACACGCCCGCTCAGAACGACTATTCCCAGGAAGTCCGTTTCGCCGTTGTCATGTACGGCGGAGTCTCGCTCGCGATCTACATCAACGGCATCGCGCAGGAGTTGCTGCGGCTCGTGCGGTCTACCGCTCGCGAGCAAAAGCCCGCTTTCAACGGCACCGAACGAATCTATCGAAAAGTCAGTTACCTGCTCGCCGACGAAACGCTGACGATGGCCGATCTCGACAAACTGACTGCCGCACCGGCCGATCCGTCGAATCTCCCGCCGACACGTTTTCTCGTCGACATTCTTTCCGGCACTTCCGCGGGCGGCATCAACGGCATCTTCCTCGCCAAGGCACTCGCTAACGGCCAGGACATGGAACAACTCAAGGACCTCTGGGTAACCGAAGGCGACATCGAAACGCTCATCAACGACAAGCGTTCGATCGAAAAACCACTCTCGCTGCAAGACCCGCCCACTTCGTTGCTCAACAGCGAACGCATGTATTTCAAGTTGCTCGACGCGTTTGACGGCATGGACAAACTCGATCCTTCGCGAAAAGAAATGAGCGAGTCGCCCTTTGTCGATGAACTCGATCTGTTCGTCACTTCCACCGATCTTCAGGGTGTCGTGTTGCCGATTCGACTTTCTGACGATCTCGTTTACGAACGCCGCCACCGCAACGTGATGCACTTCGTCTACTCCGAACGCAGCGTCAGCGGCGAAGACACGCGCAACGATTTCTTCGCCCGCTACAATCCGTTTCTCGCGTTCGCGGCGCGCTGCACGTCGTCGTTTCCGTTTGCGTTTGAACCGATGTGTCTCACCGACATCGACTCGATTTTGCGGAAGAAAGACCCTTACAAACAGACCGATTGCCTTGCAGACAGCAAACTCTGGCAAAGGTTCTATCGCGACTATCTCGATCCGCGCGGCGTCTCGTCAGTTCCCTTTCCCAAACGCGCTTTCGGCGACGGCGGTTATCTCGACAACAAACCGTTTTCGTACGCCACCGAAGCCCTGATGGGCCGTAACGCCGACGTGCCGGTGGACCGCAAACTGCTCTACATCGAGCCTTCGCCGGAACATCCTGAAGACGAAGTCGAGACCGATGAAAAACCCGATCCGATCGAGAACGTGATGGCCGCGCTGCTGACGCTGCCACGCTACGAAACGATTCGCGAAGATCTCGAACGCGTCAGGGAACGTAACCGGCTGATCGATCGCGTGAACTCGATCACGGACGGCGTCGATCGCGACGAGGAAGCCGTGCTCAAGCAGCTTGCCGGCAAAGCGCCCGCAACGGATTACGATTCGTGGAAAGAACTCGGCGCTCTCGAAACGCCGCCAAGCGATCACCTCTGGGCCCAGGAAACTCTTCGCGAACACGAGGTCGCCCAACTCGATCTGGCGGACATGATCAAGCGCAAGGGACGCGCTTACGCCGCCTATCACCGGCTACGCATCACTGCGGTCAGCGATCAACTCGCGAAACTGGTCGCGCGTGTTGCCGGTTTTGACGAGGACTCCGACTGGTTCATCATCGTCCGCAGTCTAGTGGGCGCATGGCGCAGTAAAATCTACGTCGAACACCGCTCCGGGCCCGAGGACGCAGACCGGCCCACCGCGAATCGTTTCCTCTACGAGTTTGATCTCTCTTATCCGTTGCGGCGGATCAACTACCTGCGAAACAAAGCGGACGCGTTGCACCGGCAAGATCCAAACGCGATGCGGATCGTCAACAACTTCGCCAAGGGCTACAACCTCGATCTCGACAAAGAGCCGTTCACCGAAGCGCAGGAGGACGCTTACCAGGACGAAATACTTCGTTTCAAACGCACGTTGAACGATCTGTTCGTTTCGCTACGGCGTGAGGGGCGTTCGCTTCGCTCGCGTCACTCAAGCAAAAATCACACCGAGGGGGCGCCGCAAGGCAGTCCCGTCAAAGATCACGTCCTGAAGCTGATGAACGATATCGAAGAGGCAGTGAAGAAACTGTCGCCGAACCCCGATGCGCGATCGGTCGTGCTCGATTACTTCCTCGGCAAACCGAACGGCACGATCCGTTCTTATCGCGGTGATTCGCCCGAGGAAGAGTGCAACCGGCGAACGAGGGAGTTTCTAAAAGATCCGAATCACGCCCACATCGTGGAAGAGTTTGAGCGCATGGCTGAGGTGCTCAAAGCAAACGTCCTGGAAGCAAAAACAGACGCCGAAACGAAAAGCATCGAGCTCTTTTCCTCGAAAGACACCAAGCCGGTTACAGGCGATCCGGCAATCGACGACGCGATCTGGATCGCGCGCAACGCGTTGGCCCATTATTACCAGGACTACGAAGACTACGATTTGCTGACCTATCCGATCATGTTTGAAACGGGGGTCGGCGAAGCAGATCCGATCGACATCATCCGCATCAGTCCGGAAGACGCAAAGCAACTGATCGACGAACGTGCCACTGGTTGTCAGAAGCTCGCTGGTTCGGCGTTAGGCCACTTCGGTGCGTTTCTCGCGCGGCAGTGGCGGCAAAACGACATTCTGTGGGGCCGGCTGGACGGCGCCGAACGAATCATCTCAGCGCTCTTGCCAAACCATCCGTTCCGCCAACAACTGATCGGCGAAGCACAGGCGCAAATCATTTGCGAGACGATCGAACCAATGGGCAAGAACGAACGAAACGCGCTGTTGGCGGAGTCGCTCATGCGCACGCGTACGAGAAAGGCGGAGTCGTCTCAACTCGACGAATACATGCGCCGTCTGCGTGAGAACAGCGCGAGCGATCCAAAGCTCAATCAACGAGTGAAAGAGTTAATCGATCCGACCGAACTCCGCGATTACTACGAAGACAACTTTCGCACGCGCAGCAAACTCGAACCGGAAAGCACGATGCGTTCGGCCGCACGCGCCACGACAGTCATTGGCAAAATTCTCGAGTCGATGTCGCGGAAGCGCGGCGTGAACAGCAAGTATTCTTTGTGGATTATTCGTTTGGGCCAGATCTTCTGGTCGCTCGTGGAAGTCGCGGTGCCGCAGAGTTTTCCCGATCTGATCTTTCGTCACTGGCTGAAGCTGGTTTACTTCCTCGAACTGTTACTGGTCGCGGGCAGCACGTTGTTGCTTGCGAAGGAGGTGCAGCAGTTTGCGTTGACTGCGTTTGGCATTACGGCCGGCGTGCATCTGGCGGTGGTGCTCTTGCGCGATCTGATCGAAAGCAGAAACCGTTGGATCAATCTCGGCAAAGCGATCGGTGCGGCAGCTCTGGTGGCGTTGATCATTATCGGCGGCTTGTCAGTGTCGGCGATGTTGGGCGGGACCTTCGGCTGGGATGTTCTTTGGACCGCGAGGAACTTTCATTTCACCGAGCCCGGCTGGGGCTTTAACTTGAAGACCCTGACGCGTGTACTATTGATTCTGATTATCGCCTTGGTTTTCTTTTGGTCGATTCGTAAAGACTTGAAAGCTTTCTTCCTTAGGAGTTAACGACGTGCCTGGTTTTCGCTTCGTACAATTCGACGTATTCACTGACAAATCTTTCTGCGGCAATCCGCTCGCGGTTTTTCCTGAAGCGGAAGGCATCAGCGACGAACGCATGATGCAGATCGCGCGCGAGATGAATCTCTCCGAGACTGTGTTTGTGTTGCCGGCGGACAAAGAGAATGTGCTGCGGCGTCTGCGTATCTTCACACCGATGCGCGAGATTCCGTTCGCGGGTCATCCGATCGTCGGCACGTGGACCGCGCTCGCGCAGGAAGACGTGGTGCCGGTGCCCGAAGGTGGCACTGGTTGGCAACGCATCTTTCACGAAGTCGGCATCGGCGTGTTGCCGGTTGATATTGAATTTAAAGACGGTAAGCCGGTGCAGGTGGAGATGACGCAGGGGAAGTTTCAGATTCTCGCCGAGATCGACGACGGGGGCGAACAAGCGGAACTTGCGCGCGCGTTGGGACTCGCGCGTGATGATCTCGACGAGAGTTTGCCGATACAGGTGATCACGACGGGTTTGTCGTGTCTGGCGGTGCCGGTTCGTTCGTTAGCCGATTTGCGTGACATTCACGTCAATTCGACGTTGCTCGCCGAGATTTACCAGCGTCATGGAGGGACTGGTTGTCATGCGTTCACGCGCGAGACGCTGGAAGTCGGCGCGTCGCGTGCACACGCGCGGTTCTTTGCGCCCGCGGACAACATTCCGGAAGATCCGGCGACGGGCAGTGCGTGTGGTGCGCTCGGCGGGTATCTGATTCATCATGGCGGCTTGAATTTGGAACCGGAAGATGGGCGATATAAGTTTGTGATTGAACAGGGCGACTTTATTCACCGGCCCAGCCGCATCAATCTCAATGTGAAAGGTGCTGCGGGGAATGTTGAGGAAGTGAAGGTTGGTGGACCAGCGGTGTTGGTTGCTCGCGGGGAGGTTGTATTTTAGCCACGGATGACACGGACTAAGGCAGACATGTTTGATTTAGTGATTATTGGCGCTGGACCAGCGGGACTTTCAGCCGCGGAAGCGGCGGCGAAGGAAGGGCTCGACTATCTCGTGATCGAGAAAGGAACGATCGCGAATACGATCCGGCAGTATCCCGTCGGCCGCGCGCTCTTCTCCACGCCAAACGAGCTCGAGATGATCGAGGGATCATTGAAGCCGCTGCGCGAGAAGCCCACGCGCGAGGAGTTGTTGTCGCATTACATCCATTTCGTTATTGAAAAAGATCTGAAGATCAATACCGGCGAACGCGTGGTCGACGTCAGCGGCGACATCGAACAGGGTTTCTTCATTACGACCGATCGCGCCGAGTATCACGCGGCGCGCGTGCTGTTTGCGATCGGCGCGATGGACATTCCGCGACGGTTGCACGTGCCGGGTGAAGACTTGCCGAAGGTTCATCACCTGTTCGTTGAGCCGTACGCTTTTGTGCGCAAAGATGCGCTCGTTGTCGGCGGTGGCAACAGCGCCGCCGAGGCCGCACTGTTCTTGTCAGAAGAAGGCGCGCGTACGACGATGGCGATCTGGCGTGAGGATTGGGAGAACCGCGATCCGAAGGCGGGGGCGATGAAGCATTGGGTGCGCACACCGCTCGAAGCGGAGATCAATGCCGGGCGTCTCACGGTTGTGCTTTACAAACACGTCGACGAGATTCATGAGAAGGATGTTGTGTTGACGACTGAGGACGGCGAAAGACTCACGCTGGCGAATGACGTGGTGTTTGTGTTGGTCGGCAGTGAAGCTGACCTGACGATGCTGAAGAGTTTGGGTGTGAAGACCGAAGAAGGTAAATTGACTGAAGTTCCGGTTTACGATCCGGAGACTTATGAAACGAACGTGCGCGGTGTCTACGTCGTGGGCCACTTCACGCACGCACGTCACGTGAAAGCGGCGATCGACGTCCCACGGCAGATCGTCCCGCTAATCGCGGCAGACCTGGGCCACAAAAAGGCACAAGAGATGAAGTCATAAACCTTTTGTGCTTTTTTGTGGCTCAAACTAGCCACTTTTCCGCGCGCTTGGTTCGTGTGGCAGACGTTTTTGCGGCGAAGATTTCTTCACGCAACATTCGTTGTTGTGCCGCGGTCATACTTTTCCACTTCTCTTTCGCTTTTGCATTCCGAGCGAGCAATTCTGCCAGTTCCTGCGGAAGGTCTTCCGAAGCAACCCGAATCACGAGCTTCACTTCATCGCCCATGTCGATCTTCGCTTTCTTGCAAAGCGGGTCAGGTAAATCGATCCACCAGCACTCGCGTTCGTCCCAGCGTTTGAGGCTGCGGCGGCCAAGCGGCGTGTCGTTGATTGTGCCTTCGACAACAGTTGTGCCGGTGAGTTTCCACGGCGCGACAGTTCCCAGCGGGATCGTGACGAGCCGCGAAAACTGCGGGTGATGACGCGTGACTGTTGTAGTAACTGATATCTCTTTCATTCGTCTGAGAGGCGCTCACGGCGCGCGACGCCGGTCTTATAAGCCGCGGCTTCGACTTCATTCGCCACCGCCTCGGCGATGCGTTTGTCGAAGACTGATGGAACGATGTATTCGGGATGCAACTCTGCGTCGCTAATGAGCCCGGCGATGGCATTGGCTGCCGCCAGCTTCATCGCTTCATTAATACGCACCGCACGACAGGCGAGTGCGCCGCGAAAGATTCCCGGAAAGCACAGCACGTTGTTGATCTGGTTGGGATAGTCAGACCGGCCGGTCGCCATCACCGCAACGTACGGCGCGGCGTCTTCGGGCATGATCTCGGGCGTCGGATTAGCCATCGCAAACACG
>DATEHX010000161.1:0-7414 GCA_035279345.1 Pyrinomonadaceae bacterium | reverse complement strand
GATGCGCGTCAGGCGCGGCTGGCGTTGCAGAAAGTGGTGGAGTTGGATAGTGGAAACTTCAAAGCGCGCGTCGGGCTGGCGGACATCGCGCTTCGTGAAGGAAAACTCGCGCACGTGATTCATCACTATCACGAGGCTGCGCGCGTCAGTTCAGAACAAGCTCTTGCGCGTTATGCGCGCGGCGAGGGCGAATACTACATGCAGCTAAACAACGACGACGATTATCTCGCGACTGAGTTGCGTCGAATTAGTTGGCTGCAAACGGTGACGCGTATCCGGAGGATGGCGTTGCGAGTGACGAATTTCAGTGTGCTGCTGGCGTTGCTCGGTGGTCTACTCGATCCACTCGCCTCCAGCTTCGGCTGGTCGCTTGCTTCTTCTGCTTTGATTATCTGGCTACTAACAGTTGGAGCGACCAAAAAATTATTTGGCCGCTCCAAACCACGACCCGTCTAACGTTGTTATAGCTCTTCCGCAAGCCCGAGGATGACGCCCTCCGGGCCGCGAATGAAACAGAGCCGGTACTTGTCCTCGTACTGGGCGACTTCGCCGACGAGTTCAGCGCCATGAGTCCGCAACCGCGCGAGGACGTCATCGAGATTTTCGACGGCAAACATGATGCGGCGCATGCCCAGCGTGTTCACTGGCGCGTTCTTCGGTTCAGCGCTGACAGCCGCCGGCGCGTGGAACTTGGACAGCTCAACCCGGCCGTGGCCGTCCGGGGTCCGCATCATCGCAATCTCGGATCGAACGTTTTCGAGCCCGACGACACTGTCCACCCAAGGTCCCGCGAGCTCCATCTCGCCCTCCAACTCCATACCAAGCTCGACAAAGAACGCCTTCGCAGCCTCAAGGTCTTCGACCACGATGAGAACGTTGTCCATACGTTTGAGCGTCATGTCTTTTCTTTGTTCTGTCTAAAATCCCTTCCTAACTTTTCTTACGCTTGGTTGTCGTCGGCTTCTTCACGGGCGCAGGAGTATTAACGGGCGCTGGAGTGATCGTTCTCGCCTTCTGCTCCGCCGCCGAAGCAACCGCATACACCTGTTGCTGCTGTTGTGGCTGCGGCTCTTGCGGCGCGGGATTCAACAGCGCGTCCCAACGATAACGCGAAGTTTCCGCCGGTTCCGCCAAACGCTTGAACACCAGATCCGTCACCGCCTTCACGATCCAGTTGTGATAAAACTCGCCCACTGACGCGAGCTCCGCATCTGGCGCCGGATTCATGAAGTCGATCGCGTACGGCACGCCGTCTTTGATCGCAAACTCGACCGTGTTGATGTCATAACCGAGCGCCGTGCACAGCGTTCGTACGTCTTTCCGCACGCGATCCGCCAACGCAGGCTCCAGGTAGTCCGGATTGTGAACGTACTGCTCGCCCGAGAGATACGGCTTGCGCGGATCGTAAGCCATGATCATCACTTCTTCCTGTCCGACGCAGTAACAGCGAACAAACTGATCGAAGTCGATGCCCTCCTGCAACGTCATGCAGAGCGTGCCGGTCTTGTCGTACTCAGCCCACAGTTCGTCGAGCGAATTGACCTTCGAAACGTTTTTCCACCCGCCGCCGTCGAACGGTTTCAGAAACGCCGGCAGGCCGATGTAATCGATGATGCCTTGCCAATCCATCGGAAACGCCAGGTTGCGCAAACTCTCGCTGACGATACCCTCGATGTAATCTTTCTGCGGCAACAGGACCGTCTTCGGAATCGCGACGCCGAGCTTCTGGCCCAGTGAATAGTTGAAAAACTTGTCGTCGGCCGACCACCAGAACGGATTGTTAATTACTTTCGTGCCCTCGAGCGCCATTCGCTTCAGTGTGGCTCGATAAAACGGCACTTCGTGCGAAATGCGGTCGATGACCAGGTCGTACTTTGGCGGGTCGTCGTAGCGAACGCCGTCGAGCTTGATGTACTCCGCGACGACGTCTTCGCCTCTTTCATTAATGCGGTTGATAACTGCCTCGGGAAACGTCTTTTCCCGGCCTACCAGAACTCCCACACGCTTCATTTGTGTTGCGTTATCCTTTCTGCAAAAACGAAGCAAAATACCTGCGCCGGTGTTGCTTGTCAAACGCCCGATCCACAGCTACAATTCGATTCTCCCTAGTGTTTGCCTGGAATCCAAGGAGAAATGCTTCTATTGTTTCGCGCACCTTTGGCCCTCATACTGCTCTGCACGCTCTTAGTCGTAATGCCACTACTCGGGTCTAACCCGGCGGCGGCAGCGCTGCAAGACCCGGCTAAACCACAGGACACTAAGCCACAGGAAGCTAAGCCGCAAGAAACCAAACCGGTTGATGCGAAGAACGGCGACGTGAAGTTCACGGCCGAGCAGATCGTGGAATCAGTGATCCTTGTCTACGGAACGCGGCCGGCCCTCGATCACATCCGCCGGAATGGCATCGAACGCGGCAAGATAACGCGCTTCAACCCCGAAGGAAACCCTGAAGAAACCAATTACGAGCGACGCTTTGTCCGGGGTGAAAACCTCGACAAAGACAAGATTCGGTTGGATCAGAAGCTGCCGACGATGGAATATTCGTTGATTTTCGACGACGGCAAACTCTGGGGCCTGATCAATGGTGCGTCGTTCACACCGCGGCAGGACGCCACCGCCGATTTCATCTCGCAACATCACCACAGCATCGACTCGCTGCTGCGTTACAAAGAGTGTGGCTCGACGATTTCGCTCGTCGGCCGTGACCAGCAGAAGGGTCTGGATCTGTACGTAATCGATCTGGCGGACAAAGAGCAGCGCAAAACGCGTTATTACATCAGCGCCCGTTCGCTGCGCGTGCTTTGGTTGGACTACGAAGAAGGCATACCCGGCGGAATTCCGGTCAAGTACACGCGAAAATTTTTGGATTATCGCGTAGTCCAGCAGACGCTTGTGCCGTACCGGATCGTCCTGACCGCCAACGGTCGTGAAAGTCAGGAAACGCGCGTCCTCACGATCACCTACGGCGTCAAAGTCAGCGACTCCATCTTCAAAAGCCCCGAAGCTTAATAGGTCCTATAGGACATAGGACCTATTGCTCGGTTCTTTAGGGAACCGAGGCTGGATCTGGGCGTGTATGCCTTCGGTTGCCGAACGGGTGTCGCTATAATCACAACTCCGTCGGCCATATTGTTTCGAGCCTGCCTGCCTAATGGACACGTTGACTACCATCGATGAGCTGGCCTTCGCGCCGAGCTTGTCAGAGGAGCCGTTGGAGGACACGACCTCCGATCATGCTCTTTTGGAAGCGACCCGGAGCGGAAACCAGGACGCCTTCGCTGAGTTAGTCAGCCGTTACCGGAACCAGATCACGAGCTACATCTATCGCATGACCAGCGATTACGACGGCGCCGTCGATCTGGCTCAGGAAACCTTCGTCAGGGTCTATCGCGCGAGGGATCGTTATCAACGAAGTTATGCATTCTCTACTTACATCTATCGCATCGCGACTAACCTGGCGATCAGCGAATTGCGCAAACGCAAACGGCGCAAGCTCGTTTCTTTGACCGGGTTTTTCCAGTCGAGCGACGGCGGCGAGGCAAAGGAACTGAATCCGCCAGACGGCCGCCCGTTGCAAGACTCGGAACTCGTCGACGCGGAACGCCGCAACGCAGTGCAAAGAGCAATCGGCACGCTGCCGGAGAAATATCGCGCGCCGCTAATCCTGCGCGACGTTGACGGCCGCAGTTACGACGAGATCGCCTCGATTCTGGAAACGAGCGAAGGCACAGTGAAGTCGAGAATCAGCCGTGCGCGAGGATTCCTGCGTGAAAAGATGCGGGCTTATTTATGAGGTAATTATGAGCGATAAACGATGTGAACCTGTTCGCCGCGAGCTCGAAGAGCTCATGCTCGGCGACGACTACAGCGCGACTACTACCAGGCACTTGCAAACGTGCTCCGAGTGTCGCGACTTTCAAAGGCAGCAGACGAAGTTACGGCAGATCGTCGGCAGTCTCGGCACGGTAAGCGCTCCAGCGGATTTCGATTTCCGGTTACGCGCGCGGCTGGCGGCTGATTCCGAGGCACCGGGCTTTCGCTTCTGGTCTTTCACAGTGAAGGGCCTCGCGACGGCGGCGGTGCTGGTCGTGTTTGGTGTTGGGGCGCTGGTGGTTTGGCAAGGTTCGCACGAGCCACACCCGGCTGCGGTTGCAGTCACGCCGCCGCAGGTTGAAGAGCCGGTTCGGCACGAAGCAGGCAATAGCAATGACGCGAGCTCTTCAGCACATGGACGCGAGACGATTCCGGTCGTTGCCAACAACGAAACGCCGAAGTTGCGGAAATCCGACCGCCGGGTTGTGAGCACACTGAAACGAACGGTGAGCTCGATTGATTTCAGCAGTGAGCGCGCGAATGTCGTAAGTAACACACGTCCGGCAGTCAACAACGCGCCAGTGTTTCCGATCGAAGCTTCTTTGCAGTCAGTCAGGATTTCACTCGACGACGGCCGCGGCAACGAGCGAACGATCTCATTCCCGACCGTCAGCTTCGGTTCGCAGCGCGTGCTGCCAACGACAAATCAATTTGCGCCCAAAGGTGAATGGTAAGCAGATTTATTAAGATGTTCTTCAGAATGATCAAATTCGCGGCGACCTTCGTGGCCCTGGCAATTTGTTGTTCGCCGGCAATGGCCCAAACACCGGCTCCTTCGCCGAAGAAGCCGGTGCCGCAGGTGCACGTCACGCAAGGACGCCCGGCGCCTCAGGTCGTGACGATCATCCATCGTTTGAATGGTCTGAAAATGTTTCGCTCCCTGCTGCGGTCGCAGCAGCAGGTGCAAGCTGTCAACAGTCTCGAGTCGGGGTTCAACCTGACGGACGACGTGCACACCAACGTCATCGCCGGACTCGCTATGGACGACGGTGAAACCATCGCCGCGTGGTTGCCCGAAGCTAACCTGGAGTTTGCGCCGCCGGGTTTTACAGCTTCGTTTGGTGAATCGCAGTATCCGGATTTCAAGTTCCGTCTTTCTGATTCGCCCGACGTTTCAGTGATTGGACCAGACGGCAAACAGCTAGCGGCTAAATACGTCGGCTTCGACGCTACGACCGGTCTTTCCATCCTGCGGCTCGACGAAAAGAATTCGGTTTTTACATTCACTGTTAAAGATGAGCCCGTGACCGTTGGTGAGAACGTGGTGCTCTTTGGACCAGAGCCTGTCACGAACACACAGTCGCTATTGGACAACAACCTTTACGTCCGCATCGGATCCATCGAGGGCCAAATTCAAAAATTGCTGCCCGCGCCGACCGGCGAAGTCACGCGCTTACGAGTGACCGCTCCGCGGCTATCACAGGCGAACATCGGCGGTGTAGCACTTAATGAAGCAGGCGAGACCATCGGAATCGTCGATGGACTATTGGGAAACGAAGCCACCGTTCTCCCGACAGCGTCGATTCGGCGTGCCGCGCAACGTGTGCTTGAACGGCGTTCGAGTGTGCCTCGGCCGTGGCTTGGAGTCAGAGGTGAAGCGGTCGCGGCCCTTCAACTCAATCAGTTTGTCGTTCATGGTTGGGCGGTGGATCGTGCTGCGACCCTCGCAGGCGAACATCGCGGAATTTTGCTGACATCGATCGTTCCCGGCAGTCCCGCGGCCCAGGCCGCACTGCGCGCGGGCGACGTGATTCTCAAGGTCGACGACAAGGAAATTCAGAACGCCGACGACTTCACCTTCTGGTTGGACCAGGCCGGTCCGAGCAGTTCGGTGCGTTTCACTGTTGTGCGTCCCGATCGGCCCGCCGCGGAGCCATTGAACGTGAAGTTGAGCGGCATTCTCGATCCGGCTTCCGGTTTTGGTTTTCGCAATCGTTTTCCGTTGGCCAAGGGACTCTCGCTAATCGAACAAGGGGCAGAAACCATTGCTTTGAGACCCGCGGTAGCTTTACAGCTCGGGACCACAGCCGGTCTGCTTGTTGTTTACGTCGAGCCTTCCACACCGGCCGCCGAAGCCGGCCTGCAACCCGGGGATGTGATTCAGTCCATCGACAGCAAGCCCATTTCGACCTTGAATCGCGCGACACCGTTGAAGCCGCCCATGACGCTGCTAGTCATGCGGGCGAAACAGAAGCTCACGATTAAGCTTTCGCCACCAACCAAACAACAGTAAACCATCCACACATTACACAGACTTTCGGCGTAATCTGTGGATGGCTTTCTGTGTTACGCTAGGCGCCCATGTTCCCAGAGGCTGTCGCGCGCTATCACGACCTGCTCGCCGACCACGATTTAGCTGAAAATTCTCGCGCCACGCTCGACCAGGGCCTGGAACGCGCGAAGCTCATCTTTGGTGGCCGGCGGCTTTCACCTTATCTGCGTCCACACTTCGTCACCGAAACAGACTTCGCTCGCATCATCCAGATCTGCGAAACCGTCTGGTCGGCTATTCAGAAAGTGAAAGACGCCGCGGTTAACGACGACCAAATCGTTGCCGACCTTGGTCTGACTGACATCGAACGCGAACTCGTCGCAATCGATCCCGGTTACACAGCCGTCTCGCCAACTGCACGGCTCGACTCGTTTCTAACCTCGGCTCGCTACAGTTTTGTCGAACTCAACGGCGAGAGTCCCGCGGGAATCGCATACGCGGACGCGGCTTACGACATCTTCTCGTCGCTGCCGGTGATGAAAGAGTTTGCCAAACACTACAACGTGCGGCCGCTTTACGGCAGGCAATTCATGCTCGACGTCCTGCTCAGCTCCTACGAGGAATACCTCGGACACAAACCGGAACATCCGCCGACGATCGCGATTGTCGATCTGCCGGGCGTACCGACGGTCAGCGAGTTTGAACTGTTCAGAGATTTCTTCAAGAGCTCCGGCTATCCTTCAGTGATCTGCACACCGCAGGAGTTGGAGTTCAGCAACAATCGCCTCTCGGTAAACGGCCAACAGATCGACATCGTCTACAAACGACTGCTGGTAAACGAATACTTGCCGGTCATGTCGGACTATCCCGCGCTGCTGAACGCCTACCGCGCGGGCGCCATCTGCATGGTCAACAGTTTCCGTTCGAAACTGATCCACAAGAAAGCGCTGTTCGCCGTACTGACGAGATACCGTTACGCGTCACTCTTCAACGAAGCTGAACTCGCCGCCATTCACGCACACGTTCCCTGGACGCGCATCGTCAAAGACCAGGGCTCACATTACGGCGACGAAGAGATCAATTTACTCGAGTACATACGCAACAACAGCCAGCGACTCGTCCTCAAACCAAATGACGATTACGGCGGTCACGGCATCACGATCGGTTGGAACGTCGATCAGCGTGGCTGGGACGAAGCCATCAATAACGCACTCGCAGTCGGCGACTATCTCGTGCAGGAACGCGTGCCCACAGCGCGTGAGACGTTTCCGGCGCTGACCGTCGACGGCCGCATCGAGTTTGCCGAACAGCTTGTCGACCTCGATCCGC
>DATEHX010000160.1:0-16195 GCA_035279345.1 Pyrinomonadaceae bacterium | reverse complement strand
TCTTTCGCGCAACAGATCGCGAGTTCGTAACCGATGCCGGTCGAGGCGCCGGTGACCATCGCGAGCGGTCGATTCGTTTTCATGGAACTCATATCAATCCCCTTGTTCGTTGTAAATTTCCCGTACATCACCCGTCGGGCTTCAAGTTCTCATAGCAATCCATTGACCAGTCGCTTCAACTCGAGCGCGTTTTTGACCGCCTCGCCGCCGGGATCATTGTTGAAGTAGACGTAAGCGGCCGACAGTTCGCGGCTCCAGTCTGCGATTCGTTCAGCCCACGCTCGCAGTTGGGGCGCCGAATAAGAACCGAAGTATTTCGCTGTCGTCGGACCGTGAAAACGAATGTAGGTGAACGGCGCCGTGATCTCCAGCGGCACTTTCATATCGCTAAAGTCGTGAATGCAAAACGCCGCTTTGTGCCGCCGCATCAACGCATAGACTTCCGGCACGAACCACGTTTCATCGCGAAACTCAAAAACATATTTGTGCCCGCCCGGAAGCGATTCAAGAAACTCCGCGAATCGCTCGACGTTGACCTTCCAACGCGGCGGGAGTTGAAAAAGAATCGGACCAAGCTTCTTGCCTAATCGATCCGCGACGTGAAAAAACTTTTCCGACGACGGCGCCGGATCTTTCAGTTTCTTCATGTGCGTGATGAAGCGGCTGGCTTTGACCGCAAACAGAAACTTCGGCGGCGAGGAGTCGCGCCAGTTGTCGAAAGTTGTCGCTGAAGGCAGGTGATAGAAGCTGTTATTGATCTCGACGGTGTCGAAATGCCGGGCGTAGAACTGAAACATCTGCGCGGGTTTGGTTCCGGAAGGATAGAACACGTCGTCGAGCCAGTGCTTGTAGTGCCAACCCGACGTTCCGATATGAATTTTCATTCCAAACCCAAAAACCTGCGCAGCCGATCCAACTCCCCTTCCAATTCACGCTCAAAGGCCTTCTCAACCGGCTGAGATCCTACATAACCAATGTCACATTCAAGTGCGCCGTTCTTCACCGAAACGTTGGCCCAACCGATAACGCGATCGCGCCAGAGCAGTGGCATCGCGTAGTAACCGAGCTTTCGTTTCATCACCGGCGTGTAAGCTTCGAACCGGTATTCCCAATCCCATAACAACTTGAAACGTGCGCGATCGTGAACCACCGGATCGAACGGCGCCAGTAAGCGAACGACGTCTTGTACTTCATGCTCCATCAGATTTTCGTCCGCCGCAAAATACCAATCGATACCGATCCGCACGTGCGCCAATCGCCTCTTCGCGCGCTTTAGCGCATCCGTTAAATCCCCGGCCCACTGGGGCGCCGCATAGCGCAGCCTGCGAACGTAGTAGTTCAAACTCGACGCGGGCAACGGCGCATAGATTCCCACCACTACATCCACCAACGCATCGATCCGCGCCCGCCGTTCAGCCGCACTCAAAGCGACCTTCTGGTGCTCGCGCGGCGCATAAATCCGAATTCCCTTCTCGCGCCGCACGACGCGCAACAACCCGCGATAGTGCATCGCATCCATCAGGTGCGTAGTCGCGTTTGACGAACCACCCCAATAGTTCGTCACTTTTCCATGCGCGAAGTATTCGTCAACTTCCCGCGGATGAACCGAGCCACGCTCGCGCACAAAATCCAACAACAGTCGCGCGCGCTTCCTGTCTTTCGGCGCAATGATCGAATCGGCACGCGGATGCATCAACGAATAGAGCGATCGCGAAACGTAGCCGTAGTTAATGAAAAAATCCTCTTCAACGTCGAGCGTCGCGTAACGGCGCTCGAGTTCTCCGGCGCGGTAGTTGTTCACACGATGACGAAGGATGAGATCCTGCGCGCGAGCCGGCGCACGAATGGGATCCGCTTGCACGAATCCCATCCGGTGTAACGCCGTCTTTAGGTTGGTAGGTTTGAAGAAATTCCGCGCGACCGTGTAGCGGCGCAGATCGTCGAGCGTGATTGATTCACCCATCAATTGCGCGACGACGTCTGCGATTTGGCGCCGATGTACTTATCAAACCATTCGAGATTCGCGTTCATCGTCGCCAGTTGCATCTTCGGCTCGGTTGGACCATGCGGCTGGCGCGGCAACACGAGCATTCGCGTCGGCACGCCTTTCACTTTCAGCGCGTTGTAAAACTCGTACCCTTGCGAAATCGGCACGCGAACGTCCGCTTCGCCATGCTGAATCATTGTCGGCGTGGTCACGGCTTTCACGTTGAACATCGGCGAGTGCTTCTGATAAACGTCCAGCGCCTCCCAAAACTGTCCGCCAAAATAATCCGGCACAAACGCCGGAATGTCGGCCGTGCCGTTGAAGCTCATCAGGTTTGTTACCGGCGCACCGGCGGAAGCGGCTTTGAAACGGTTCGTCTGCGTCACGATCCACGACGTCATAAAGCCACCGTAACTCCAACCCATCACGCCCAAACGTTCCGGATCGGCCACGCCCATTTCGATGACTTTATCAACGCCCGTCATCAAATCCTGGTAATCGCCAAAGCCCCAGTCCTTTGTGTTTGCACGGCGAAACTCCACGCCATAACCGCTCGAGCCGCGCGGATTCGGACGCAGGATCGCGTAACCGCGCGCGGCAAACGTCGCCAATGGATAAACGCCGCGGCCACCGAGGAACGTTTGTAGAAACACACCGGCAGGTCCACCGTGTACGTTCAGGATCAACGGCACGCGCTGTCCGGTTTGATAACCAACGGGATAGGTCAACAGTCCTTCGACGTCTTTGCCGTCTTTCGACTTCCAGCGAACCACTTCAGTGCGTCCAATCGCCGGCAACTTGAGATCGGCATTCACGCGGCTGATTTGCACCGGCGTGAAGTTGTTCACAGTCGAAACGTACACGTCCGCCGGCGTGTCGGAAGTTTGGCGGGTGAACCCGAACGTGGTGCCTGAGCGGTTGATACTGAACCCGCCCAGCACGGCGGGAGTACTCTTGATCTCGTCGATACGATTCGCGTCAACGTCGATGACGTAGAGTTGTGTACCGGTACCTTTGGCTTCGCTGAAGTAGATGCGTTTGCTGTCGGCGGACCAACCGGCGATAGCAGGCTGTCCGTCAAACGACGCCATCAAACTCTTCGGTTGACCACCACTCGTTGAAAGGATCTGAATCACGCCGCTCTGCGCCCAACGCGGCGGATTGTCGCTGACGCTGATCGCGATCGACTTTCCGTCCGGCGAATACAGCGGTGTGTCTTCGGCAGCGGGCGAGTTCGCGAGCACTGTCACATTCGCATTCGCCACTTCGACAATCGAAATGTCCGCGGTGGTCCAATCATTCGCCACCGGCGACTTGCTGTGGCTGAACGCGATGCGCGAGCTGTCGGCCGACCAATCAAACTCGCCGACTTGATAATTCGCAGTGGTTAATTTGCGTGGCTCACGTTTACCGTTTGCGTCTTTGGTCACGGTAATGACGTAGAGACGCGACAGCTTCAAGTTTTCATCGACCCAGCGAAAATCGTTTCTGCCTTTGTCGTTCTTCTCTTCTTCTTCGGTCTTCGGATCGGTCATCGTGTAAGCGATGAAGCGTCCGTCGGGCGACCAGTTGAAGTTCGCCACCGCGCTCTTCAGCTCGGTCAGCGGTTCAGCTTCGCCGCCGTCGAGAGGCAGTCGATAGAGATTGTTTCGGTTGTCCTTGCGGTTTGAGAGAAACGCGATCCACTTGCCGTCGGGCGACCACTTCGGATTCGTCGACGACTTGTCGCCAAACGTGAGCTGGACGCTCTGTTTGGTCGCGATGTTGGCCATCCAGATCTGCGTGACAAACTCGCTCTTGTCGGCAGTGGTGACGGCTTCGTTGACGGTGTAGACGACTCGGCTGCCGTCCGGCGAAACGCGCGGCGTGCCGACGGCTTTAAGTTTCATCTGTAGCTCCGGATCCCACGTCTGCGCAGACACGGCGGAGACAAAAAGGACAACAAGAATGGAAGCAGTGGCGAAGGCTTTCATGATGGGGTTCTCCTGACTTGGTGTGCAGGAACTTTTACCACAGATTTCGCCGAATACACAGATGTTTTGGTGTAATCTGTGAACTTGTGACTACCCCTGCACCGATTCGCACACCGCTCGTACGATTAAATGTAGATTCCGCACCGGCGGAGATCTATCTCAAGCTCGAAAACCTGCAACCGATCGGATCGTTCAAGATTCGCGGCGCGGCGAATGCGATGGCGCGTTTGTCACCGGAGAAGTTGGCGCATGGCGTGGTAACGGCGTCGGCGGGAAACATGGCCCAGGGCGTCGCGTGGTGTGCGCGTTCGCTCGGGATTCCGTGTACGGTCATTGCGCCCGAGACCGCGCCGGAGACGAAGATTAAAGCGATCGAGCGGCTCGGCGGGCGTGTGATCAAAGTTCCGTTTGCTGATTGGTGGCGGGCGTTTGAGGAGCGATCGTTTCCGGGTGTTGAAGGAACGTTCATTCACTCGTTTGACGATCCGGACGTGATGGCCGGCAACGGCACGATCGCGCTGGAGATACTTGAAGACTTGCCGGATGTGGATGCGATCGTGATTCCGTGGGGCGGAGGCGGACTGACTTGCGGGATCGCTTCGGTAATTCGCGAGGCGCGGCCGCAGTGCAAGATATTCGCGGCAGAAGTGGCAACCGCGGCACCACTTTCGGCTTCGCTTTCCGCCGGCACTCCTGTTGAAGTCGAATATCAACCATCGTGGGTCGACGGCATCGGCGCGAAAGCCGTCTTCCCGCAGATGTTCGAACGCGCGCGAAAACTAATCGACGGCTCTCTCGTCGCGGATCTCAATTCAGTCGCCGACGCCCTGCGTCTTCTCATCACCCGCAATCACATCGTCGCTGAAGGCGCCGGCGCCTGCTCCGTCGCGTGTGCCCTCTCGGGGAAAGCAGGCGGTGGCAAGATCGTCTGCATCGTCTCGGGCGGCAACATCGACGCTTCGAAACTCGTGCGCATACTTAGACAGGATTCACAGAATAAACAAGATTGCCTCAGCGAGTAGCCCCTCTTGTCCATCCTGCAAATCCTGTCAAAGGTTTTGGGCAAAGCATCTGACGCTGTTCTGAGTTCCGCCTTTTTAGGCGGACTTTTCCCAGCAACAAACTTGAACTCAAAACGGCGTTCGCACGCTTCACACGAAACACCTCCGTCTGTAGCGAAGCGTGCAAACTACGTTGCACTTCGGAGACAGCTTTGTGAAGAGCTACTGCGAGCATGAAATCGCAGTGTTTTTCATAGGATTCCCGCATTCCTACGCAACTGATTCAACCGGGAAGGAAGCAACAACGAGCAGGGGAAAGGAGAACAGATATGTCAACGAGGTACAACGATCGCAATAACGATCGTGGAGGCCAGAACCAGGGCCGTCGCTCGGAATCGGACTACGGTCGCTCCGGGGGCGGGCGGTCACAGGGACGTTATCGATACGAAGATGACAGCGAACGTGAAGGACGCGGCCGGGACCGCATGTATGGCGGCGGCAGATCTCAATCTGGCTCAGGCAGCGATTACGAGTCGCGGCAACGTTATCGTGGCGGCGAAGGGGAACGCGACGACGTCGAAGATCGTGATGAGCGTTACGGTGGCTACATGGGTGGCTATGGCCGTGGAGGATACAACCAGTCGATGGGCGGCTCCGGCCGCGGTTACGGTGAATCGTCCAATCGTGGCTACGGTGAATCATCGGGCCGCGGTGATTACGGTCAGTCCGCCAATGATTGGGGACGCGATTACGGTCAATCGGACTACGGCCGCAGTTACGGCGAGACATCAGGACGCAGCAGTTACAACCAGGCCGGCGGACGCGATTATGACGAGTCATCCGAACGCGGTTACGGACAATCGCAGTACGCACGTGGTGGTTACGGACAGTCATCGCGGGGTAGCTCAGGTCAGGATTACGGCGAGTCGTCCCGCGGCTCCGGTCGCAACTACGGAGAATCCGGCAGCTACAACGAGTCGTCGCAGAGATACAACTATCCGGCCGGCATGCGGTCCAGCCAGAGTTACGACGAACGCGGACGAAGCTACGACTACGATCGCGGCAGCGGCGGCGGAACAGAAGGACGTGGCTGGGGCAGTCGTTACGGCCGCGAGGAAGAACGCGGTTGGGATGAACGCGGTGAAGGTCAGGAACGCGGTTGGTGGGACCGTGCCTCTGATGCAGTCGCCTCGTGGTTTGGTGATGAAGATGCCGAACGACGGCGCCGCATGGACGAACAACGCCGCGGCGGACGTGGTACAAAAAACTATCGCCGGTCTGACGAGCGTATCAAGGAAGACGTAAACGATCGGCTCGGCTACGACTACATGCTCGACGCTTCTGACGTCGAGGTGATGGTGACCAATGCCGAAGTCGTGCTTGTCGGAACCGTCAACAACCGGCAAGACAAACGCCGCGCTGAAGAACTTGCTGAATCCGTATCTGGTGTGAGTAACGTCGAGAACCGGCTGCGCATCAAGCGAGGCGACGGCGGTACGAGTACATACAGTCAGATGGGCTCGAGCGGAGCGACGGGAAGTTCGACGAGTTCCGCGGCAGCAGTTGGAACCGGTACCGGCACTTCCGGCTACGGCTCGACAGGCAGCGGCTCGACAGGCTACGGCTCTTCGGGAACCACAGGTTCAACGGGTTCGTCGATGGGTGCTGGAGCGGGCACTACTGGAACGTCAGGTTCGCTGGGCGCGGGAGCAACCGGAAGTTCAACCGGTAGCAGCACAGGAACAGGTGCAACTGGCACCGGCAGTTCGACCAGCGACACCGGCACGACCGGAAGTTCAACTGGTTCTTCAGGCGAGACGGGTACGAGCAGAAGCCGTTCGAAATCCAGCGGTACTTAACTCAAAAAAAATGTTGGAACGACGAAGCGCCTGCGAGTCAAAGAACTTGCAGGCGTTTTGTCACAAAAAGCACAAGAAGCACAAAAGGCACAAGAGGGCGCATGCAAATCATTTTTGTGCTTCTTGTGCCTCTTTGTGGCACTCCCTTGCGCGTTTACCACTAAGGGGAACTAATCTACAATGTCCGCGCTTCGTTGAGTCCAGTAAAACTTCCCCCGGATTGCACCTTGTCGTTCCCCACGCGTAAAAAGATCGGGCGCTACGAGATTTGCTCCCAACTCGGCGCTGGTGGCATGGGTGAGGTTTATCTCGCCAACGACACGAGACTCGATCGCAAAGTCGCACTAAAAATTCTGCCAGCGAGCGTGGTGGAAACTGACTCCGCCTCGCAGAGCGATCGTGTACGGCGCTTCGTACAGGAAGCCAAAGCGGTCTCCGCTCTAAACCATCCAAACATTCTCACGATTTACGAAGTCGACGAGATCGATTCAGAACACTTCATCGCCACCGAGTACGTCGACGGTGAAACGCTGCGCGATCGCATTCGTTTCACTCCCATAACGCCGAGCGAAGCGATCGACATCGGCATTCAAGTCGCAAGTGCGCTAAGCGCCACGCACGCCGTCGGGATCATTCATCGCGACATCAAACCAGACAACATCATGCTGCGCCGCGACGGCATCGTTAAAGTGCTTGACTTTGGTCTGGCGAAACTCACACGCGAGCGGCCACCAACGCCGTTAACCGATTCACTCGCGCCGACTCAGAACATGTTCAATACCGCGGCCGGCATCGTGATGGGAACCGCGCATTACATGTCACCCGAACAGGCCCGAGGTTTCGAACTCGATGCCCGCACTGACGTTTGGAGCCTGGGCTGTGTGCTCTACGAAATCATCAGCGGCCGGCAACCATTTGGCGGCTCGACCGCAATCGACGTGATGTCAGGCATTCTGCAGAGTGAACCAGAAGGCTTGGCCCAATATCTGCCCGATGGACCACGCGAACTCGACCGCATCGTGTCGCGCGCGTTGCGCAAGGATCGCGAAGAACGTTATCAAACGGTCAAAGACTTACTGACTGATCTCAAGGACCTTAAGCGACGCTTGGAGTTTTCGACGCGATCCAGCGGTCAGGTCCTGGCAGACCAGGTGCCGGAGAAATCGATCGCCGTTCTCTACTTCGAAAACATGAACTCCGAAAGCGAGAGCGAGTACTTCTGTGCCGGCATGACCGAGGACATCATCACGGACCTTTCGAAAGTGAAAGAACTCAAGGTCGTCTCGCGCACTGACGTGCTTCCCTTCCGCGCCAAAGAAGTAAACACGCGGCAGGTCGGCGAAGCACTGCGCGTGAATTACGTTCTCGAAGGCAGCGTGCGCAAAGCCGGCAACCGCATTCGCATCACGGCCCAACTTCTCAACGTGCGCGATGGCTTTCACTTGTGGGCCGAACGCTTCGATCGGATGATCGAAGACATTTTCGATCTGCAAAACGAAGTCTCACAGAAGATCGTCGATGCGCTCAAGATCTCTTTGTCAGAATCCGAACTACAGGCACTAACGCAAAAGCCAACCGACGACCTGCGTGCCTACGATTTCTACATGCGTGGCCGTGAGCTTCTTTATTTAAAAGGCCGCCGCAATACTGAAAAGGCGATCGAGATGTTTGAGAACGCCACGGCGATCGACGCGCAATTTGCAGCTTCCTATGCCGGACTCGCCGAGGCTTACTCGGCAATGTACGAATGGTACGACTGCAATTCTTCCTGGCTGAGCAAAACCATAGAGACGAACCAGAAAGCGTTGGCGCTCGATCCTTCTTCGTTGGAAGCCAAGTTTGGCATCGCGAATGTCTACTTTCATCACCGGCGGCTGGGCGAAGCTAAACGTAGTCTTGAAGCCATACTCCGCGAGGACTCGGACTTTTTTGCGGCGCATCTGCGACTGGGCATGATCGCCGAGTTGTCTGACGATCTTGAGAGTGCGCGTAAGCATTATCGCCGTGCGACGCAGTTGAAGCCGTACAACGAAGACTCGTGGGAATGCCTGGTCGGTGTGGAACGCAAACTCGGCAGTATTGAGAGTGCTGAAAAAGCCGCATTGAAAGTAATCGAGATCACGTCGCGCAAGTTGGAAGCAAGTTGTGACGACACGATCGTGATGAGCCGGTTGGCGGTGGCGTATGCACGTTTTGGCAGCAAGGAAGAAGCGACTGCAACGTTGAAGCGGGTGTTGCAACTCGAGCCGAATGACGGTCTTGCGGGTTACAACTGTGCCTGTGCGTATGCATTGCTCGGCGAGAAGCCGGCGTCACTCATTTTGCTCCGGCGCGCGTATGACAACGGCTTCCGCACCCTGGGCCATTGGGTTAAGACAGACGATGCGTTTGACGCGATGCGCGGTGATGAAGACTTTCAACAACTCGCCGCCGAGCTGCAATAGTGGTACAAAAGGCGCCGTTATTGCGCGTTAGTAAGTAGATCTATGCAAAAAGGTCTACTTTTCATAAGAATGGAGCTAATCCAATGCCTAAATACGTAATCGAAAGAGTTGTACCGGGCGCCAGCAGTCTGAGCCCCGCCGAGTTGAAAGCCTTGTCGCAACGATCGTGCAACGTCCTGAACGAACTTGGACCACAGATTCAGTGGGTCCAGAGCTATGTGACTGACAACAAGCTTTACTGCGTTTACATCGCACCGAATGAAGAGCTGGTGCACGAGCACGCGCGCATGGGCGGCTTTCCAGCCAATCACGTCGCGAAGGTCAAAACAGTCATCGACCCGACGACTTCTGAGGATTGATGCCGCAACCACGTAAGCCACAAGAAGCACAAGAGGCACAAATGATCTAATGAGGTATCTTGCGCCTTTTGTGCTTTTTTGTGGCTGAACTGACTTCGTCGACCACTCCACTCCAGTCACCTTCTTGTTTTTGTCGAAACAAGCGCATCGTTGGATACCACGGACTGTCGTTGCGATCGTTCATCCAGCGCCAGTCGGCGTTGAACGGCAGCAGTGTCCACGTGGGTTGACCGAGAGCGCCGGCGAGGTGCGCGGCCATCGTGTCGACTGAGATCACGAGATCGAGTGCGCGCATGATGCGTGCGTCGTCGAGTGGATTGTCGCCACCGGAAATGATGCCGAACCGACCATCCCAACCGGCGAGATGGGCATGGCGTTGCAGAATGTGCCACTGAACGCCGCGAAGTTGTGCAAGTGGACGTAACACAGGAAAAGGAATCGAGCGAGACGCGTCCCATTCGCCTGACTGCCAGATCAAACCGGCACGGATTTCATTGTGTGTTGAAGCAAGAGGCGCGGGATCGGGGTGCAAGTAAGGAACGCTAGCGGGAATGTTTTCGATCGTGGTGCGAAAGAGATACGGCAACTCGTTGAGTTCAACATCAACGTCGTATTCAACCTCCGGCACACCATCGTGTAACGGAAGCAATTGATCGATCCCTTTAACGCCGCGCAGTAAAGGGATCAAGGATGGTTGCACCCAAACGATCACCTGCGCTGCGATTCGCTTCAACAAAGCCGCGTAGCGAATGAATTGAATCGTGTCGCCAAGGCCATGATAACAACGCACCAGTACACGCTTTCCCGCAACAGGTCTTCCGTCCCAGATGTTCTGCAAGTGCCGTGGCGTCGCATGATGATCCTGCGTGCGTGTAGCAGGTAACAACGCGTCGCTGATCTTCCACGCCGCTGCGAAATCACCGCCCCGCATCGCCTCACTCCAAGAATCACTATTCATGCACGCGCAGCATACACCTTAAACGTTTCGCGAATATCTTGTTTTCTTCCAACCGGGATCATCGCGCAGCAATACTCAGATCAAAATCACAGAGCGCTTCATCAGTGACTTCCTAACAAATTGTTCACAGTACTAACACTTCTCCCATCGGGGTACGTTAACGTACCGAAATCACGATCAGTCACATGTACTTTCTCGCTCGCTCACCGCCCAGGACTCAACTCTGAATCGCAGTGGCGGAGCACCGCGCACGGCTTCATAGGAAGGTGACAACATGACAAGGGGAACAAGGGGGCAAACGAACTCTGAAGCAAACGGAAACGGCCGCTCACAGAATTTCAAAACATTAACTGCTACATCGGTTCATAAAAACGGCAAGTCAAAACCAATTCTGATCACTGGCGGCGCCGGCTTCATCGGTTCAAATCTCGCTCACCGGCTGTTATCAGCCGGACATCGCGTGCGGCTGCTCGACAATCTTTCGCGTTCCGGCGTTGAACGAAACCTGCGCTGGTTGATCGAAACGCATGGCGACATGGTCGACATTGAAGTCCCCGACGTACGGAATTTATCGATAATCAAACATGCCGTGAAAGATGCCTCGCAGGTATTTCATTTCGCGGCGCAGGTGGCGGTAACGTCGAGTCTTGCGGATCCGATCGAAGACTTCGAGATCAACGCACGGGGGACGTTGAATCTTCTCGAAGCGATTCGCAACACCGACAACCCACCGCCACTAGTCTTTACTTCGACAAACAAGGTCTACGGCACTCTCGGCGATCTTCAGTTCACCTCCGGCGCAACACGTTATGCTCCGGTCGACTCCTTCATTCGCGAACGAGGGATCGCCGAGAATCGCCCACTCGATTTTCACAGTCCCTACGGTTGCTCCAAGGGTGCGGCGGATCAATATGTAACCGATTACGCGCGCACGTATCGCTTACCGGCGCTCGTCTTTCGCATGAGCTGTATTTACGGTCCGCACCAGTATGGCAACGAGGACCAGGGGTGGGTGGCGCACTTCGTGATCCGTTCGATCACCGGCAAACCGATCACGATTTACGGCGACGGCAAACAGGTGCGCGACATTCTGTTTATCGACGATCTCGTCGACGCGTTTTTGCTGGCCCAGAAAAACATGCGGCAACTCGCCGGACATGCTTTCAACATGGGCGGTGGTCCGGCAAACACGATTAGCTTGTTGGAACTGTTGGACCTGCTCACCGAACTTCACGGTGGCGAGCTTTCGATTGAATTCGAGAGTTGGCGCGCGGCGGATCAGCGTTACTACGTCGCGGACACAAGCAAGTTCGCGGCGCTGACTGGCTGGAACGCGAATGTCGGAATGCGTGAGGGAGTGAGACGTCTTTACGAATGGTTGATGTTGAGCGGTCAGTATTTTCCCGCGGTGCCCGTTGGTATGAGTGAAGCTGTAAGAACGGTTCAAGCCGGCAAGTTGTAGGGGTGGCACTCCGTGGCCACCCTTCATTGAACAAGGGGGCGGTCAAGGGGGAGAGGGGTGGTCACGGAGTGCCATTCCTACAAAACGAGAGATGCAATCCGTAGCAAAAATCAGAGAGGTAGCGATTCCGGCTGTGCGCGGACGTGCGGCAGCGATCTCGGCGCCGGGGCAAATCGATCTGCGCGAGATTGAGTTTCGCGAACCGCGCGCGGGTGAAGTTCGCGTGCGCATTGAAGGCTGTGGAGTTTGCGCTTCCAACTTGCCGCTGTGGGAAGGAAAACCGTGGTTTGAATATCCGATGGAGCCGGGCGCGCCAGGTCACGAGGCGTGGGGACGCATCGATGCAACCGGTGCGGGCATCAGCGATCTCGCGCCCGGCGATCGGGTAGCAATGCTCTCTTCGCACGGCTTCGCGGAGTATGACTTCGCTCCTGCGTCTCAGGTCGTCAGGCTTCCGGAATTTTTAGATCACCAACCGTTTCCGGGTGAGGCACTCGGTTGTGTCGTCAACATCTTCGAACGAGCTTTGGTAATGCCCGGCGAGACTGTAGCGATCGTTGGGGTTGGTTTTCTCGGAACGTTGCTGACGCAGCTTGCTGCTCGCACGGGAGCGAAAGTGTTTGCCATCTCACGCCGCCGCTCGTCGTTGAAGATGGCCGAACAGTTTGGCTCAGTCGCGGTGCTCGAGTCTGGTCGCGCACTGGAGGCGGTGAAGCGACTGACTCGGGACCGCGGCTGCGATTGCGTAATCGAGGCAGCCGGCACGCAGCAGTCATTGGATCTCGCGAGTGAGTTGACCAGCGAAGGCGGACGGCTCGTCATTGCGGGTTATCACCAGGATGGGCCACGACAGGTAAACATGCAGCTCTGGAACTGGCGTGGGCTCGACGTCATCAACGCGCACGAGCGAAATCCTGATGTGTACGTCAGTGGGATACGCGGTGCGATCCGGGCCGTGCAGAGGGGCGACATGGATCCGTTGTCGCTTTACACACACAAGTTCGCGCTCGACGAGTTGCCACGAGCCTTCGAGACACTCGCAGAGTCGCCGGAAGGTTTTTTCAAGGGGCTGGTTGTTTATGAGTGAACCCGACACAGCCTCGATCACACGGAGGCCGCGGCTTGGTTTTGTTGGACTCGGCTGGATTGGACGTATGCGTTTGGAATCCGTGGTCCAGGCGCGCGTGGCTGAGGTCTGCGCGCTGCACGACGTCACGCCGGAAGCAGTTCAAGAAGCACGGAAGCTGGCGCCCAAGGCTGTCGTGTTCTCTTCTTTCGAGGAGTTACTCGATCACGATCTCGAGGGCGTGGTAATCGCAACGCCTAATCGTTTTCACGCCGAGCAATCCATTGCCGCGCTCGATCGCGGTTTGGCTGTGTTCTGTCAGAAACCGCTCGGCCGAAATGCGGTCGAGACCAGCCGCATCGTTGAGGCCGCACGAAACGCTAAACGTTTGCTCGGAGTCGATCTTTCCTATCGACACATTCCCGCGACGCAGCAGGTGCATTCGCTCGTCGAGAGTGGTGTGCTGGGAAAAGTCTTCGCGGTCGACGCGAAGTTTCACAATGCGTATGGACCAGACAAGCCGTGGTTTTACGACTACTCGTTATCCGGCGGCGGCTGTGTGTTGGATTTGGGAGTTCACCTGCTCGATCTCGCACTCGCACCGTTACGTTTTCCACGGGTAACGCGAACTGAGGGAGCATTGTTCTCCCAAGGACGTTTGCTGGCGAAACCAATACGGCAAGTTGAAGACTACGCCACCGCGCGCCTTGAGACTGTCGACCACGCTGCGATCGATCTGAGTTGCTCGTGGAACCTTCACGCCGGTCGCGCCGCGGAGATCGGGATCACCTTCTACGGCACTGGCGGCGGCGCTTCACTGCACAACGTAGATGGTTCCTTCTTCGACTTCGTAGCAGAACGCTTTAACGGCACGGAAAAGGAAACGTTGTGCAGTCCGGCAGACGTGCGATGGAAGTGGGGCGGTCTGGCAACAATCGAATGGGTTAGAAAATTGACTGCTAACGAACTCTTTGATCCAGCAGTTGAGCGACTGATAACCGTTTCAGAAATTATCGACGACATTTACGGACGCGGATGAAAATGATTACAAAACCGGCCAAAATTCTCATGACTGCCGACACGGTCGGTGGTGTTTGGACCTATGCGCTCGAGTTGACGCGTGCGCTCGAACCTCATGGCGTAGAAGTACAGCTAGCGTTGATGGGTCCACCGCCGTCGCCGGCCCAGCGAGATCAGGCAGCCGGGATTCCGAACTTGAGTCTCTTCAAGAGTAATTACAAATTGGAATGGATGGCTGACTGCTGGACGGACGTGAAGCGCGCGGGCGAGTGGTTGCTGCACCTGGCGAATCGTTTGTGTCCGGACGTGGTTCATCTCAATGGTTATGCGCATGCGAATTTACCGTGGGCCAGTCCGACGTTGGTTGTGGGCCACTCTTGTGTTTTCTCATGGTGGCACGACGTGCATGGCGGCGCGCCACCGGCCGAATGGCAACGCTACAAGAATGAAGTTACTCACGCGCTGCGCGGCGCGCATCTTGTCGTGACGCCGACTGAGGCGATGTTGCGCGCGTTGGAGACGCATTACGGCAAGGTCTACAACGGCCGAGTGATTCCGAATGGGCGCGACGCGGCTTTGTTCAGACCAGCCGAAAAACAACAGTTCATCTTGTCCGCTGGCAGGCTGTGGGATCAGGCAAAGAACGTCTCTGCACTTGGTGACATTGCGAACGAGTTGCCGTGGCCGGTTTTCGTGGCAGGTGATTCCGATGCTCCGCGGCACACGCAACAACAGCGCACAGTTGAAAAGAGATGTTATTCGCTCGGACTGCTGGCGGAAGCCGACATCCGCAACTGGTTTGGCGCTGGGTCAATCTACGCGTTGCCGGCGCTTTACGAACCGTTTGGTTACACACCGCTTGAAGCAGGTTTGTCGGCGTGTGCGCTGGTGCTTGGCGACATTGAATCCTTGCGTGAGATTTGGGACGGCGCCGCTGTCTTCGTCAAACCGAACGACACTCACGCGTTGAAGACCGAGCTGCTTCAGCTAATCAGAAATAAGAATTACCGGCGTGAGATGGCGCGCCGTGCTCGTGAGCGGGCGTTGGAATACACCAGCAAACGCATGGCCCAAAACTATTTGGCGGCCTATTCGGAATTGCTGGCCCTGACTCAATCTTTTCGCCGGCAGGAGAGTTTCGCCCAGTGCGCGTAGCGTTGTTCTATCAATCGCTGGTTTCTGACTGGAACCACGGAAACGCACACTTTCTCCGCGGTGTCGTCTCAGAATTACTCGCGCGTGGTCACAAGGTCGACGTCTACGAACCGCGCAATTCGTGGAGTGTTCAGAACCTGATTGCCGAACACGGCTGGACGCCCGTAGAGGAGTTCGAACAGGCGTATCCGCAACTCGACAGCACGCGTTATGACCTGGACCATCTCGATCTCGACAAGGCTCTCGGCGATGCGGATCTGGTGATCGTGCATGAATGGAACGAGCCGCGGTTGATCGAACGCATCGGTGAGTATCGCCACCGTCAGGGAAACTTTGTTCTGCTTTTCCACGACACGCACCATCGGATCGCGGGGTATCAGAGTCTGCCGTTTAGTTTGCGGTATTACGACGGCGTGCTGGCTTACGGACAGGTGCTCACAGACAAGTATTTGAGCAACGGTTGGAGCAAACGTGCGTGGACGTGGCACGAAGCCGCGGACGTGCGTGTGTTTCACCCGCTGCCTCATATCTCGCGCACGATCGATCTCGTCTGGATTGGTAATTGGGGCGATGACGAGCGCACTTTCGAGTTGCATGAATTTCTGATTGAGCCGGTTCGAGATTTGAAACTTCGTGCGGAGGTGTATGGGGTTCGTTATCCGGATGAAGCAGTCGCGGCGCTCACGCAGGCCGGCATTCGTTATCGTGGTTGGCTGCCGAATTATCGAGTGCCGGAGGTGTTTGCTGCGTCACGTGTGACGTTGCACATTCCGCGGCGGCCCTACGTTCGCGAACTGGCCGGCATTCCGACGATTCGCCCGTTCGAAGCCCTCGCGTGCGGCATTCCGCTGATTTGCTCGCCGTGGACTGACTCGGAGCATCTGTTCACACCCGGCCGCGATTACCTCGTC
>DATEHX010000159.1:0-10072 GCA_035279345.1 Pyrinomonadaceae bacterium | reverse complement strand
ATATGAATGTACTCGGTGAGTCGAATCACCGAGGGCGCATGAATAGCGAGTTTCTGCGAATGAAGTACGTGGCCGTTGTGTTCTTCGACCCGCGCTACGCCCTTGAAGATCATCACGATAGCACGCCTTTCCGTGCACACGTTGACGGGCTCATAGGACGTATTCAGGACTAAAACCCGGCCATTCATAACGGCGTGATATTACGCGCTAACTCTTCCCCCGCGCAATGGTTAACACGAAGACGTTACAGGCGCCTGACGCTAAAAGCGCTTCGGCGCAGGAGTTTACGGTGGCCCCGGTGGTAAAAACGTCGTCTACCAGGAGGACGCTTTCGCCTTCGATTAGTTTCGGGTAACGAACCTCGAAGACTCCCGTAACTGTGTCGCGACGGCCTTTCGGGTCGAGTCCGGCGCGGTACTTTTCCGAAGCACGCGGGCGCAATAACGTTGCTTGATCGAGAGGGAGTTGCAGTTGTTTGCTTAGGGCTTCCGCAATGACAGAGGCCTGGTTGAAGCCACGTTCGCGTTGCCGTTTTTCGTGTAAGGGCACTGGGATGATTCGTGTTGCATTATTCAACGGTTCCCGTTGAGCGGCATTAACGAGGAGATTGATTAAGTGAGACGACACGTGCGGTTGGCGCTTCAATGAAAGCACGGATGCGCGCAAGGCCTTTTCGTAGATGCCCACTGCGCGAGCCGCGGAAAAGGATTGCGCGTCGCAGCGATGGCAGATGATCTGTTGGGTTAGCTCGGTGGGTAGGTCGATGCCCAACGACAGAGCGCCACACTTCCAACAGACTGTCTCCGCACCGGTGAAGACTCGCGTCTTCTCCCAACACGCACGACACGCAACTCCCAACCTTCGCTCCTCCACACTCCCGCCACACACGAGACACGTCTGCGGATAAGCAACTGTGAGCAGAGCATCGTAGAAACGCGTGAGGAGCATAAGAAAAACAAAAGCGGCCTCCTCGATTTGAGGAGGCCGCGATTATCTCATAACGCGTCTAATCTGCTTCGCCGGCTACTCTTCGTCGTCGCCAAGCAGCCCGCGCTCTTGCAGGTCCTGGCAGCGAACACAGAGTCGCGCCCACGGCACTGCTTCGAGACGTCTCTCCGAAAGCGCTTCGTCGCAGTGAATGCACTTGCCGTAACCCGAGGTCTCGATCCGTTCAAGCGCTTCGTCGATCAGATTCAATAATTGGCGATCGTTGTCGGACATCGACACCAACAATTCTTTGGTGTAGGCATTCGCGGCCATGTCGGCCGGATCCTGCGTCGCCTCAGCATCGCGTTCGCGACTGTAAAGCTCGGCGGCCTGCACCTGGCCGACGAGTCCTTCGCGACGGTCCAACAACTTGTCGCGGAATATTTTAGTGCGTCTCTTATCCATTAAGTATTAATCCTCCACCCTACTTGATAATGCCGGGATTGCCGATTTTCATTTCTGATATGGCAAGCCGTGAACGATCGTGAACGCCCGATACAACTGTTCTAACAGAAGCACCCGCGCCATCTCGTGCGTCAACGTCAACCGCGAAAGCGACCAGCGTTTGTCTGCTCGCGTTACCAATTCCGGCGCGAGGCCATTTGGTCCGCCGATGACGAACGCAACCTCTTTGACGCCACTTCCTTCCCAACTCCTGACTTGCGCCGCCAGTTCCTGCGACGTCCACTGCGCGCCTTCCGGATCCAGCAAAACTGTCAAGGACGCGGGACGAAGCGCGTCTGAGATGCGCTTGGTCTCCTTATCGATGCCCGTCTTATCTGTACGCCCCGGCTCCTTTAATTCCGTGACTTCACAACGAACAAAGTGCGAAAGGCGTTCAGCATAATCTTCAATGAGCGCGCGCAGCCTTGCGTCTCGCGTCTTACCTGTCCAAATAATCCGAAACCGCATTTTTCAACAAACCATCCACAGATTACGCGGATTTCTTTGCTGCTTTGGCCATCTGCGTAATCTGTGGATGGCTTTAAAGTCCGTAGCGCGCGATCTTCTCGTAAAGATTCTTACGGCTGATGCCGAGGATTCGCGCACACTGGGTCTTGTTACCGTTCGTCCTCGCGAGAACCTCGGCGATGTACGACGCTTCGAGTTCCGCCAGACTCGGCGGCTGCTCCTTTTGACGCCGCGCACTCACTGCGGCGTTAAGCCCCGGCGGCAGATCGTTTTCTTCGAGCCGCTTTCCATTTGCGACAATCACCGCGCGCTCGAGAATGTTCGCCAGCTCACGCGCGTTGCCCGGATAGTCATACGACTGAAGCATCGCCAGCACAGGCGCCGAAACACGTTCGACGTTGCGCCCGTGCTTCGCCGAGTAGTGCTTGAGAAAGTGCTGAATGAGTTTTGAAAGATCGTCTTTGCGTTCCCGCAACGGCGGCACGCGAATGTGAATCACGTCCAACCGGTAAAACAGGTCCTCGCGGAAGCGTCCCGTTTTAACTGCCGCGGCCAGATCGACGTTAGTCAACGCAATCAAACGCGTATCGAGTTTGATTGTCTTGCGGCCACCTAGCCGTTCGAACTCGCGCGTCTCGATCACGCGCAACAACTTCGCCTGCGCATCGGTCGACAGGTGCGCGATTTCGTCGAGCACCACCGTTCCCTTTTGCGCCGCTTCAAGCCGTCCGGGTTTGGCCTCACTCGCTCCGGTGAACGCGCCGCGCTCGTAACCAAAGAGTTCTGCTTCAAGCAGTTCGCCCGGCAGGGTCGCGCAATCGATCTTCACGAGCGGTTGCGCCGCGCGCGGTGATTTCGAGTGAATGTAAGCGGCAAGCAAATCCTTGCCCGCGCCGGACTCACCGGTAATCAGCACGTTCGTGGCCGTTGAACTGACGCGCTCCGCGAGACCCATCGCCTCGCGCATTCCGGGCGAGCGCGCAAACAGTTCGATCACGATTCTTTTCTCAAAGAACTGGGACCTTCGCCGGTCAACTCAGCCGGCAATGCAACTCGTTTCGACTCGCGCCACAAACGCTCCAGGTCAAAGAACTTGCGCGCCTTCTGCTCGAACACATGGACCACGAAATCGCCGTAGTCCAACAGAATCCACTCCGCGGTTTTGTAACCCTCAACTCGCACGGCCGGCTCGCCGGCTTTCTTCAGTGTTTCGTAAATCTCGTCCGAGATCGCCTGCACCTGCCGTTCGTTCGCGCCACTGAAGATCACGAAGTAATCGGTAAAGCTCGCGATCTCGCGCAGATCCAACACGACCGGCTCGATCGCTTTCTTCTCGCTGGCTGCATGCAGCGCCGTCATGACGCGCTCGTCTAATTGTTCAGCGTCTTCTGCGGCACGAGGTTGCGCCGCGGGACGAGCAGCCGGTTGAGGATGTAGTGACTGTTCTTTAACTGTTGAGTTTTGCTTCATTCGAATTTCGATAAATCCCGTACTTCTTTATGTAATTAGCCACGGTCCGGGGGACCAACTGTTCCAACTCGTCGTAATGTCCTGCACTTGCTACCCGGCGAATGTGCGTCGCCGAGATATCCTTCATCACCGCATCAGTGAAGAAGATTCGATCGCCGAGGCCCTCGGGCGCCGGCGCAACCGGATAACCCGGCCGCGTGACGACGATGTGATTCGTCATTTTCAAGAGCCGTTCCCATTCGCGCCACGTCGTGATCTCGGACCACGAGTCAGCGCCCATGATGAAAAACAACTCCGTGTCGTCGCCAAGCCTGCGCTGAAACTCCGCCACCGTATCGACCGTGTAACGCCGATCCGGCGCGTCGAGTTCAAACGTCGAGATCACCAACTCCGGATCGTCCTGCGTCGCCAGCGCGAGCATCGCATAGCGATGTATCGGCTCCGTTACATGCCGGCCGACTTTGTGCGGCGCAAGCTGGGCCGGAACAAATAGGACTTTCTCAATCTCAAATAACTCAGCAACCCTGCGTGCAACTTCCAAATGTCCCAAGTGAACCGGATCGAACGTTCCGCCATACAAGGCTATGCGGTTCCGCACCATGCAACCCTCTGCTTCTCTGTGTCTCCGTGTCTCTGTGGTCACCAAAAAAACCACAGAGACACGGAGACACAGAGAGAAAGTTCAAATCAGGACATGACCTCAACCGTATCGAGGTGGCTGTTCGCCGCAATCTCGTCGAGCTTCGCTGACATTGCGTTCATTAGTTCGCGAACGCCTTCACGAGTCGCGGACGAGATCGCAAAGAACGGTTTGCCATCTGCCTCGGCTCGCGCTTTCAGAGACTCGAGACGTTCCGGCTCATCAAGCGCATCGATCTTCGTCGCCACTACAAACTGCGGCCGCTCGGCGAGTTCCGCGTTGTAAGACGCAAGCTCATGATTGACCGTCTGGTAATCAGCTACTGTCCCGCGACCAGAAAGTGACGAAACATCAACAAGGTGCAACAACAACTTCGTCCGCTCGATGTGACGCAGAAACCGATCGCCCAGACCCGCGCCTGCGTGCGCACCTTCAATCAATCCCGGGATATCGGCAATCACAAACGTGCGAAAGTCTCCCAGATCGACCACGCCGAGATGCGGCTCCAGCGTCGTGAACGGATAGTCAGCAATCTTGGGTTTCGCCGCCGAAACAGTCGAAATAAAGGTCGACTTGCCCGCATTCGGAAAACCCACGAGACCAACATCCGCAAGCAACTTCAACTCGAGTTGCAATTCGCGCTCTTCGCCTTTGCTGCCACTCTGGTGGTAACGCGGCGCGCGATTCGTCGACGACGTGAAGTGCGCGTTACCAAAACCACCACGGCCACCGCGCGCTGCCAACCAGCGATCGCCGTCGCGATTGAGGTCGTGTAATAAGTCGCCGGTTTCGAAATCAAAGATCTGCGTTCCTACGGGAACTCGAACCGTCAAATCCCCGCCCTCACGTCCCGAGCGATTCGAACCCTCGCCATGTAAACCACGATCGGCAACGTGACGCGGGTTGTAACGCAGATGGAGCAGCGTGTTCAGCGAAGCATCCGCGACGAGGACCACATCACCTCCACGGCCGCCGTCACCGCCTGATGGACCACCACGCGGGACAAACTTCTCACGCCGGAAAGCAGTAACTCCGTTACCTCCGTCTCCCCCCGCGACGTAAATCTTGGCGCGATCAATAAACACGAGCGATAAACATCTAATAAATCGAAAGCGACGCCCAGTGCAGTTGAGGTGCTGCTCAGGCGTCGCGAACTTCCAAAGTAACTTGTCTAAGCAGCAGCAGCTTGCTCCAGGGGATAAACGCTGACGAACTTACCCGCGCGGCCTTTGTCCTCAAACTTGACCACGCCGTCAATCAGCGCAAAGAGCGTATCGTCTTTACCGCGGCCGACGTTGTTGCCGGGTTTCCATCGCGTGCCACGCTGGCGGGCGATGATGTTTCCGCCGAGCACGCGTTCGCCGCCAAACTTCTTCAGTCCCAGACGCTGCGACTGCGAGTCGCGGCCGTTACGAGATGAACCAACACCTTTTTTATGTGCCATAACCCTGACCTCTTAACTTAACCAACTGAATCGATTTTCAGTTCCGTATAACCCTGCCGATGTCCGCGCGTGCGCTTGTACTGTTTGCGACGCTTCTTCTTGAAAACGACGATCTTCTGGTCCTTGCCGTGCGAAACGACTGTTGCCTTCGCCGCGCTTTCGCCGGACGTTAAAAGCGTTTCGAGCTCGATCGAGCTTCCGGCTTCCGCCTCGATCGAGGGGACACGAACCCTCTGTCCCTCTTTAACCAGAAATTGTTTGCCGCCGGCTCTGATAACTGCGTGTGACATCTTCTATTTACCCTCTCAGACGACTCTAATCGCCATAGAAAAGTCGGACATTATAAGGGAACCCAAATGTAAACACCAAGCCCGCCGGGGCGCTCTAGCCCCTGGCCGCGGTTTCGACCTTGCGGCCGTTCTTGGTGAGAAAATATTCCATAAAGTTCGTGTCTATCTCGCCCCTGCGGAACTTCGGGTCGTCCATGATCTTCTGGTGCAACGGGATAGTCGTCTTGATCCCCTCGACCACCATCACGTCAAGCGCCCGCTTCATCCGCGCGATGGCCAGTTCGCGCGTCCGTGCGTGAACGATCAGCTTCGCGATCAGCGAGTCGTAAAACGGCGAAACACGGTAACCGGAATAAACAAACGTATCGACGCGTACGCCCGGCCCTCCGGGCAGGTTGAACGCCGTGATCGTGCCCGGCGAAGGCGCAAACTTCTCCGGATCCTCGGCGTTGATTCGACACTCGATCGCGTGGCCGACGATCAGCAGATCGTCCTGCGTGTAACCGAGCGGCTCGCCCTCGGCAATGCGAATCTGATTGCGCACGATGTCCGCGAGCGTCACCATTTCAGTGACCGGATGCTCTACCTGGATGCGCGTGTTCATCTCCATGAAATAAAACTTGCCTTGCGCGTCCAGAAGAAACTCGACCGTGCCCGCGCTCGAATAACCGAGCTTCTTACAAGCAGCAACCGCCGCTTCACCCATCGTCTTGCGCAACTCCGGCGTCAACACCGTCGACGGCGCTTCTTCCATCAACTTCTGATGGCGCCGTTGAATCGAACACTCGCGTTCGCCGAGGTGAATACAATCGCCGTACTCATCCGCCAGCACCTGAATCTCGATGTGCCGCGGTTGCTCGATGTAACGCTCGATGTAAACGCTGCCGTCGTTGAACGCCGCGGCCGCTTCAGTAGAAGCCGTTTCGAGAGCTTTGCCGAGTTCCTGTTCGGAACGCACGATGCGCATGCCGCGTCCGCCGCCACCTGCCGACGCTTTCACCATCAGCGGAAAACCGATCTCGCGCGCGAGTTTCAAACCTTCTTCTTCGGAAGTGATCGCATCAGGACTTCCCGGCACCACCGGCAAACCCGCTTCGTGCATCACGCGGCGCGCTTCGATCTTGTCGCCCATCATGCGAATCACATTCGCCGATGGTCCAATGAACTTGATGTTGCACGCTTCGCAGATCTCGGCGAAGTAAGGCGACTCCGCGAGAAATCCGTAACCGGGATGAATCGCATCGACGTTGAAGATCTCCGCCGTGCTGATGATCGCGGGAATGTTCAGATAACTCTGCGCGGACGGCGCTGGTCCAATACAGGCAGCTTCATCGGCAAAGCGGACGTGCAGCGAATCGCGATCGACGTCGCTATGGACCGCAACCGTCTTGATGCCCATCTCCTTACACGTCCAGATAATGCGGCACGCGATCTCGCCGCGGTTGGCGATCAGGATTTTTTTGAACTTGCGCGGTTCGAAGGCCATTTGAAACCTATCGAAAAAAAGCACAAAGAGCACAAACTCACTTGTTTGTGCCCTTTTGTGCCTCTTTGTGGCTTAACTTCGGATTCCGAACAACGGCTGGCCATATTCAACCGGCTGGCCGTTTTCAACATAAATCTTGGCTACTTCTCCGCTCGCCTCGGCCTGAATCTCATTCATCAGCTTCATGGCTTCGATGATGCAAACGACCGTTGCCGGTTCGACGTTGCTGCCGATCTTGATAAACGGATCGGCGGTTGGTGACGGCGAACGATAGAACGTGCCGACAATCGGAGAAGTGATGATGTGGAGCCCCTGGTCTTCTGATGCCGCGCTGGCTGACTCTGCGCCGGGATGCGCCGGGGGCGCCACCGGTGTCTGAGTGACCGAATACGGAATCGGATTAGCGCCCATCGCATTCTTCACCATCTCGGTGAGCGTGAAGTTATCGCCGACGCTGTCACCAGAAAAACCTTCGCGGCGCAAACGCACGCGAAAGTCCGCGCGTTCGAGCTCGAGTTCCGCCAACCCGTTGTCTCGCAACAACTCGATTAGTTCGCGCAACTCTTCCATGTTGACGGAAGCTTTTGGGGCGTTGTCGCTCTGTTCTTTGCGTGCAGCCATGCGTTTCAAGCCGACCACAGATTACACAGATTTACTCTGTGCTCTCTGCGTCATCCGTGGGTTCGGTTTTAGCTGCCTTTTTGGAAGCCTTCTTCTTTGACGCTGAAGCTTTGCGTTTTTTCTCAGCTTCGGCAGCCTCAACTTCGCGCGGGTTGTCGACGAGTTCGATGATCGCCAACTCCGCCGCGTCGCCAGCGCGATGGCCGAGTTTCAAAATGCGCGTGTAACCGCCGGGACGATCCTTGTAGCGCTCGCCGAGTTCGCCGAAGAGACGGCGCAACGCAGCAACGCCCGCGGTGCGTTCCGGCCGCGGTTGTCCGCGCTTACCCGTCAGCGACGACATGGACGTGTTGCCGGCGTGGAAGAAACCCGCCGCCTGACGGCGCAAGTGCAACGCCTGCGCAGCGTCGTCAGACAAGCTCTGCGCCCGGCGCGACAACGTGATGGCGCGCTCGACGAACGGGCGAAGTTCCTTTGCTTTCGGCAAAGTGGTAACGATGCGCTCTTCACGGGAGTTGATCAATGACGTCGCCAGATTGCGCAACATCGACGTGCGATGTTCGCTGGTCCGGCCCAGTTTACGATGTGCCTTTAAATGCCGCATGACGTTACCCTTTTACTGTTCATCATCACCTTCGAAATCCGAAAGGTCCGCCGTATCGCGGCCACCGGTGCCGGGAATCGGATTTCCTTGTTCGTCGAATTCCATACCGAAGTCGAGACCCATGCCGTTGAGAATCTCCTTGATCTCGTTGAGCGACTTCTTGCCGAAGTTTTTCGTCGCCAGCATCTCGCGCTCGGTACGTTGGACCAGGTCGCGGATGGTGCGAATGTCGGCGTTCTTCAAACAGTTGTAAGAACGGACCGAAAGCTCCAGCTCGTCGACCGAGCGATCCAACTGATCGTTACGCGGCAGCGGCGGACGCTCCATCTTCGCATAAGCGTAGTCGTCGGTATCTTCCTCGAAGTTGATGAAGATCGACATGTGGTCCTTGATCAACTTCGCCGCCAGCCCGATCGAATCTTCAGGCTTGACCGAGCCGTCCGTCCAAACCTCGATCGTCAGCTTGTCAAACTCAGTGTTCTGACCGAGACGCGCGGCCTCGACCTGATAATTAACTTTCTTGACCGGCGTGTGGACCGAGTCGATCGGAATGTAACCGAGCGACAAGTCCTCATCGAAATTTCGATCCGCTGAAACGTAACCACGGCCACGCTTCAAGCGCATCTCGACGCGCAGTGAACCACTTTCACTTACGGTCGCGATGTGCACTGTCGGGTCGAGAATCTCGACGTCCGCGTCAGCTTCGATATCCGCGGCAGTGACTTCGCCTGCTTCCTCTTTGTTGATACGAAGAGTTTTCGGCTCAGTACTGTGAAGCTTGAAGGGCACCTGTTTCAAATTCAGAATCACGTCGGTGGCATCTTCCACCACGCCCTTGATCGAGGAGAACTCGTGCTCCACCCCTTCGATTTTGACTGCCGTAATCGCCGCTCCTTCGATTGATGAAAGAAGCGCACGACGAAGCGAGTTTCCGACGGTAGTGCCGAAGCCTCGCTCGAACGGCTGGGCCGAAAAACGACCGTAGCGTTCCGTCAGCGTCTCTGCGTCTGCCGCGAGCCGGCGCGGCATTTGAAATCCCTGCCAAAGATTATTTTGATCCATAGCCATAAGCGTTCGAGTCCCCAAAAATTACTTGCTATAAAGTTCGACGATTAACTGTTCGTTGATCATCCGGTCGATGTCGTCGCGCACCGGTATGCTGGCCACACGCGCGCTCATGTCGCCGCCGTCGGCATTGATCCACGACGGCCGGCCACGACCTGATGCCGTTTGCCACGCGCCTTCGATGTGAACGTTCTTGCGGCTGAGCTCGCGCACACTGATCGTGTCGCCGGGCTTCACCTGATAAGAGGGAATATCGACTTTGCGATCGTTAACGAGAATGTGACCGTGATTGACCAACTGTCTGGCCTGACGGCGGGAAGTGGAGAACCCAGCACGATAGACAGCGTTGTCCAGACGCCGCTCCAGAAGGAACAGGAGGTTCTCGCCGGTAATCCCCTTCATGCGAGCAGCACGTTCGAAGTAGTTGCGAAACTGCCCTTCGAGAATGAAGTAGATACGCTTGACCTTCTGCTTCTCGCGCAACTGCTGGCCGTAACCGACCAGCGCCTTGCCGCGTCGCAACGAGTTGCCATGCTGCCCGGGCGGTTGAGTA
>DATEHX010000158.1:0-7615 GCA_035279345.1 Pyrinomonadaceae bacterium | reverse complement strand
AAAACCAGATATGAACTCCGCCAGAACCAGATGTCCTGATGAAGTATGTACAGGGCGACAACAGCAACAACAAGCAGGATCGTTTTCATGCTGAGTGGTCGCTGACCCTAACAAAGCGGTTAGGTTGTGTCAAGCAAACTATCCACAGAGCACACAGATTCCTGAATCAATCTGTGGAATCTGTGGATAGAGATTGTCAGGCGCGCGCGGTGCGGCGCACTCGTTCCGAGTCGATGTGGTGACGCTTGATCATGCGATCGAGTGTTTTGCGATCGACGTGCAGCACGCGCGCGGCGGCTTGTTTGTTGCCGCCTGTGTGCTCCAGCACCTGCGCTACATAACGTCCCTCGATCTCCGACAACGGCACCCACTCTTCAGGCTGTGTTTCCGCCACAGTTGCGGCATCCTGGGTGGCGCCGCCGTTCTCCGTATGCTTCTGCGTGTAGTTGCGCACGCGTTGCGGCAGATCCTTGACGCGAATCGTGCCATCACATATCGCCACCGCACGCACCACCGCATTCTCGAGCTCGCGAATGTTCCCGGGCCAACTGTAACGCTCCAACAGCGCCAAAGCTTCCGCTGAAAACTTCACCGGCGGACTCAACGAATAAACTCGATCCGCAAAACTCTGCGCCAACGGTGGAATGTCTTCCGGACGTTCGCGCAACGGCGGCAACACGATCGACACCGCGTTCAAACGATAAAACAGGTCGTTGCGAAAGCGTCCTGCCGTGACTTCATGATCGACGTTGCGATTACTCGCCGCAATCACGCGCACATTCACTTTCAACGTCTGATTCGCACCAACGCGCCGAATCTCACCCATCTGCAACGCCCGCAGCAATTTCACTTGAAACGAAGGCGTCGTCTCTGTGATCTCGTCGAGAAACACGGTGCCGCCGTCAGCTTCTTCCCACAAACCACGCCGATCCCGATCGGCGCCGGTAAACGAGCCCTTCACATGACCAAACAGCTCCGCTTCGATCAACTCCGCGGGGATCGCGCCGCAGTTCACTGCCACAAACGGTTTGTCAGCACGGCCGCTGCGATGATGAATCGCGGACGCAACCAGCTCTTTGCCTGTTCCCGATTCGCCAGTGAGCAACACGGGCAGGTTCGTGTTTGAAACACGGCCCACCTGCTTCATCACCTCGATAAACGCCTGGCTGCGTCCCACTAATTCGATATCCGAGTGGTACGCAGCCACGCGCCTCGCGGGGGAGGATCTTTGTGGATGTTCAGACAACTGCTCGCGCAAAGCCTGCGACAACGATTGCAGTTCGTCTGCTCCAAATGGTTTTAGTAAGTAGTCGTAGGCTCCGAACGCGGTCGCGTCCAGCGCTCCAGCGGCACTGCCATGGCCCGTCATCAACACGACCTTCGTTTCCGGCAGTCTCTCTTTGAAGTGACGCAGCACGCTGTATCCATTCGCGCCGCCGAGCATCACGTCGCAGAACACTACTGACCACGGCACATCGCCGACACGCGTAAACGCGTCTTCGGCTGACGGCGACAGCGCCACGTTCCAGCCTTCCCCACGTAGCACGTCGCCGACGAACTCGCGTACTTGCGGTTCGTCGTCAATTACCAGCGCCTGATAGTTTCCGGTTCCGTTTCCTTCGATCGGCATTTCAGTCATCGCCTGGCGTCCTCCCCAACATCTGCCTGGAATTTGCCGTTCTTCGCATCCAGCACTTCGCGAACTTTCCGCGCGAGCGCAAGAGGCGTAAACGGTTTCTGAATAAACTCAACATCCGAATCCAACACTCCGTGATGAACTATTGCATCGTCTGTATATCCCGACATGTAGAGCACGCGCGTCGACGGCCGCACCTTCTGCATACACTGCGCGATCTCTTTGCCGCTTCTCTCCGGCATCACAACGTCTGTCAGCAATAAATGGATCGGCTCGGGAAGTTCACGGCACAGACGAATCGCGTCTTCGCCGCCGCGCGCATCGAGCACGTAGTAACCCGCCTGCTCCAGAACCTTCCGCGCCAGGCCACGCACGACGTCTTCGTCTTCAACCAGCAGAATGGTCTCCGAACCACGCGGCACGACCGTTTCAACTAACGCAATCTTTGAAGACTCCGGACCGTCCGGTAATTGCGGAAAGTAGACTTTGAAAACAGTTCCCTTACCCGATTCGCTGTAAACCCAAACACTGCCGCCGCTCTGCTTGACGATGCCGTAAACGGTCGATAGACCAAGACCCGTGCCTCGGCCTTTTTCTTTCGTCGTGAAGAACGGCTCGAAGATGCGAGCTTTGATCTTGTCGTCCATGCCGCACCCACTGTCGCTCACCGCGAGCATCACGTAGTGACCGGGCGCGAGGCCGAGATGCTTGCCCGCGAACTCAGCATCGCAATCAAAGTTTGCGGTTTCGATCGTGAGGTTTCCTCCCTGTGGCATTGCGTCGCGGCTATTGACGACGAGATTGACGAGTACCTGTTCGATCTGGCCGGGATCGGCCTTGATCGGTTTGAGTTCCGGATCGAACCTGGCGGTGAACAGAATGTCTTCGCCAATCAAACGGCGCAGCATCTTGTTCATGTCAGAAACGATGTCGTTCAGGTTAAGAACGACCGGTTTCATCATCTGCTTGCGCCCAAACGCAAGCAGTTGCCGCGTCAAATTCGCGGCGCGCTCCCCCGCTTTTTTGATTTCTTCGAGATAGCCTCGGGTGCGATCGTCAGGATTGGCGCGTTGCAAGGCGAGACTGCTGTAGCCGTTGATGGCGGTAAGCAGGTTATTGAAGTCGTGGGCCACGCCACCGGCTAACCGTCCGATCGCTTCCATCTTCTGCGACTGTCGTAGCTGTTGTTCCAAGCCGTCTCTTGATGCGCTTTCAATTGCCGCGGCGGCGGTTGCCGCAAGAATGCTCAACACTTTCATCTGTGCGACCGTGAAGGGACGCAGCCTGCTCAAGGCGTTGATGCTTAGCGAGCCGACGACTTTGTTAGCGACCTGGAGCGGAATCGAAAACGATGAATTGAGCTCGTGATAGTTCCCGGGAATGCGGTCGCTGATAGTCCGTCCGGGATTCAGGCCGCGTACGGCAGCGACATACAAGTCGTCAGTACCGTCGTTGCACGGCAACAGGACCGAAACTTCGTCGGCGTCAGTTTGCTTGAGAACGGCGTCGACCAGTTTGTTGATGATCGTTTGCGGATCGGGCGTGAGCGAAATCGTCTGGGCCAACTCGTAGATCGCCACCGTCTCGCGCAGTTGCAGGTTTTCAAGACGCATCTGGCGGACGTTCATCGCCCGCGTCATCAACGGAGCCAGCATCTGCACGCGAAACGGTTTGAGCACGTAGTCAAACGCGCCCACTTTCATCGCGTCGACTGCCGTTTGAATCGTGCCCTGACCGGTCATCACGATACAGACGAGATGTGGATCCATTTGTAGAGCTTCTTGAACGAGCGTGACGCCGTCGATGCCCGGCATCATCAGGTCCGTCAACACAACGTCGAAGTGATGGAGGCGGAGTGCCGCGAGGGCTTCGGCGCCGGAGTTGAGACCAGTTGTTCGATATCCCTGTGAGATTAAGGCTTCAACGAGAACATTCTTGAGTTCGACTTCATCGTCGACCACGAGGATATTTCCGATTTGACTTGCACTCATGATGGTTCTAAACAAAAAAGCATTTACACCGCCGCACCGCTGATCTGTGATTTATTGCAGGTAGGGGACGGCAACCTCGCCCTGGCCGCCGTCCCCCCTTTGCACGCGCGAGGACTGTTCGAGACTCTGCGCGTGTACCGAGCTTAGGGATCTCGCCGAACAGAAACTGCTTTGTACATGTGAACTTAGGACGATGGCGTTGGTATGCGATCCCCTCGGATTCATAGCCCGCCCTGCCCGATGACGTGAGGTTTTGAGTCTTGAGTAAGAAACCGCATTCAATTGAGCGTGGGGCTATGCGTCAATCAAATATCGCGGCTTTAGGCTAAGCGCTCTGTGAAGACCGCGCAATGAGGAAATTCCTGAAGGGAGACTCAGCAATTCCCTGATGGGGGAAAACTCTGATTGACAGCTACTCCACGTCTATGATCCCGACGAGGATGGCATAGCGCACGAGCCCCGCGACATCGTGTATGTCCAGTCGTTCCATCAGTTGCGAGCGGTGAGACTCAACGGTTTTGACGCTGATATCCAACGCATTGGCGATTTGTTTGGTGGTGCGGCCCTGAGCAATCAATTCCAGCACCTCCCGTTGGCGGGGGCTGAGCGACTCCAAAAGTTCTTTTTTGGTTCCCTTACCGATCTCGAGGACCGTTTTTTGTGAGGCTTCAGGGGAAATGTAGCCGCCGCCTTTCATAACCTTGTCGATTGCTGTTTCGAGTTCCGTACTAGCAGCACTTTTGGGCAGAAAACCGGCGGCGCCTTCTCGCAAAGCCCTGATCGCATACTCGCTGGCTTCGTGAACAGTGAGGACAATGACTCGTGTTTTGGGAAATTTCCGCCGGACGTGTCCCAGGACATCAAACCCGTTGCCGTCCGGCATAGTGATGTCGAGCAACACCAAATCCGGCTGTAGCTTGCTTATTAACTCTATGGCCTCGCTGCCTTTACCGGCTTCCGCGACGACCTCGACTCCCTCAATTTTCTCCACCAGCGCTCTTATGCCCGCACGCACCAATGCGTGGTCGTCGGCGATGAGGGTACGAATGGGCTTCATGCTTACTGGTTTCTTGAGTACGGCAAGTTCGTGAAGCCCGAGCATCATTGCAGGTATTTCCTGATACTTCAATCAGGGATTACCTGAGCGCAGTTCCAGCGCTAGCACGCTCGATCGACGTATTTGGTTGTTCTACTTGTACCTTTTCAACACTTAACGGGAAACTGGCGCAGATCTGCGTCCCCAGCGTCGGAGCCGAGTCGATGGTCAACGTTCCACCGAGTGCCTGTGCGCGTTCTTCCATTCCCGTCAAACCCAGTGTCGCGGCTGCCGTCCCGTTGGCGCGCACTGCGTTCAGATCGAATCCGATTCCGTTGTCACTGATTACCAGCATCAATTCATCGCCCGTGCGTTCCAATCTCACGGAGATCCGGTTCGCGCCCGCGTGTCGAAGGATGTTCGTCACGCCCTCCTGCACGATGCGAAAACACGCGGTTTCCAGAGCAGCGGGAAAACGATCCTCATCCTTCACTGACAGGCTCAAAAATTCGACGCCCACACGATTGTTCCTTGCTTGCCGATCGAGATACCACCGTACGGCGACCACGAGACCGAAGTCGTCCAATAGCAAGGGCCGCAGATCTACGGAAAGGTCTCTGACCTGATCGACTGCTTCGTCGATCACGTTCAGGTTCGCCTCAATTGACGCGAGCGTCTCGGGCGCACTACAAGTTTTTCGCAGTGCGTGAAGGTTCATTTTGACGGCAGTCAGGATTTGTCCGACCTGATCGTGCAACTCGATCGAAATCCGGCGCCGCTCAGCTTCTTGTGCTTCGATTAGGGAGCGCACAAAGGCGCGCATTTCTTGCCTGTCTCTCATTGCTGGAAACCTCCAGGAGTCAAGGTACCGTCAAGAGAACAGCCTGGCGCCGTGCCACTAACCAGTAAACTGGGTCTCACCGGGAGTGTGGCGCAAGTTAAACTTTCAGGCTCAAAAGAATGGTTGAATCGCGTGGAACTACGGGGCGATCGTGTACGAACACCACGCGTTATCGGTCATTGGACCTCTGTCTGCGTCGCATTCTAGCACGAGATCGGAAAACGTAAGCACTACATGAGGATCAAATTCGCGGCCGCTGCCGCCGTGCAAACGTTCAAACGCCTCCTCGGGAGTCAGGCCAGGCGTGCCGTTCTTCGTGTTGGTCATCAAATCAAACTCCTTCGCCACGCGCAGTACGCGCGCAGTTAAAGGAATCTGATCGCCGATCAGTCCGAGCGGCGAACCACTACCATCGAAGTTCTCATATTGGTAACGAATGATGTCCGCTGCATCCTTAAATTCCGTGATACATCCGACAATCCGTGCCGCGCTTTCGGCGTTCTTGTAAGGCAAAACCTGTGAGGCCGCGGTGACGACGCCGATGTCATGCAGAAACGCCGCCGCGGTCAGGTCCAGCATCAACTCCGCACTCAACCCGAGTTTTTCCCCCAGTGAGATCGAACACTTACTCACACGCGAACCATGCTCGTAGAGAAACTCGTCTTTCAACTGAAGCACCGAAGCCATCGCGCGAACAAAGCCCAGCTTCATTTCCTTGAGCCGCGAGTTGAGCCGCTCGTTGTTTGCCGCCAACGAATGCTGGCGCTTGTTTGTTTCGTAATGCTCGACCGCACGACTGACACGCAGCTTCAGATCGTCGTTGTTCCACGGCTTATTGATGTACATGTAAACCAGACCGCAGTTCACTGCTTCGATGAGCGCTTCCAGATCGGTGTAACCCGTGAGGAGAATCCTGACCATGTGCGGGCGGCGAGCAGCGCTTCGTTTCAACAACTCCACACCGTTCATTCCGGGCATACGCTGGTCCGTGATGACGACCGCTACCTCGTGCTGGTCCAGGAGTTCAAACGCCTCTTCTCCCGAAGAAGCAGTGAGGCAGAAATAGTCGGGTCGAAAAAGCCGCTCCAGCAAACGGATGTTTGCTTGCTCATCATCGACGATTAAAAGCTTGTAAGTCATTGATTGTAACTACTCCTCTGGTGTTCGATCGGAATTGAAACTCTGAAGGTGGTGCCGGCTCCGGGCTTACTCTCGACGGTGATGGAGCCGCCGTGTTTTTCGATAATTCCGTAACTGATTGACAGGCCGAGGCCGGTGCCTTCGCCGATAGGCTTGGTCGTAAAGAACGGATCGAAGATCCGGTTGATGTGTTCGGGCTCGATACCGCAACCGGTGTCGCTGATTCTGATGACTGCCGTTTTACTCTCGACTGTAGTGGAAACGCATACTTCTCCTTCGCCGTTGATCGACTGCGCCGCGTTCACCAGCAGGTTGGTCCAAACCTGATTCAACTGGCCGGCGTAACAATGAACCAAAGGCAGCTTGCCGTATTTGCGCACCAGGCGAACGCCCATACCGTAATAGCGTGAGAGTAACCGGATGGTTGAATCAAGACTCTCGTGCAGATCGACAGGCTTGAACTCCGCGTCATCGAGGCGGGAAAACAACCTCAGGTTCTGGACCACGTCGCGGATGCGTTCGGCACCTTCGAGGCAATCGCCGATCATCGAACGCAGATCGGGCAGCAACAGGTCGTAACCGATCTCCTGCTTCGTGATTTCCAGTTCTGAGGCTTCCGGTTCCGGCAGTTTGGTTCTTTCGTAAATCGAAAGGATCAATTCGAGGCGGCCGAGGTAACCGCGAATCAGATCCATGTTGCCGTAGATGAATCCGGCGGGATTGTTCAATTCGTGAGCAATACCGGCGGCGAGCTGGCCCAAACCAGCCATCTTTTCACTGTGGACGATCTGCGCTTGCAGCCGTTCCAACTCGGCCTTCCGTTCTGACAATTCGATATTTTGCCGCTCGAGGTCGGCGCGATAACTGCGCGCCGTTATTGTCAGGTCGCGACGTTCGAGTGCGCGCTCGACTGCAAAACTCAGCACTTCGAGTTCGCACGGTTTGACGAGGTAATCGACCGCGCCGAGTTG
>DATEHX010000157.1:0-5797 GCA_035279345.1 Pyrinomonadaceae bacterium | reverse complement strand
GAAGCCACATATTCGCCCAACGCAATCACAAACGCCAGCAAGGTACCCGCGACCGCTCCCGGCCAAACCAGCGGCAACGTCACCCGCGTGAATCGCTGCCACGCGCGCGCGCCCAAGGACCCGGCGGCCTCGCCCAACGCCGGATCAACCTGTTCCATACTGGCCTGAAGTGCGCGCACAACCAGCGGCATGAAACGTAAAAAATAGACGGCCGGCAAAATCCAAAACGTGCCGACCAGCACGAACGAACCCAACAGCAAACTCGGCTGTCCGTATGCCTCCGCGACCGAAACAGCTACCACTGTTCCCGGCAACGCCCACGGAATCAGGATCAGCAACGAGAGCAATCGCCGCCCGCTTCGTCCGAGCAGCGCTGGTTTGCCGCGCTCCCGTTTCACCAACAGTGTTACGACGCAAAAACTCCACACGAGCGCTGCCAGCGCCGCAATCGCCGACATCGAAAAACTGTTGAAGAAAACTTCGGCCGCGTAAGGATCGCTGAAGAGTCGCTGATAATTCGCAAATGTGTAAGCCGCGGGAAGCGTCTGCGTCGTCCACGATCCTTCCTGCGCGAAACTCACCAAAACGAGCGTTGCCACCGGCAGCACGAGCACGATCGCGAAGATTACCGCTACCGCCGCTGCGAGCACGCGCGCTTTGCCGCTCGCGATCGTGACTCTTCTGCGTGGCGCGCCTTTCATCGTGGCGGCCGCAAACTTTCGCGTGCCTTCGTAACGTTGGAACACGATCAATGCCGCCAGCGAGATCACCGCGAGGATGACAGTCTCCGTTACTGCGATCGTCGTGTCGCCGCGTTGCCGCGCCGTAAAGATCTCGAGCGTCAGTACGCGCACGTTGCCGCCAAACAACAACGGCGCGCTGAACGACGCCATGGACGTCATGAACGTCAGCAGCGCCGCGGCGATCAGCGACGGCGTGAGTTGCGGCGCCAGCACGCGTGTGAAAACAAAGACTCGCGAGCCGCCGAGACTGCGTGCGGCTTCGGCAAGACTAGCGTCGATTCTCCGCAAGCCCGCGCCGGTCAGCACGTAGAAAAACGGGTACATCGTGTAGGTGTGAAAGAGCAGCAACGCAGGCCAGCCGCTTAGCCGCCACGGCGGATTTTCCAGTCCTAACAGATTCTGAATGCCATGCGCGAGGATGCCGGTTTCGCCTGCGAGGAAGATGAAAGCAACCGTGCCCACTAACGGCGGAAGCACGAGCGGCAGTGCCGCGATCGCGGCAAATACGCGTCGACCCGGAAACGTGAACCGTTCGAAAAGAAATGCGAGCGGCACGCCGACAAGCGCACACAAAATAACCGTGCCGATCGACAGACCGAGACTGCTGACGATCGCTTCAATTACGACTCGCTGCGACAGAACTTCGCTGTAGTTCGAGAGCGTCCACGACCCAGCGCGTTGAAAAGAAGAAATTACGACGGCCGCATTTGGATAGATGACGCCGTAGATGAGGACTACGATCGCTACGACGAGCAAGGCGAGGCGATCGGCTTTCATCCCTGTCCCAACAGCCGTAGCTTGTCAGCTCGAAGAATCAAGGTGCACTCCTGGTTAACTTGCAGGCTATCAGCTTGCACCACCAGCGCTTCAAGTAACAGTCCATTCGCGTCGACCCGAACAGTCGAGGTAGCGCCCGCGAAAACGATCTCGCGAACAGTGCCGCGCAACATGTTTTCGCTTTCGTGCCCGTTTGTGCTCAGTTGCACGTGCTCCGGACGAATCGACAGCACGACCGGCTTGTTCATGGGTGGGAGATCTTCTCTCGTGACCGGCACGTGAAGCGTGTGTTCGCCATCGAGCGTCCTAAACTCGGCGTCGGTGACTTTGCTCGAAGTCAAACGAACGGCACGAATCAGGTTATTGCGGCCGAGAAAACGCGCCACCGCGATGTCTGCTGGTTGTTCGTAAAGTTCGCGCGGCTTGCCGGTCTGCATGAGTTTCCCGCCGACCATAACGCTGATGCGATCGCACAACGCGAATGCTTCTTCCTGATCGTGTGTGACGTAGACCGCGGTCAGTCCGAGACGCGTAACGAGTTCGCGCAGTTCGCCGCGAGTCTCTTCGCGCAACGATACGTCGAGATTTGAAAGCGGTTCGTCAAACAACAGCAACGCCGGTTCGATTGCGATCGCGCGCGCGATGGCCACGCGTTGTTGCTGGCCGCCGGAGAGTTCGTCGATGGCGCGTTTTTCGTAACCGGGAAGTTGGACCAGTTCGAGCGCACTCCGAACGCGATCGTTCATTTGTTCTTTGGGTGCGTGACGCGCGCGCAGTCCGAAAGCGACATTTTCGAAGACGTTGAGGTGAGGGAAGAGCGCATAGTTTTGAAAAACCATGCCGAAGCCGCGCCGCTCGGGCGGCAGATCCGTGATCTCTTTTCCGTCGAAGTAGATCGAACCGGAATCAGGTTTTTCCAGGCCCGCGATCATTCTGAGCGTCGTCGTCTTGCCACAACCCGATGGACCAAGTAATCCGAAAAACTCGCCGCGTTCGACTTCGAGCGACACGCCGTCGACCGCTCGTGTCGTGCCGAAGTTGCGGGAGACGTTTTGCAGAGACAGAAAAGGCATCTGTGTAATCTGTGGATGGTTTTACTTGTTTCGGCCGCGGATCTGGGTGTCCCAGTATCTTAACCAGTCGGCGCCCTGCGTTCGCAACAGTTCCCAATCGAGCGGCAGACGTGTGAATGGTTGATTCATCCAGCCGGGCAACTGGGCGCGATCGAGATCCGTGCGCACCGGAATGCGGTAATACTTCTGCGCCGCGTAAACAAGACTTTCCGGCGTGGTCACAAACTCGTAAAAGCGTTTCGCTTCTTCTTCGTTCGGTGCACCGCGAATGATTGCGATGCCGTCGATGATCACGGGCGTGCCGCTCGCGGGAATCGTGTAGTCGACCGGGAAGTTTTTCTGTTCTTTGTAGAGCCGCACGTCGGGCATGTCCCACAGCGTGATCAGGCCTTCGCGCCGCGCGAGCTTTTGCATCAGCAACGTGCCGTCGGCGGTGTATTCGTGAACGTTGGCGTCGAGTTTACGCAGCCAGTCGTAACCGCCGTTGGTTGAATTTGTGTCTTTGTAAAAGCGCCAGATCATCGCGCCGAAGATCGCGCGCATCGTGTCGGACGGGTTTGGATTGCGGATCAGGACTTTGTCGCGCCACTTCGGATCGATCACGTCGTCCCAGTCGCGCGGCGCGTCCGTGGCGGTGACTGCTTCGCTGTTGTAAGCGATGACTTGCGGTGTTTCGTAAGTGCCGTACCAGCGATCGTTTTGATCGCGTGATTCGGCCGGGACCTTGTCGGCCCACGTGGGCCGAAACTGGGCCAGCAGGTTGTCATCGGCAGCGGTTTGGAACGTGGTGTGCGACGCGCCCCACCAGATATCCGCTTGGGGCCGGTTTCGTTCGACCGTGACGCGTTCGAGAATCTGGCGCGAGCCCATGTCGAGAAACTGGACGTTCGTGTCGGGATAACGTTCCTTGTAGCGCGCGATGAAGTCTTTGAGGAGTTCCTGACCGTGTGGCGTATAGATCAGCAGGCGGCGCCCGCCGTTTGCGCCGGGGCGACAGGAAAAGAGAATAGTAGAAACAAGAATTGCGAGAACAAACAGAACCAGCTTGAAGCGCATCTCAGCCATGCTAGCACGACTTATCCACAGATTACGCAGATTGCCTTTATAGAATCTGCGTAATCTGTGTAATCTGTGGATTACGAGGCTTGAATAAGATGAGCACTGTCAAACGCAGAATCATTAGGGCTGGGGGTTGGGGGATCGCCAAACGACTCATCAAGCCCATTCCCATCGTCGGCTCGATCTTCGCCTTCGGCCTCGCCGGCTATGAGATCAAGAGGAAAGGTCTGCTGCCCGGCGCGGTGCACGTCGGTTTGGACATCACGCCCGTCGTGGGCACCGCGAAGAACGTGCTCGAAATCTTCACCGGCGATCTGATCCCCGATAAACCACCCAAAAAGAAACTACGGGTTACGCCTGTTAAGCAGATACGGGAGGACGGTCGGTAAACGGCTGCGCTGACAAGTAACTGTGGCCCAACTTCAGCAGAGTTGGTTCGGACCAGTATGGCCCAAGCAGTTGAAAACCGATTGGCAGTCTGGCTGACGAGAGTCCGCACGGCACACTGAGTCCGGGAATACCGGCGAGGTTTGCCGTCACGGTGTAGATGTCGTTGAGATACATCGCGAGCGGATCGTCGACCTTCTCGCCGAGCGCAAACGCGGGCGTCGGCGAAGTCGGCGTGATGATCGCGTCGCAGTTTTTGAACGCATTGAGAAAGTCGTTCTTGATCAACGTGCGCACTTGCTGGGCCTTGCGATAATAAGCATCGTAGTAGCCCGCTGAAAGCACGTAAGTGCCGAGCATGATGCGCCGTTTAACTTCCGCGCCAAAACCTTCCTCGCGCGTCTTGCGATACATCTGCCGCAACTCCGGCGCGTTCTCCGCGCGAAACCCATAACGCACGCCATCGAAACGCGCGAGATTCGACGATGCTTCGGCCGTCGCGATGATGTAATAGACAGCGATCGCATAACCGGCGTTTGGCAGTTCAACGTCAACGATCTCCGCGCCGAGTTCCCGATACACATCGACGACGGCTTTGACCGCTGCTCCCACTTCTTCGTCGACACCCTTGCCAAACAACGCGCGTGGAAAACCGATGCGCGCGCCCTTCAGATCGCCGTCCAGCGCCGCAGTGTAATCGGGCACCGGAACGTCAGCCGTAGTCGAGTCGTGCCGATCACGTCCGGCGATCACGCCGAGCACACGCGCGACGTCCGGCACTTCGCGTGCAAAAACCCCGACCTGGTCCAACGACGATGCAAACGCCACGAGACCGTAGCGCGAGTTGCGTCCGTAAGTCGGTTTTAACCCAAGAACGCCGCAAAGCGACGCTGGTTGCCGCACCGAGCCGCCAGTGTCAGAACCGAGCGCTACCGGCACAATGCCCGCGGCTACCGCGGCCGCCGATCCACCTGACGAACCACCCGGCACGCGCGTCGTGTCCCACGGATTTCTGACCGGACCAAAAGCGGAGTTTTCATTCGACGAGCCCATCGCAAACTCGTCACAGTTTGTCTTCCCGATTACTACCGCGCCCGCGTTGAGCAAACGTTCGATCACAGTGGCGTTGTAAGGCGGATGATAATCGCCGAGGATGCGCGACCCGCACGACGTCTGCATCCCGCGCACGCAAAGATTGTCTTTCACCGCGATCGGCACACCCGCGAGCACACCGCCGCCCTTCTCAACCTCGACGGCTCTGCTTAACGCCCCCTCCCGATCGATCTCGAGAAAAGCATTGAGCGTCTCATTCAACCGCTCCGCGGCACCCACCGAAAACTCTACACTTTGACGCGACATAGTTTTATAAAGGACGTCATTACAGGATTTGCAGAATGAACAAGATGGCTCTTCGTGGACCATCTTGTTCATTCTGTACATCCTGTCCACTACAACACCTTCGGAACGCGGAAGTAGCCGGCTGCGGGATCGGGGGCTTCGGCGAGGGCCAGTTTTTGGCCCAGTGAGCCTTCGATCTCGTCCGCGCGTGAGGAGTCGGTTTGCTCGCCTTCCGGTGTTAGACCCCCGAGCGCCGGTTCGACCTTTGCCGTGTCGAGCTCGTTGAGCTGTTCGACGTAAGTGATGATCTCGGTGATTTGCGGGACGAAGGTTTTCAGTTCTGCTTCGCCCAGTTCGAGATGCGCGAGTTGTGCGACTTTCGCGATGTCAGCTTCGGTTATTGGCATAGCTCAGGGTCAA
>DATEHX010000156.1:0-22492 GCA_035279345.1 Pyrinomonadaceae bacterium | reverse complement strand
TCGCGCGTGCGGCTCGGCCCGGTCCACGAACCGTTGTCCTGCAAACCACCCATGATGTAATAGAACGGCGTCCGGTTGTCGGCGTGAATCTGGTAGAACTGGCCCAACGGAATGTTGTAAACAGCTTCCCACGACTCACCGCCGTCGTAACTGACGGCAACGCCACCGTCCTGTCCATGCCACATTCGTTTCGGGTTCTTCGGATCGAGCCAGAGTGCGTGATAGTCGATGTGCGTGCGGCCAGTGATCGAACGAAACGTTTTACCGCCGTCGACTGACGTGAAGAGCGTGGACGCAACAGCAAAGATGTGATTCTCGTTTGTCGGATCGACGCGCACCTTCGTGTAGTAAAAGCCGCGCGAAACGATGTCGTCGTTCTTCGAAACCATCTTGAAGGTCTCGCCGCGATCGTCCGAACGATACAACGTGCCGTCTTTCGCTTCGACAATCACATAGACCACGTTTGGATTGCTTGGCGCGACGCGAACACCGATGCGGCCCATCAGTTTCGGCAAGCCGTTAGTCAACTTGTTCCACGTGCGTCCGCCATCGATCGATTTGTAAACGCCGCCGTTCTCGCTGCCGCTGCGATGCGTCCATGGTTTACGCTCAAAACTCCACATGCCCGCGTAAAGAATGTTTGGATTGGTCGGATCGATCTCGAGATCCGCGACGCCGTGTTGCTTGTCGATGTAGAGCGTCTTGTTCCATGTCTTACCGCCGTCCGTAGTCATGAACACGCCGCGTTCTTCGTTCGGGCCAAAAGCATGACCCAACGCGCCGATGTAAACGACGTCCGGGTTTTGCGGATTGATCGCGATCGCGGAGATGCGCTCGGTCTCTTTTAGTCCCATGTGCTGCCACGTCTTGCCGCCATCGGTCGACTTGTAAACGCCATCGCCGAACGAGACGCTGTTGCGCACGGCGGATTCGCCTGTGCCAACCCAAACCACGTCCGGGTTATTGGGCGCGAGCGCGATGTCGCCGATGGATATCGTGCCCTGGCGTTCGAAGATCGGTTTCCACGTCACACCACCGTTCGTCGTTTTCCACAAACCTCCCGAAGCACTCGCGACGTAAACAACATTCGGATCGCCCGGCACGCCTTCGACGTCGGCGATGCGGCCGCCCATGTTCGCTGGTCCAATGCTGCGCCACTCCAATCGCGAGAACGTCTCTTCGAGTGGAGATTTCGTGGTTGCTCTTCCGTTTTGAGCCAGAACGTTTTGTGCAACGAGAGCGTATGCAAGCAGACAGGTAGCTATCAGGGGTAGTCGAAAACGCATTATGTCTCCTTAACGAGTGTCCGTGGTATCTGTGTTACTCTGTGGCCGATTATGACATTTCCCCAAACTGATCGCACCAAACTTAAACGCCTCCCCAAGCGCGGTCACTTCGATCGCGAGACTGTCTACGGAATTCTGGATGAAGGGTTCATCTGTCACGTCGGTTTCGCAGTCGACGGTCAGCCGTTTGTGATCCCCACCGGCTACGCGCGCGTGGACGACAAGCTTTACATTCACGGTTCGCAGGCGAGCCGGATGTTGCGATCGTTGGCGGGCGGTTTGGATGCTTGTGTGACGGTGACGATCGTCGATGGTCTCGTCCTGGCGCGCTCGGCGTTTCATCACTCGATGAACTATCGTTCGGTGCTGGTATTAGGCCGCGCGGTGCTGGTTGACGATCCGAAAGAAAAGTACGACGCGCTCGTGGCATTATCGGAGCACATCGTTCGCGGGCGTTGGGCTGACGTGCGTGAGCCAAACGAGCAGGAGATGATCCAGACGACAGTGCTTTGTTTGCCGATGGAAGAAGCTTCCGCGAAGATTCGCACGGGTCCACCGCTGGACGATGAAGAAGACTACTCGCTGCCCATGTGGGCGGGTATTATTCCTCTCAAATTGATTGCGGAAGAACCAATTAACGACCCTCGCTTATCCGCGGAAATCCCTGTCCCTGACTACGTTACAAACTACAAACGTTAGCCACAAAGAGGCACAAAAGGCATTTGTGCTTTTTGTGGCTCACTTCTTAATTGCTTCCAAAAGTACGCGGCCAGTGGCGCTCGATGGGGCAGTGATGCGCAGCAACGCTGACAACGTTGGTGCGATGTCCGCGGGAGACGCGGGCTCGAGATAGCGCCCGGGCACGATGCCTGTTCCCATGATGATGACGGGCACGTGCGTGTCGTAAGAGTAAGGTGAGCCGTGTGTCGCGGTGATTGTGTCGCCGAGATATTTGTACGGCTCGCCGATGATCACGACGTCGCCGCTGCGTGCTGGATTAAAACCGTGAACCACTCGGCGTTCGATCGGATCGGTGATTGACGTTTCGCCGCGCAGCAGTTGTGCGCGCGTGAACGAACGCGCGACGCCGGGAATCGTCAGCGCGGCAGCGGCAGCGACTTTCGAGATCTCCTCGAGATCGACGTTGTCGCGTTGGAGTGCGTTGTAATTGAAATAGATGTTGCCGTTGATGAACGCTTCCGTTATCGCGCCGAAGTAGTTGTATTTGTAAATGTAATCGGCGCTCGGATCGGGCGACTTGCCTTTCGGGTTGTAGCGCGCGCTGAGTGCCGCGTGGATCGCGGCGAGTATGTCGGGTGTTTTTACACGCGCGCCGCCGAGACCGAGTGCAGCGGCTTGCTCCGGGATAGGCGAAACGCCGTGATCCGCGGTGAACGCGATCAGTGTGTTGGACAATCCGACTCTTGCTTGCACGAAGTCGAGCAGCTTCGCGATCTGTTGATCGACGCGCAGTGTGATGTCCATCGCTTCCTGGCTATATGGTCCATAACGGTGGCCGACGTAATCGCTGGCCGAGAAACTGACGGTGAGTACGTCCGTGTCGTCGTCCTGGCCGAGTTGTTCGTTGACGATTGCTTCCTGTGCAAATGAAAGCAACACATCGTTACTGAATGGCGAATGATCGAGCGCGAAGTAAAAAGACGAGTTGGGCTCCTTTGCGCCCCCAGTGATCGTGTGGGGAAACCAGTTTGTGTCGCCAGTGGTGCTGCTGACTGTTTCCCACGGCGGCGATTCTGGACCGGCGTGTTTTAGATACTCGCTTTCCGGCAGCAAGCGCTCCCATTTTTTACCGAAATATTTGTCGGCTGGTTTGGCGTTGTTGAAGGTGGTGACCCACGCGGGCAGTTGGTTGAAATAGTAAGTCGACGACGCCATCGTGCCCGAGTTGCTCAACCAATAAGCGGCGCTGGCATGGCGGCCGGCCGGCAGGATCGCAGAGCGATCTTTAGCAGAGATGCCGATCACTTTTGAGCGATCGTTGGTGACGAGTCGTAGTTCGTCGCCGACAGTAGAGCTCAAGAGCCGGTGCGGACTAGCTGGAGTTTCCCTTGGATCGCCACTGCCCAGGAGTTTTACGTTCTCATCTGTAACGCTCGTGATGCGTTTTCCGCTGGCGCGATCGATCCACTCGTTGCCGACGATCCCCGTTTCAGCGGGAAAGGCGCCGGTCATCATCGTGCCGTGACCTGGCGCTGTATAAGTAGGGAAGTGATCGTAGTTGGCCTGGGTCCACAAAGCGCCATCACGCATCAGCCGCTTGAATCCGTTTGGCCCAAACAGATCGCCAAACCGCTCGAGATAGTCGTAGCGAAACTGGTCCACTGCGATCAGCAATACAAGTCGTGGACGTTTGTAGGAAACCGGCGTCGCTCGTTGCTGAGCTGATGCAACCGGAAAACTAGAGAAGGAAACTATTAAAAGAACAACGACGAGTCGCTTCATGCGCCGCATGTTAACTCAGCCACAAAAAAGCACAAAAGGCACAAGCCAAAAACGGTCTGAACTAACCTGGCTTCTACTTCTTGTGCTTCTTGTGCGTCTTTGTGGTTGTTTCTTGTGCGTCTTTGTGGCGTTACTCGTAGCGTAGCGCTTCGATTGGATCGAGCGACGCGGCTTTGCGCGCCGGGTAGTAACCGAAGAACACGCCGACCGCGACCGAGAAGAGAACTGAGCCGACAATCGCCATCATCGAGACGAGTGTGGGCCAACCGAGCATCGCCGGTATCGCCAGCGACAAACCGATGCCGAGCAGAATGCCGATCGATCCCCCAGTCAGACTCAACACGATCGACTCGATCAAGAACTGACTTCGCACCGCCGACGAACGCGCGCCAATCGCCATGCGAATGCCGATCTCGCGCGTACGCTCAGTCACCGACACGAGCATGATGTTCATGATGCCGATGCCGCCGACGAGCAGCGACACCCCCGCGATACACGCCAAGAGAATCGTCATCGTCTTGCTGGTTTCGTTCGCGGCTTCCGCGATGTCAGTCATGTTGCGGACCGTGAAATCGTCTGGTTCGCTCGCTGTCAGTTTATGCCGCTGGCGCAACAGATCGCTGATCTGCGACTGTGCCGTGTACGTTGCGTCTTCCGTGATCGCTGAAACATAAGCGATCTGAACGCGCGTGTTGCCGAGCACCTTCTTTTGCACGGTGGTGTACGGCGCAAACGCGGTATCGTCCTGATCGCGGCCGCCCTGGTCCTGTCCCTTGCGAACCATCACGCCGACAACGCGGAACGGCAGATTGGAAACACGCAGTGTCTGGCCGACTGCATCCATGCCCGGAAACATGTTGTCGGCGATGGTTTGTCCGATCACGATCACGCGCGCGGCAGTGCGGACATCAGTGTCAGTAAAAAACGAGCCGCTCTGCACCTGCCACTTGCGAACGTCGGGATACTGTTCGCTCACGCCCTGAACGGACGTGTTCCAGTTCATGTTGCCGGCAACCAGTTGCGACCGCGCGTTGATCGCCGGAGTGACCATCGAGACGCTCGGCACTTCGCGCCTGATCGCTTCGAGATCTTCAACTGTTAACGTATTCGTACCGCTGTCGCCCGTGCCGCTGCGAACGCCGCCGACGTTCTGCGCGCCCGCACTCACGAACAGCAGGTTGGTGCCGATGCTCTCGATCTGCGCCTGCACCGAGGCGGACGCGCCCTGACCGATACTCACCATCGCGATCACGGCAGACACGCCGATGATGATGCCGAGCATCGTCAACGCAGCGCGCATCTTGTTTCTGACAAGCGCGCGGAAAGCAACACGGATGATCATTAAAAGTGTCATTGCTTTACTCTTCGTCTTCGTCGTCGTCTTCAATCAGCGGCAGGTTCTTCAACTCTTCCGCCGCGTCGCGCTGATCGGGCACCGGCTCGTCGCTCTTGATCTTTCCGTCTTTGAAAACCACGACGCGTTGCGCGTACTGCGCGATGTCGGGTTCGTGTGTAACGAGCACGAGCGTGATGCCGCGTTCGCGATTCAAACGTTGAAAGATCTCCATCACTTCAACTGACGTGCGCGAGTCGAGATTACCGGTCGGCTCGTCCGCCAGGATCAACGCCGGATGGTTCACGAGCGAACGCGCAACAGCGACGCGCTGTTGCTGTCCGCCTGATAACTGGTTCGGATGATTCTGTTCGCGGCCAGCGAGTCCGACTGCCGCGAGTGCTTCCATCGCGCGCTGGTGGCGCGTCGCCGAGTCGACGCCGAGATAAAGCATCGGCAGTTCGACATTCTCGAGTGCGGACGTGCGCGACAGGAGATTGAACCCCTGAAATACAAAACCGATCTTCTGGCAGCGAATGTCCGCGCGCTCGTCTTTCGACAACTGCGAAACGTCTTCGCCGTCGAGGATGTACGTGCCGCGCGTCGGACGGTCGAGACAACCGATGATGTTCATCGTCGTTGACTTACCTGAACCCGACGCGCCCATGATCGCCACGAACTCGCCTTCACGAATCATCAGCGAGATGCCGCGCAGTGCGTGTACTTCGACGTCGCCCATCGTGTAAGTCTTATGAATGTGGTCCAACTGAATTACCGGACGCGCCTCTGGTATCTGCGCGATTAATGACGCGTCCGGTTGTATCTGTTGTGACTCAATTGCGAATGTAGTTGCCACTTTTCGATCTCCCGAAACCATCCACAGATTACGCAGATTTCTGTGCAATCTGTGGATGGGTTTCTCTTACCTTCTGCCGCCGCCACCGCCACCGCCTCGAATACCACGCGGGGCGCCGCCGAATCCCGGCGGTGTGTTTTGCTGCGACGAACTCGATCCGGAACCACTGACTGACTGTCCAGTGATGACCATCTCGCCTTCGGTCAAGTTGCCTTCGACAACTTCAGTCGAGGCGCCGTCGCTCAGTCCGACCTTGATCCGGCGCGATTGCGGTTTGCCGTCCTGGCCCATCACCCAGACTATGCGTGTCTGACCTGGTAGCACTGGCGCTGAAGCCGGCGCAAAGTTGCTGTCGCTGCCACCGCCTTGCGTGTTGTCACCCTGCTGGCGGCGGCGACCTTGGCCGCCCTGACCCTGGCCTTGACCGCCCTGGCCCTGACCACCGGCATTACCACTCGCGTTGTTGTTCGCATTCTGCGGTCTGAATCTCAACGCTGAGTTCGGAACCTTCAACACGTTGTTGCGCTCGTCGATCGTGATCGTCAGGTTCGCCGTCATGCCCGGCTTCAGTGTCTGCTCGGGATTGTCGACATTGATGACGACGTTATAAGTCACAACGTTCTGCACGTTGACCGGGTTCAAGCGCATCTCCTGAATCTTGCCGTCGTATTCCTTCCCCGGAAACGCGTCCACGCTGAACTTCACTGACTTCGCCTGCTCGACCAAACCAATGTCTGCCTGGTCGATGTTCGCGATCACCTGCATCTGCGTCAGGTCGTTTGCGATCGTGAAAAGTGTCGGCGCCGACAAACTCGCCGCGACAGTCTGTCCGACGTTGACGTCACGCGAAACCACCACGCCGTCGATCGGCGAAGTAATCGTCGTGTGACTCAAATTCACTTGCGCCAAACTCAGCGCAGCCTGCGCTTGCTGAACTTGCGCGGCGTTCTGTTCGACCGCGGCCTGCGACTGTTGCAACTGCGCCTTCGACTGTTCGACTGTGGCATTCGACGACGCAACTCCCGCACTTGCCGACGACTGTTCGGCCAGCTTCGACTGGTTTAACTGCGCGACCGCCTGGTTGTAACGCGCTTCCGCTGTCTTATAAGCAGTCATTGCGACGTCGTAATCGCGCTGTGCGATTACACCCGCCTTGAGCAGCGACTCCTGCTGTTTCAAAAGACTCATCGCGTCATCCTGCTGAGCTTTCAAAACCGCGACGTTCGCTTCCGCGGCCGAAACACCGGCCTGATTGTTTTGCACTGTCGACTTCGCCGCGAGATTCTTAGCTTGTGCGTCAGTGATTCCGGCACGAGCGTTCGTAACCGCCGCCTTGGCCTGTGCCAGACTCGCGCGAGCTTGCTGCAAATTAGCGTTCGCCTGATCTACTTGCGCCTTGGCTTGCGCCGGATCGAGTTGCGCGACGATCTGTCCTTTTTTAACTACCGAATTGAAATCAGCGTACAGCGCGGAAATCGTGCCCGACGCCTGACTGCCGACCTGAACCGTGGTCACGGCCTGTAAAGCACCCGTGGCAGTCACGGTGTTGCGCAGGTTTCCCCGGTCAACGCGCGCGGTTAGATATTGAGTGTCGCCGGTATCGTCACCCCAAAAATAGATGCCTGCGAGCACAACGCTCAGCATTATTCCCAATCCGATCAAAAGCTTCTTTTTATTGGCCCTCGCCCAAAACTGTTTCACCCAGGCGAGAGTCCGGGCAGTCCCCACGCCGGCGCGAGTGCCAGCGCCAGTTACCAAAGGTGGCTGTTTAATGGTTTCAGTCGACATTAGTTCCTCCGTGTCTCTTTGTCATAGACACGGGCTGTGCCAGAACGGTTACACAGGAGTGTTTAACGAAGACTTACATAACTTTTGTAACCGTTTCGTTGGGAACAGTGTCTGATAAGTCGGGACACTCCCCTGGAAATTGACAAGGTACTTAGGAGTAAGGAAACAGAATGAAGAAACTCGGACGGTTTAAGATGCTCGCAATCGCTACTCTCTCGGCAATTGCTTTGGCTGCTTCGATCGCTGTTGCCCAAACGGTTACGACCAATCAGGACAACGGCCAGGGCGCGCGCAAGGAATGGCGTGGCCGTGGAGGCAAAGGACATGGCATGCGAGGAATGCGCGCGGGCGGATTCTTCAGAGGCCTTAATTTAACTGAGGACCAGAAAGCGAAGATGAAACAGATCCGCGAGAGCTTCGCCACAACCAACAAGCCCCTGCACCAACAGCTTCGGGCCAAGCGGCAGGAGTTGCGTCAGGCGAGCGAAGGCGGTACGTTCAACGAAGCACTGGCTACTCAGAAACTGACGGAAATCGCTCCGCTGGAAGCTAAGCTGATGGCGGCAAGAGCGACCCAGCATCAGGAGATGCTTTCCGTTTTGACGGCTGAGCAGAAAGCCCAGTTGGAACAGTCCAAAGCGCAGTTCAAACAACGCCGCGAACAGCGTCGCGAGCAGCGCAAGGGCACAGATCAGCAGTAAGCGTCTCCCCCCGCTTCTTTGGAGTGCGCTGCCTTGTCAGCGGTAGTTAAGGTAGTGACAAGTCAGTCGCACTCCAGGGAGGTGACAAATGATGAGGAACGTAACTGACGAGTGGGCTCGAACAGGCCTTGGACATCGACCTGGCGCGGCAAGCGCAGGATGGAGACGAGTCTGCCTTTGCGGAAATAGTCAGGCGCTACAGCCCGCGAGTGTTTGCAACAGCGAGCCGGTTCTTTCGTCAGCGAAGTTTGGTTGAAGAGGCTGCGCAGGAAGTTTTTCTGAAAGCGTTCACGCAGCTCGGAAGTTTTGAAGGACGTGGTTCGATGGAAGGTTGGTTAACAAAGATAACGACCAACATGTGTTTGAATATGTTGCGGGGATCGAAACGGCGGCCGGAGTTGACGGTTTCGGATTTGAGTAACGAAGAAGATCAGTGGTTGGAAGGTCAACTGATTGATTCAGAACAACCGTCGGTTGAAAATTCGGTTGTGGCTGCTGATTTGGCGGATAGACTGTTGAGTGTTTTGTCGCCGGAGGATCAGCAGGCGTTGTTGATGATTGATGGCGAGCAGGCGTCGGTGAAGGAAGTTGCGGAAGTGACCGGATGGTCGGAGTCGAAGGTGAAGGTGAGAGCGTTTCGGGCGCGGAAGAAAGTTCGTGAAGCGATGGAGCGGTTGTTAGGTGTTAAGGAGAAACCGGCTACGATTGAGAGCAGGTGAACGATGAGCGATAAGCACATTACGGAAATCCTGGATAGCGCGGCGTTGGCGGCATTGTCGCCGAGCGAACTCGACGAGATTCGCGCGCATGTACGGGACTGCGAACCGTGCAGCGACGCTTTTGCGGCAGCGCAACTCTCAGCGTTGGTTATCAAGGAACGTGCGCAAGCCGTGATCGAGCCGTCGCCGTTCTTTCAAACGAGAGTAATGGCTGCGATACGCGAGCAGCAGGCGGTTGAGAGCGTCCCGGCGATGTTGCGTTTGTGGAGGTCGGCGCGCGGGCTCGTGTCTTCGATGGCGTTGACCACCGCCGCACTTGCTGCTTTGAGTTTTGTTGTTGCTTCACCAGCGACGTCTACATCGGACCAAACTACCGCGGCGCTCTCCGCGGAGTCGGTAATTTTCGGACAGGACACCGACGATCTAACGTACGAACAGGTAATGAATGCGATTTACGAAGACGACGAGGATAAGTAGTCATGAACAACATCATTAGGAACAGATGGCAGGTTCGAGTTGCGGCTGCGATTATCTTCGTACTGGGATTTACGGCCGGCATTTTGGCGTTGAACATCTATCGCGGGCTGGTGCGCGCCGACGGCCGCGACCGGTTCGAGCAACTGTCAGAGCGTTTGAATTTGAACGCCGATCAGAAGACGAAGGTCCAACAGATTCTTTCCGACACCCGCGATCAACTGCGTGCCCTGCGCCGCGAATCGGAGCCACGCGTGGATGAGATCCGCCGGCAGGCGGACGAGCGTTTGAAGCAGGTGATGTCGGAAGAGCAGTGGCAACAATTCCAAAACATGCGCAACGAACGCGGCCGCCGCGGCCGCGGTGGCCCACGCGGCGACCGCGATCGGTTCTAAGTTGGACGGTTGCGTCCTCTTCGGAGTCAGGTAATTTCGCCTGCATCTCAACAGATCAACCAGGCAGACGGCACCGTGAGCCTTAATTCTGGTTGACTTTGATTGCCGATTCGACTAGAACGTGCTTGCTTTGCCTATCCTCCGGTTCAAGAAGCAAAGTAACTCACGACCGAGCAGAATCTTCATCCTCGGCATGTTGCGGTGGTTGGACCGCGAGATCCTTGCTTCTTTCATCCGTCACTTGAAGACATATGGCTGATCCACAAACGCTGGAGCGTTTCCTTAAAGGCTATAAGGGTTATGTCGAAACAGTGTTAGTCCCCACGCGGCTGGAAGTTAAGGAGTTGTTTGGAGAGTGGGAGCAGTCTGCCCATTGGGATGCAGTTGACGCTAACAATCGGCGTCCGACGCCATCGCCGGTCCAAAAGGTGTACTCGCGAATAAAACGGCCTGAAAGCGTCGTCGATAAAATTCAGCGTCATCCGGGATTTTTTGTAAACGGCCTAACAGACGAGAGCTTTGAACGGATGAACGATACCCTCGGTGTTCGAGTGGTGCTTTATTTTCTCAGGCATCTTCCGGCAATTGACCGCGAGATCCGTAATCACAAGAACTTAGAGGTGTCTGAGGTTTATCGGCCCAAGGCATACTTAAATGCCGACCTAGCGGCGCGTCTTTCGCTAAATCATTTGAACCCTGTTCAGAAAGAGAGTGGTTACGCATCACTCCATTACATTCTTCGCCTTCGAGAAAGCAGTGTGCCTGCTGACGTGCGGCCATGGTTTGAGCTTCAGGTGCGCACGTTGACTGAGCACACTTGGGGGGAAATTGAACACATATTAGGGTACAAACCAGACAAGCGGACGTCGTTCGCCGTACGGAAGCAATTTCAGATCATCAGCAAACTTCTTGAGGCTATAGACGAACACTTCAATTTTCTATTTGAGGAGTTGCTTAGATTTCAAGTCGAGGTTGAGTATGTGGACGCCGATCCCCTGAACGCCGAAAATTTACCGGCGGTTCTTGCAGATTTAGGATTAAGCTGTGCCCAAAGGGAGATAGACGGTTTGCTGAAACTTCTAGTAAGCCGGGGCGTAAACAGCGTCAGAGACTTGCGCGGGGTAGCTACTGCACGTACGCGGGAGATTGTTTGGAGCACGTACTATGCTCATAAAGGTCAGCCGCCGAATAACTTCGAAGCGGTTGCAAGCTTGGCAGCTGTATTAGGATGTGATGACGAAAGTGAAAAGGTCCAACGCGTAAAAGCGCAAATAGAGTTTTTGAATGTTTGGGAAGAATTGAAGAAGGCAGGGACGGTGTAGTTTCATAAAACAGCCTGTTCCCTTTGACAATATCAGGGGTCGGCTTATACTAAAATGATTCGACCATGGGAACATTCCATAACTAGGAAGCGCACGTGTCGCGTTTTTAGAAGGGAGGAGCAGTATGAGTTTGAACGTTCGGAGATTTACGGTACAGGAAGCGATGCAGAAGCTGCATCACCAAGTGCGTTCTCGTGTAGAGTTTGCAGGAATTCCACGGGGAACCAAGGGACGTGTAGTCGAACTGCACGAGCTTACCCAAGGTCAGTTTGACGTGGTTATTGAGTGGGATAAGGACTTTAATAACAAGCCGCTGCGTGACCGATTTGCCAAGAACACTTATGAGCGGTTATTAGCAGAAGAGGGCACTGTCGTCGCTTAGCTGCCCCTGCTACGTGTACTTGAGTAGTTCCCTTTTCATCGTGATCTAACCTTTTCCTCACGAACGAGAGCCACCCCCCATCCAAATATCGTTAGTTCCCTGTTTGGCAGATATCGTTCGCAAGGTTATTCGCGACAGCACTAGCGTTAGCCGCTAGTTATTCCTAGCCCTTGCCCGCTAGGTTGAACTCCTAACGAAATGTTTGTATAAGGACTGTCCGACCAACCTACGAAGGGACAGTTTCCGTGCCTGTAAGTCGACAAAGAAAAGTTTATAGAGCCAAAAAGAGACCACGTGTTGCTTCTGCTTCGGCGCCGTCAGTTCCGCAACGCGGTCGTAAGACGTTCAATGTCAAATTGTTCGTAATTGTTTTGATCGCGGCGGTGGCCGCGGCAACGATTGTTTATGTGGTGGCGAATCGCGGGAGCCAGGCGGGGAACGAAGTTATCACTGATTCCGGAATGAAGTACGTCGACCTGAAAGTCGGCGACGGCGCCACGCCCAAAGTGGGCCAGACGGTGCAGGTTCATTACGTCGGGAAGCTTGCGAATGGTAAGGAGTTTGAAAACTCCCGCACCACCGGCAGGCCGGCTCAGTTCGCTATTGGACCAGGCCTTATCGCCGGCTGGAACGAGGCGCTTCAGTCGATGAAAGTCGGTGGCAAACGCCGGATAATCCTTCCTCCGAATCTGGCTTATGGAGCAGCCGGTCAGCCACCGAAGGTTCCACCCAACGAGACCTTAACGTTCGAAATCGAGCTGTTGGGCGTCAGGTAGCTCGAACAACTCACGAGTTCCGGTTAATCAAACGGAAGTTCTTGAACGGAGACAAGACCTTGCCTTTCTCTAGTTCTTCTGTAGGTCCTTACACCCTCATTCGCGAGCTCGGAAGAGGTGCATCCGGCGTTGTATGGTTGGGCGAGCGGCGTAGTGAGATCGCGACGACGCAGCTTGCACTGAAGCTTCTGAACGCGGATGAGATCGACGTTGATTCCCTGATACGCGAAGCGCGTCTTTGGGTACAAGCCAGTGGCCATCCAAATATAATTCCGATCATCGAGGCCAGCGTATACGACGGACAAATCGTGATCGTCAGCGAATACGCGCCCGACGGTTCGCTTCTCGACTGGCTCGAGAGAGGAGAAGGAAGGGCGCGATCTGTTCAGGAAGCTGCGGGCCTGATCATCGGCATACTCTCCGGGTTAAAGCATCTCCACTCTCGTCCGGAGCTCATCATTCATGGCGACCTCAAACCATCCAACATTTTGCTTCAAGGTGATTCGCCACGGCTCACCGATATCGCCATTGGGAGCGTAATCAAAACAACAACCACAGCCGGAACGTCACCGTACATGGCTCCGGAGGCGCTTGACGGTGAACGAACTGTGCAATCGGATCTGTGGTCTGTAGGTGTGATCTTTTATCAGTTAATCACCGGAGAATTACCGATTCTGGATGAAGAGCCGGAATTTCCGGTCGATACGCCAGACGAGTTCGCCCAATTCATCGCGACCGCGTTGGAAAAAGATCCGGCACTGCGCTACGCATCCGCTGAAGAGATGCAACGAGAGTTGCGTCTCATATGTGGAACACCGGAGGAAGAGGCGCCGCATTACGTTCCTGAGGTCCAACGGCGGAAACGCAATTTGGAAACGATGCTCTTTGCCGCTTTTCTAATCCTCGTCGTGCTCTTCGGAGTCGGTTATGTAATGTTCCAAACCGTTCGTGATTCACCGACAGTTGTAACCCCGAGCGGACTCAAGTACACGGATTTGAAAGCCGGCGACGGCGCGACACCGCGATTGGGTCAGCGCGTGCAGGTTCATTACGTCGGTTGGCTGGCTAATGGTCAGGAATTCCAGAGTTCCTACAAGATAGGTCAGCCCGCTGAGTTTATGCTTGGTCCTGCTTTGATCCAGGGCTGGAACGAAGCTCTTCAGTCGATGAGGGTCGGAGGTAAACGCCGAGTGATTATTCCTTCCCATCTTGCTTACGGAGCAGCCGGGCGTCCGCCTATGATTCCGCCGAACGAGACTCTGACTTTCGAGATCGAGCTGTTAGGCATCATGCAGTAGTTTCCAACATCCGCGCCGCGATCTCTTTCAACAACTTCGCACAAACAGTGCCCGTGATGTGTAGCGGGTCCATGCGTGGGTTGAATTCCACGATATCCGCACCGACCACTTTTCCTTTTAATCGCTGAATCAAATCGATCGCCTGACGGGTCGACAGTCCGCCCGGTTCGCGATGCGACACTCCTGGTGCAAACGCCGGATCGAGCGCGTCGATGTCGAATGAGATGTAAACCGGCGAGTCAAACTCGAGTTGCAAAGGATCGCTTAACTGGTGCATTTCGATCGACTCGACGCCAAACTTCTTCACTTGATCGCGTTGGTGCGCAGTGAAAGTTCTAATGCCCACCTGAACCAGACGCTTCGCCAGCTTCTGTTCCATGATTCGCGCAAACGGACTGGCATGTGAGTTTCGATTGCCCTGGTAATTGTCGTACAGATCGGGATGCGCGTCGAAGTGCAGGATGCTGAGGTCCGGATACTTTCGCGCGAACGCCCTCACGATCGGATGTGTCACGGAATGATCGCCACCGAGCGAGATCGGCGCCATGCCATCTGCGATCAACGTGTAGACCGAGTTCTCGATGAGGGTGAACATGTCGCTGCCGGGCACCGGCTCGATGTCGCCCGCGTCGAAAAAAACGTTTTCGCCAGACAGATCGGTTCCGTTTTCGGTGGTCAGATTCCACGCGTCGGAACGGAGTGCCGCCCGGATCTGCGGCGGTGCATCGGCGGCTCCTTTTGTAAACGACGAATTCTCATCATAACGAATACCGATAAGGGCGAGTTTTGCGCGTTGTTCAATGCTGTTGGGAGTGGTATCTGGCATGGGCAGCCAAGTCTACCACACCAACTACAACAGACACTGAATCGCGACAAATCAGCAATCATGATACTCAACCAGCTTTCGCACCTGAACCTGACTGAAACAGGCTTACCAGTTTCAAAAACGAAGGCAGTCCGGCGGCCAGGCCCGTGATAAACGGCAACGCCGAGTTGTACAGCTCGCGTTGTGTCAAAAGCAGAAACGCCGCGACGCTCAGTAAACCAATCGTCAGTGGCACCTTCAATGCTTCCCAGTTGCTGCTACTCTTCGCTTCTTCTTCACACTTCGCGATGGCCTTGTCCGCGCCCATGCTGAGTATGAACAGACGAAAACTCTCGTTCATGATCCTGATCGCCGGATCGCGAACTATCAGTCCCTTCTTCAAAAGCCTTTCCGTGTCCGGATCTTTTGGACTTAGCAATCCGTATTGCGCCAAACGCGTCAGCGTGAGTTTTTCCTCGCCCGTGCAAGCGTTCCAGACGGCGGTGTAATACGGCTTGGCGTTGGTCACGATCTGTTTACACAGACTCGCCGTGCTTACATCCGCAACACGTGTTTGGTTCGCGATCGCCAGTCCTATATTTTGCAGATACGCTCGCGGCGAACACTCTCTTTCGATCAACTCAAACGCCGACTTAATGCGCTTCTTCGTTTTCTCGGCCAGGTCATCACGGGACAAAAGCTTTTGTCTTGCCTCCAACTCGGTTTTGAATGAACCGGCATCGCCCAGGTCTTCCGGCGCGACCCGCAGGAAACGACTAACCGCATCAGTCCAACGTTCCGAAAACACTGGCGCCGGAAGAGAAGCGGCAGCACCGTTGGCCGCACCGTTCCCATTACCGTTCGTGTGATTTCCGTTTGTGGAAAAGAACCCATCCGGCTCGACGGTGGACAGAGCGACAGTCATCCGCTTCTTCTGATGCAGTGCTTCGAGGAGATACAGCTTTTGTTGACTGTGTTGCATGTTGTCCATACCGTACTCGAAATTATCGAGCACAACAGGACCACCATTCGGATTGAGCAGGTCCGCGCGACGCAGCCACGTTTTCAGCCGCGAGACCTTCTCGATATCGATTCTCTTCGCTGTGTTGAGTCCCATTCGTTGCAGCAGTTGGCTCTTGCCGATGAAAGGCGGATTCAGCACCAGCAACAAATTCTGAGACACTGAATTGACGCAGAAGCCCGTCAATTCATCACACGGCGACTCTTCACGCACGAGCAGAAACAGTTGCCGGATCATGTAGTAAACGAGCACCGAAGTAAGCACGAACACAAGCATCAACATCGGCCACCAACTCGCGCCACTGAGAGGCGGTAGATGCGACTCGATGCGACGCTCCATGCCGCCCGGTCCATTCGCCTGCAGCTCGCGTGCATGAAGAACAAGCTCCGTTCCGGTAGAGTCGTCCCAGGTTCTAGAGTTATCGAATGCTCTCGTGGTTAATGCGTGACGATCGATGCTGCTGTGATCAAATAACGGAACGAAGCTTCTGAAAAAGGTCAACAAGCGACTCGGCCGGGCATCAGTGTAGGTTGTAACCGCAGCTTGCCGCTTTTGAGTCGTGTCGAAGAAGAACGAGTCGTAAACGTCACGTTGTTCTCCAATTCGGCGGTTGAGCAGGTTCTTAACTGTCTTTTCCGGCGTGCTTCTGTATGTGGATCTGGACTGTGCGCGAATGCGGTCCTCGCGCGTCCCCATGTCGTCCGAGAGTTTCAGTTGTCCATCCTTGATGAACAGCTTCATCTCCTGAACGTAGGCGATCTTAAAACACGCGTAAGCGGGAAGAATACTAGCGAGGCAGAACAGGAGCGTAACGTTCACGATGTAGGCCGTGCGGTAATCGAACCATCGTGGTTTTGCCTGCTCGCCGTTACGCTCTGCGCGTTTGAATCTCCAGAATGACAGTGCAACCGCTGCCAACCCGATCAAGGTTGGTAGAAACAGCTTCCACAAACCGGGCAGCACGTAAACCGCGAACGCGGAGAGCAGAAACAGAGCACTGTTCACGACTATCGACTCGACGTAAAGAGTTCTCTTACTTTGATCGGGCCAGGCCCAGGTTGAGCGATCGCGGGTCTTGCGATTAATCAGGTAAATCGTCACGACCAGTAAGCACAACACGGCAGAATAAGAGAGAAACAGGACCAGGCAGAGGGTCAAGATCTCGCTAAACGTGGTGCGAAGCGAATCCTTTTCGTGGAACACCACGAGTGTCCACGGTAAGTTTCCCAACGGTTCGACATAAACACTGTGGCCCTTGCCGAAATACGATGCGGTTAACGACTGTTTCCAGCGACCGAGCACTGCTGCGCGCATCGTCTGATTGTTGTCACACTCCTCGAAGAAGTTCTCACCGAGGTGCAGTTTTGGAGCTGAATGGAAGAGGACCTTGCCGTTATCGTCGATAACGGCGTAGCCGAAACCTTCCGGGATCACCGGGTTCATCAACGAGAGAAGTCGCATGTCGATCGCCGACACCCACGGGGTGCCCGGATCGATGCGATTCGTGCGTTTGGAGATGACGACAGTGTGCGTGCCGGTGGTTTTTGAAGTAACCGGCTCGATCCAGAACTCATGATCTTTCTTTTTGTGATCTTTGAAAGTGTACTGTCGTCCGAGTTTCAGCCGCGAAAAATATGCGCGATCCGAAACGTTGAGACGATTCGTAACGCTCGAGCGCACAGTCCATTTCATCTGTTGCCAACCCTGGTCGTTCATCCAGATGGCGCTGTTCAGGTAAGGATAGGGAGACTCGGGAGTGATCGGTCCGTCGTCGCGTACGATCGAACTCCGAAACGCGAGTTTATCCAGATTGCGCGCGTTGACTTTTTTCGCCGCGGCGATCGTTTCGTTGTCCAGGTTGTCGTTCAGAGCATCGATCTGCAGGAGCACAGCTTCGAGTTCGCTGTAGAAGTTGTGCTGAATCAAGCCCGCAAACTTCTCGAGATCTGCTTCGCCGGCTTTGAGTGTCGCGTTGTAGCTATAGTTGAAGAGCGCGCCGAGCGTAAGCAGTGCGGCGATCATGAAAGCTGAGATTCCCAGCATGTAGCCGTCGAGCGCGCGAAAGCGATCCTTTGGACCCATAAACAGCAACTTCAGAAACGACCAACTCACCGCCACGAGCACGGTGATAAAGCCGAACCCGATTAGCACGTTGTAAGAGATTGCCAACCGCTGCTGTTGAAAGTGAACATTTTCAACCAGACCACACGCGAGCCACCGCAGCGGCTCCTGGTTCTTGGCGTTGGCTTTCAACAGCGGAAGCTGAACCGGCTGCACGAAGAGTTTGTAATCGGCTGGACCTAACCTTACGTCCGAAATGTTCGTCGACTGTCCCAGGAGTTTGAGATCGATCTTGGCGCCATTGTTCGATGTGAGATTGTTCAACGAGAGCATGCGCAACTTCGCCGAGCTCTCTTGAAACAATATGGTCATCTGATCGTCGAGGCCGGCGATCAGCACCGCATCGAACCCATCCTGGTAGAGCGAACTCTGGTTCTCCTGCATCTCGCGTTTGTTCACGAACGGGCCGATGAGTTGCGCGAGATTGATCTTGCTTTGGAAGTTTAAATACTCGGTCTGCGGCGACGCGGTCGGCGCCGGCGGTGGTTCAGACGTGGAGGCAGCACTGCGACCGGCAGCACCGGACGAAACGGGTGTGTAGGGAACTGTGTAGTCGAAATAGAGCCAGCGCTGGCTCGACTCTTCTTTGACTTCGATCCGCGAAGCAGAGAGTAATGACTCATCTGCCGGTTTGGAGACGACCGTCAAGTTAGTCGCTTGTAGATTGGCGCCCTCACCTTTGAACGGATTGAGCGCCTTTTCCTGAAAGTGTTCCGTGTAGTTCTTCTTCTTTAACTGTTCAACAGGAGTCGGCTGGCCGTGTTCGTCAAATGCCCCGTCCGCCAGATCCTGCACGTACTTTTTGACAGCGTTTTCGAAGACTGAACTCTGACTCTCGACGCTTTCCTGAAGGTGAGTGCTGAGCGTGGCGAGAGTGCGCAAGTTTCTGCCGTTGAAGTACTTGGTCTGGTTTGAGACCCAGAAGTAGTAGTAAACGAAGAACGGAACGATGATGAGGACTAGACTGAACGCAACAACGCGCATTTGCATGAGGCTTGAAGGAATCTTCATGGCGGGACCTCCTTGGTAAGTAATGACTTAGCGAAACGGATTTGTTTCGACTTGAGCCGGGAATTAATAAAAGAACGGAAATCTCAGGGTGCCGATGCGGTTGGCCGCATGGTACGAGGACATGCGAAGTGTCTCCGGCCTGATCGAAGTATGAGAAATCAGGCCCTGGAATCTCTATCTGGCGCCGATTATCTGCCTTTCGGCTTAATAGTCAAGGCTTTTCTCTTTCAACGGGAGGAAGTAAAGCGGGTATAACGCCAGCACTGCCAGAGAAAACACGAGCAACTGAATGGCCACTTCCGGCACGATCATAAGTGTGAGCGTCAGGTGAAACAGCACTCCAACTACAACGCCGATTCGCCGGTACTTATCGGACCATAAAGCCAGCGCCAAAAATATTTCGGTGATAACTGCCACGCCCGACAGCACCGCAAGAACTGGCAAGGTTCGAAGCGAGGGCGGTAGTGCTAACCATCCGGACCGCCTTAGATTCAAGTAAAGGATCGCGCCTGAGAGAAATAGTGGAGTGATTTTTGTAACGGCCGCGAATATGTACACAATGCTTAACTGAATCTTCAAAAGGACCACGGGCCACGCAGGCAAAGTGGCCTGCTTGTTTGGGCCGTGGGCTTTCGCTTTTCCGCAGAGTGTTAATAACAGTACTTCAATTGCGAGCAGGTAAAGATGGTTTGAATAGAGCTGTTCGTCGAGCAACAGCGTGACCAACATACAAGCCACCAGGAGAAAACCCGCGACTCGCATCCACACACCGATCGTAAATAGCAGCGCACAGACGATCCATGTGACCGTCAAAGGCAGTAGCAACTCAGGAGTGATTGTCAGGCCGGAGATCAATGGTGCTTTAAGAGTAGAAGGGTCGGCAACACGCGATCCGATACGCCAGCCTTCTATGGCTCTAACCAGCGACAACAGTCCGACGATGATCCGCGCAAACGTGACGGGCCTGGCATCAACGCGAGAGTTAAGAACGCGTGTCAATGAGTGCACGGAAACTCTTTCGGCGTATCAGATTCAACGTAGTAGAGCAGAACCGATGATGACTCAGGAAAGCGTCTGCACAGGAACGGTGGAAGGTGTTCTTCAAAATTCAGGTCTCCGCGCCAGTTGCCCACCATGTTACTGACGTTGACGTCTTTAACGCCCGAATCTGTTTTGAGTTTGATTTGAAGTGGTGCAATCGTGCCGCTGAACATCTGCCAGGCGAAGCGCGCCGGCTTTGGGCCCAGCACCTGCGTCAGCGGTAGCAGTATTTGAACCGCGAGGAACAGGACGAAGAACACGCGACGGGGATCCATTCAGTCCTCAATGTCTAGTCCGAGCCAGATTGCTGGTGAAGGCTGGCTGTAAGTTATCGAGAGGATTGGTGCACCCGGCAGGGCTCGAACCTGCGACCTTCTGATTCGAAGTCAGACGCTCTATCCAACTGAGCTACGAGTGCACGGACCGAATGTTAAATGGTTCAGGCGAATTGGTAAAGCGAAGCTCCTCATTTACCCTGAAATGTCTTGCGCACGAAACTCACGAGTTCGGTGACTTCTTCCGGCCGGAGTTTGTCTTTGAAAGCCGGCATTTCTTCGTGACCATTGGTGATGAAGTCGATTATCTCGGCGTCCGTGTGCTTCTTTGCGTGATCGGCGTGCAGTGACGGAACTTTGATTTGCTTGTTGTCGAGTTTGACCGTCCCGCCTTCTCCGTTTGGACCATGACAGCCTTCGCAATTCTTGGCGTAGTTGGTCCGAGCGGTAACCAGCGCATCGACCGAGGCGCTCGGCGACGCTGCAGCCGGCGCGGCGGAACGCGGTGTTGATGAATTGGTTGGCGTAGCAGTTTCAGTGCAAGCGGTTACGATTAAGGCAAAAGCGACGCAGCTTAGAGCGAGCAGAATGAGTTTCATCGGCCAGGTTCTCCGTTTGAATGTTCGTCGTTTGGGGGCGAGGGAGTATATCAGACAGGATTACAGAATTTACAAGAAGGTTTTTCTGAATCTTGTTACTTCTGTTTATCCTGTCTGGTAAGTTGTACGACCCAGGCGGCAATCTCGCGCATTTGCTCCTCCGTTAACTTGTCGTTGAAGGACCGCATGGGCGGCTGAAGACCGTAGGCGGTTGGGTCTTTAAGTAAAGAAACGATGTCTTCGGTGGTGCGGCGCGGTTTTGCCGCGACATCGAGTAAAGGGGGAAATCGCAGCGCGCCTTGTTGCGCGCCTTCGCCGCGTGGGCCATGGCAGTTTACGCAATACTTCATATACATCACTGGCGCACCAGTGGCCGCTTGTGTTTCGCGTTGCGCTCCTTGTAGCAACTGTGGATTGAACGGCTCGCTGCGCCACTTGGCTTCTTCTGCTGCTTGCTTTGCGAGCTGTTCACGCGTGTGTGAATCGCTGCGGTCGCTCATGTAGGAAACAATAGTCATAGTTAAAGCGGTTACCGTGAGCGCCGCTAGAATTGCGGTGCCGAGTAAACGTTGCGCCTTTAGACGTGGTAATAAAAGCAGTATTGCCAAACCAATTCCCGGAAGTATGACGCCGACGATCGATCCCAAACCTCCCGGCACATACTTCAACAATTGATACAACCACAAAAACTGCGCGCCCGGACGCGGCAGATAATCCGCGGTCATGGTTTCCACCGGTGGTCCCAACGGCGCCGGAAACTTCGCACACCAGATCGCCAGCGCCACAAAAACAACGCTGCCTGCGATCGCATTGCGGCTCACGTTGGCCCAACACGCACGCCCGCGGAAACGCCACGCGATCACGCCCAGGATCGCAAACGGCACGATCAGAACATGCACCGCAAAGAACCGCGACAACGTGATCGTCGAGATGTCATTTCCACCCAACACCCAAAACCGTGCATTGCGTCCAATCAGCGGCAAGCCGCTCATCAGCCCTTCGGCCACGCGCGTACTGAAGAATGCGCGCGCATCCCACGGCAACGAATAACCCGTTCCCGCGGCAGCCATCACCAACCCAAGCATCACGACCGCCGCAACCCACGTGATCGTCCGGTCAACGTAAGCCTTGCTCAAAAACAGCCGCACAACATGCAGAAACACAAACAATGCGAGCCACTGCGATCCGTAATGATGCAACGATCGCAACCACGAACCCGACGACACCACCTTCTCGATGTACGACACTGTCGTGTGCGCGTGATCGACGGAAGGAACGTAATAAAACGCGAGCAGTATTCCGGTGAGAAACTGGACCAGCAGTAACACTGCAACGACACCACCAGTCGTTTGCAGCCAAACGCCTAATCCGTCAACACTGCGGTCAGAATCAGGTGTGTTCATGCGCGCGTCTCCCCGTCTTCCTGCGGGCGATACTGCACCTGTAACTTCCCGTCCTGCACGCGCGTCGGCAATGTATCAAGACCTCGCGGCGCAGGTCCGGAAAGACGCGACCCATCGGCAGCGAAGTAGCTGTCGTGGCACGGGCAAGCAAAGCGATTCGTCGACTGTTCCCACGACACTTCACAACCCGCATGTGGACAGATCGTCGATAACACCTGGTTGTTCTTCTCCGGCAAAACGAAGATGCTGTGCTCGTCCGTTGTCACTGCCCAGCCGGAAATCTGTTCGGCAACGATCTTTTTCGCGACCGGTTGCGGTCCCTGCAATTCCGTCAACGCCGCAACGTCGAGCCATTGTTCGCTCGGTGCAGACAGTCGCGGGCGCAGAAAACGAAATGCAGCGCCACCGATAGAAGCAACCACT
>DATEHX010000155.1:0-10941 GCA_035279345.1 Pyrinomonadaceae bacterium | reverse complement strand
GTGCGCGCGCTGAAACGATCGAGTGTGGCTTCCAAAGAAGTATTGTTCTCGCCGGTGCGTGGCGCGACCAGCGAGAAACGCACACCGCCGCCGTCTCTTTCCGCCAACTGTCCGTCTGTGACGCGCATTTCCTGCTCGTTCATCGCGATCGACGCCGAAAGCGCGCCAAACTCGATTCCATTAACAATCAACGAGCCAAGCGCGAGCTTGCCGTTCACGTCAGGCGAACTGAGCCGCCCGCGAATGTTTCCGTTGAACGTGAGTTGGCCCGCGAGACCGATGCCGTAGCTGCGCATCTGCTCTTCGACTTCCGGCAACAAGCCCGAAGAGATCAGCACCGCCTGCAACTCCGCGGCGTCCGTTGAATTGAGATCGACTTGCAGGTTTGAATCGTTTTCGTAAGAGAACCGGCCGCTGGCGCTCAAACGAGTCGCCGGTGTTTGCAGGTTCACTTGCTGAATATCAAACACGCCACGATCCGCACGCAGCGCGACTGTCCCCGTGATCGGAATTCTGTCTGCGCTGACCTGGCTGGTGTCGGCGGTTAGTTGAGTCGTTACAGAACCGGAAGCGAGTTTGATGTCCGTGCCGGGAAACGTGAGATCGACTCGTCCCGTCGCACGGCCAGTCAAAGGCACGGCACTGCCGGCAAGTGCTGTGAGTGGACCAGCGATGTCGACGTTGTCGATGTTCGCTGTAATCTGCGACGTGCCGCCGCGTGCAATCGCCACACGCGCATTACCACTCGCGCGTCCATCGAACACATCTGCGGTGAAATTGTTGAGCTCGATCTCGCGATTGGTAGCGACGACAGTTGCGCGCGCCTGGCCCATGTTCATCCGGCCGAGCACGCCGCCACCGATGCTCAGATCCGCCGTCGCGCGATAGCTTCCCGAAGGCGCCACGACAAAAACCGGCTTCGCGAGTTTCACGTTTTCAACCTGGCCATCGGCAACCTTCACCGTGCCCACGTCGATGTCCGCGGTTTGGCCCTGAATCTGCCGGTTACGGACTGATAAACGCACGCCCGCGATGTTGAGACTGCCAATCTCCGCGCCTGAAGCGCTCGTCGCACCGACCTCGACGTTCTTGACCTCAACGTTCGTCACACCGCCGCGATCGTCAACCTTGATGTCGTTCGCAGTGACACCTTTCACGGTCGCGCCGGAAGCGGAAATCGTTCCCGCCTTCACGCTCGCTACCGTTGCGGTCGTCGCGTCGTTCTCGTTGCGCACGCGCAAGTCCGAGGCAGTGATTCCCGCCACCTTCGCACCCGACGCGCTGAAACCATTCGCGGTGAACTGGCCAGCCGACGCGGTCATGACGCCGCCACTCTTCTCCGCGCGCGCGTCGCGAAGAATCAACCCCGTCAGCGTCGTGCCGTAACTCTTTTCGGCGACCGCGCGCAGTTCGCCAACCCAACGAAAATCGGTGCCCGTGCCCATCACCTGACCGGCAAGCTGCAACGAATCAAACTGAAAATCGCCGACGTTGAGCAGATCCGCGACAGCCTTGCCGTTGATCTCGTAACTGCGGCCCTGGCCCGAACCGGTCGCACTCACGTTCAAACCCTGCAATCGCAAGTTATCCGCTGCGAGCGCGTCAGACTTGATCTCGCCGGTGACTTTGAATTGATCGCCTTCACCTGTGATCGTGCCGGAGAAGTTTCCGGCGCCGCGCAAGGTCGTGTCGGTCTGCAAAGTTTCGGAAAGCTGCGTGAGGTCAACACTGGACGTGACATTCATCTGGTAACGCAGCGCACGCCAGTCGTCCATCGTGCCTTGCAAACGCGCTTCAGCAACGGGCGACTTCAAAAGCAGTTCCTGGATCTCGACGGCAGTCTGGTTCACACGGGCGTTTGCCTGAAGGTCGATGTTGCTGATGGTGCGTCCGTCGTAAGTGAAGGTCGAGTTGGTCGCAGAGAAGTTGACTCTGTTCATCCGGCTCTCGACGGGCGCGTTCGGATCGTCGGGCTGAATGATGGCTTGCAGGTTTCGCGCTTCACCTGAGATGACGTGACGTTTGTCGCCGTAGTGAACGATGCCGTTTTTTATTTCAATGTTCGCGGTTGAATAAGCAAACAGGATGCGTTTGTTTGGCTCGGGTGGAGGAACGTGGATATTGGCAAAGTTCGAACGACCCTGTTCGTCAAACGTGACCCAGGCTTCGAAACCCTCGATCTTCAGGTCTCTCAGACTGATCTCGCGCCGCAGATTCAACGCGTAGAGATCTTCGATGCGAATGGTCGCTGACAGTTTATCGATCTTGCCGAGCTGTGCGCCGGTCTGCGCGTCGTAGAGTTCAACGCCGTTCATCTCGACGGTGTTCGGCGGCAAGTCCGCGTGAAACTCCCGAATCTCGGCGCGGATGCCATAGTTCGCAAAGGTCTGCTTGATCTGTCCTGCGATGTAATTGTCGACAAAGCCGAACCGGTAGAGAAAAAAGGCGAGCAGCAACACCGCAAACACGGCGATGCCAATGATGAAACCGGCAAGAATCGCGTGACGCCGCGTGAAGTACCGCCAACGCTTTCGTACCGAAGCCTTTGGTGGTTTCGGGCGCTCGGGTAGATCTGTTGGTCTATTGGGATCGTCTACACTCATAACGCACAGCCGCCACGCGGCATCGGGGAACTTGGAATTCTAGAGGGAGAGACCGAAAGTTGAAAGAACCGAATCCAACTTTGCGAGTCAGATGGCAGTTTCGTGGTCCTTCGATGCCGGTTCGCCGAGCGGAACGTTGCCGACGACCGACAGCTCGAAACCTTCGAGAGCTGCAACTTTGGGGGGATGATTCGAGAGAAGCAGTATCTGCCGCAACCCGAGATCGTGGAGAATTTGCGCGCCCACGCCGTAGTCGCGTTCGATTCCATATCCGGTTTGCAGACTTGCTTCGCGTTTATTAAGCCCACTTTCCTGCATCACACCATACGTACGTAATTGATTAACAAGGTCCAAACTGTGCTCGCGCTGTCGCAAATATAGGACCACGCCGCGCGCAGCGCCCGCGATCTTTTCCAGCGCTGTGTGAAGTTGAAACCCGGTGTCGTCGATCAGTGAACCAAACATGTCACAGGTGACGTTTTCTGTATGCACCCGGACCAGCACCGGATCATCCGTTCTCACCTCGCCCATGACCATCGCGAGGTGTACGTCGCCGTTGACGACGTTTTCGTAAGCAATCGCGCGGAAGCGGCCGTAAACCGTGGGGAGATACGTTTCGACCACGCGGCGCACCATCTTTTCCTTACTCATGCGATAGCGCACGAGGTCAGCGACGCTGATTATTTTGAGATCGTGTTGCTTTCCGAACGCTTCGAGCTCCGGCAGACGCGACATCGTGCCGTCTTCGTTCATGATTTCGCAGATCACGCCGGCGGGGTAGAGTCCGGCGATACGCGCGACGTCCACGCTCGCTTCCGTTTGACCCGGACGAACAAGCACGCCGCCGTCTTTCGCACGCAAGGGGAAAATGTGACCAGGACGCGCCAAATCCTGCGGCCGCGACTTCGGATCGACGGCGACGAGAATCGTCGTTGCGCGATCGGCGGCCGAGATGCCGGTGGTGATGCCACGGCGCGCGTCAATCGAGACGGTGAAAGCGGTCCCGAGGAACGACGTGTTGTCGGCGACCTGCGTGGTCAGATGAAGGTCGTCGCAACGCTCTTCTGTTAACGGCAAACAGATCAGCCCGCGGGCGTGCCGGGCCATGAAGTTGATGATTTCAGGCGTGACCTTTTCCGCCGCGCACACGAGGTCGCCCTCGTTCTCACGATCCTCGTCGTCGACAATAATGATCATGCGGCCGTCGCGAATGTCGGCGACGGCTTCGTCAATGCTCGCAAAAGCCATGTGAGTGGTCCTAAGCCACGAAAAAGCACAAAAAGGACTTGTCAGCGTTGACAGCTCTTTTTTGTGCCTCTTGGTGGCTTATGTTACCTGAAAGCCAGTAATCTTTCCACGTACTTGCCGATTACATCGACCTCCAGATTGACGCTGTCGCCGGGTTTGAGGTGAGACAGGTTCGTGACCTCCCAGGTCTTGGGAATAATCGCGATCTCGAAGTAGTCCTCGGCCATGTTCGCAATCGTCAAACTGATGCCTTCCACCGCGACCGAGCCTTTGAAAACCAGATAACGGGCGATTTCAGGCGGGTAGGCGATCCGCACGGTCCACGACTCGCCGTGGCTGACGACTGAAACAAACTGTCCACGGGCGTCGACGTGGCCTTGCACCATGTGTCCGCCGAGACGGGTGGCGGGCGTCACGGCGCGTTCGAGATTGACGGGCGCGCCGGGTTTTAGACTGCCGAGCGTTGAACGCGAGAGCGTTTCGCGTGAGACGTCGGCGGCGAATGAGTCGTCATGAATGTCGAGCGCCGTCAGACAAACGCCGTTGACCGCGATCGAGTCGCCGTGGTTCGTGCCTTCGGTCACGACTTTGGCGTCGATGATAATGCGCGCGTTCTCGCCGCGTTCTTCGATGCCGCGGACGTTGCCGAGTTCTTCAATGATGCCGGTGAACATGTTCCATCATCCGTGCAAAAACTTCTTCAATCGATAACCCCGATGAGTCGATAACGATCGCGTCGTCGGCTGCTTTCAACGGCGAGTCGGCGCGCGATGAATCGCGGCGGTCGCGCTCGATCATCTCGGAGAGCGTCTGTGCGAGAGAGACGTCCGAGTTTGTCAGTAAATCTTCCTTGAAACGGCGTTCGGCGCGTTCTTCGGGCGCGGCCGTCAGAAAAAACTTGATGTCTGCGTCGGGAAATACGACCGTGCCGATATCGCGGCCGTTGAGCACCGCGCCGCGTTGGCCCAGGGCGCGTTGCCGGGTGACCATCGCGCGCCGCACGCCGGGAATCGTCGAGACGACTGACGACATCACGGTCACACGTTCAGTGCGAATCTCTTCGGTGACTTCGCGGCCGTTGAGTAACACTTTCAACGAATCGGGATCGCCTTCAAGATCGATGTCTGCTCTTTCGGCGACGTCCGCGATGGTTTCAGTATCGGTTGGATCGAGCTCGGCTTCGATCGTCGCGAGGGCAACGGCGCGATACATCGAGCCGGTATCGAGGTAGAGGAGGTTCAACTCCCGCGCCAGCATTCGCCCCAGTGTCGATTTACCAGATCCTGATGGACCGTCGATGGCAATGATCATACGAACGCGGAAAATACCTCGTTGGATAAGAGCACTCCGCTGCGCGTCAGCCTTACAAAGTCGCCGTCAAGTTCGAGCAAACCCGCTTCGCGAAATTTCTCGACGTCTGTTTCGTAGTCTTTACACAGATTCCGATTGACACCGCACATCATACGAAGACCGAGAAAGAGACTTTCTGCTTTGATATCGCTTTCCGTCAAAATCTGCTTTTCATTAATCGCCGAAAATCCCTGTTCAACTGACTCGACATATTTGAGAACGTCGCGATGATTGGACCAACGTTGCATTGAGCCGTCGTATGAGTGCGCCGAGCAACCAAAGCCGAAATACGGCTCGCCGATCCAGTACTTCGTGTTGTGCCGCGACTGGAAACCGGGGCGGCAGAGATTCGAGATCTCGTAGTGTTCGTAACCAGCGTTGGCCGCGCATTCGAGCATCCATTCGTACATTACCGCGGCGAGGTCTTCGTCGGGCACGGGTTGGAGCCCGCGTTGAATGTGCTGTGCTAAAGGCGTTCCGGAATGTACTTCGAGGAGATAAAAAGACAAATGTTCAGGCTGTAATTGAAGCGCTTCGTCGACGTTTCGCTGCCAGCCGTCAAGCGTTTGTCCGGGCAATCCGGCAATGAGATCGAAACTCACGTTGGCGAAACCCGCTGCACGTAGATCGCTAAACGTGCGCCGCGCATCGGCAGCGGTGTGCGAACGTCCCAACTTCGCGAGTTCGCGATCGTCAAACGTTTGCGCACCAAAGCTCGCGCGATTGATGCCGAGACTGCGGAAGTCAAGCAGCTTGTCGACGGTGATGCTGCCGGGGTTTATCTCGAGTGTGATCTCCGACGCAGGATCGACGTCAAAGTTTTCGCGCAATGCAAGCAGGATTTGATCGAGTTGTGACGGGGCAAGTAAAGAAGGCGTGCCGCCGCCGAAGTAGATCGTGTCGACCTGCGCGCGTGTGACAGTGGAAGAATGAATTTCTTCAACCAGCGCGTTTACGTAACGTTCCGCGAGTTCGTTTTCGTAGAGTCCGGTGGCGAAGTCGCAATAGGAACAGCGCGAACGACAAAACGGAATGTGAATATAAAGTCCTGCTTGCGTCATGAATGCAAACGCATGATAACACGCGTACTGTGTATCATTTCATTTCCCCCGCGTATTGGTTTGCGGACGCAGAGCTGCGCCTGTTATCAGTAATTTACGGGCTGTGTTAAATGGCACGCATGTTGAATTACAGATCACCATCAATTAATCATCGAACATGGGAGGCATAAACTGACATGGCTGATGACAAAATGAGGAACAACGAACAGGACAGGCAGATGGGTGGTCAGCAGAACCAGGGTGACTATGGCAAGGGCCAGCAGTCGCCAGGACGCAACAAACAGGACGACGATTTTGCGAGCGGTGAGCGTGGCGCGGGCCAACGCGGCACCGAAAGGCAGGGCGAACAGAAACACATCAAGGATGATTTCGGCACGTCCGAGAAGTCTGATGTGGGCCAGGGTGGCCGCGATCTCTAGTTAGTAAACAGAAACTCTCTTCTTTTCTGCTTTGGAGCACGGTTCGCCGTGCTCCTTTTTTTGACATGATTCACAGAATTTACAAGATTGTTCGAAGGAAGGTATGGATCAGGTCTACCTACCTTCAGTAAAGCTGTTAATTCTGTAATCCAGTCTAACGTATTCTTCGCGTGCTGCCGTCGCCGCTGATCGACTTGCTCATGCTGCGCGCGACGCGTTCTGCTTCCGCAAACGCACGCAACAAGTTTCCGCCGAGAATCTTGCGAATGTCCTGTTCGCTGTAACCACGTTTCAGCAGTTCGTAAGTGATGTTTGGCAACATCGAAACATCTTTCGCGCCTTCGGGCATGTCGTTGGCGCCGTCGAAGTCGGCGCCGATGCCCACGTGATCGATGCCCGCGACCTTCACGATGTGATCAATGTGGTCGATCAATTTCGAAATCGGCAGTGGCGGCAGCGGATTCGCCTGTTCGAGTTTGTCACTCTCTTCCGCGAGCCGCTCGGGATCGTTCTTGTATTTCTCGTCGAGCGCATCCTGCTGCGCCTTTAAGCGCTGATCGCGTGCTTCGCTTTGTGGTCTAACCGTTTTCGCATCGACAAACATGCTGTAGAAATTGACGTGCACTACGCCGCCGTTCTTCGCGATGCGTCTCAACAAATCATCGGGAATGTTTCGCGTGACGTCGCTGAGCGCGCGCGCCGACGAGTGCGAAGCGATGATTGGCGCTTTGGAAACGTCGAGCGCGTCGCTCATCGTTTCGTCTGAAACGTGCGAGACGTCGACCAGCATTCCGAGCCGGTTCATCTCGCGCACGACTTCGCGGCCAAAATCATTCAAGCCGCCGTGTTTGTGCGGCGGGCGATTCGCGTCGGCCCAGTTGTTGGTGTTGTTCCACGTCAACGTCATGTAACGAACGCCGAGCCGGTAAAACTCGCGCAACGTCGGCAATGAATCTTCGATCGCGTGCCCGCCTTCGATACCCAGCAAACACGCGACCTTGTTGAGCCGTTTGGCACGGCGAATGTCGGCGACCGAAGTGGCAATCATCAAGTCGCGTGGGTTTCGCTCTACCGCGCGATACACAGAGTCGATCATGTCGAGCGTGCGGCGCGTAGAGCCGCCGTTCTGTACGTACCACGGCCGCACGTAAAGCGAGAAAAACTCCGCCGTTAACCCGCCCTGCTTCATGCGCGCGATGCTGGTGCGATAGGGAGCCGGTGGCGTGCCGCTGAGATCATAATCGTCGTTAGTCATCGGCGTGGTCACATCGTTGTGCGTGTCGATGACGATCGCGCGACGGTGAATCGCGAGCGCGCGTTGCCACAAACGTTCATCGCGCGGCTCAGGTGTTTGAGCCACAGATGAAGCCCCGATGATGACGAATAAGAACAGGATCAGACAGACGGGTACAAAACGAAGCGGGTTTCGAAACCTCATAGTTCACCTTTCCTGTAGGAAGCACCGATAGCGGCTGCATTCGAGCGCTTCATAGTGCGTAGAAGCACGCTCGGGCGTCAAGCACAGAAGCTTACGTGGTGGGTCCTGCACGTGTGAACGGTGCGAACCGAGTTCGATAGTGTGGAGTACCACGTTGCGTCAGCGAGGGCGGAAAGTCATCTTGGACACGTGAAGAAGCTTCTCGCAATCGTAGCCTTATTATTACTGATCGTTCTGAAAAGCACGTGGCCGGTAAATCAAGCTACAGTTCAAACAGCGACGCAAAGTACATCAACGCCAGCGCCCTCACCAACGCCCCGGACTTACGATCAAGCCGAGCCGATCAAGGAGGTGTGGCCCAACTACTTCACGTTCGTCGAACACTCGATACCCGAGCGATCCCGCGACGAACACGGTTACAACCTCGATGTACAGTACCCACAGATCGCCTCCGCCGAACCTGAAGCACGCCGGTTCAACCGTTGGATAAAGAACAAAGTACTCGGCGAGGCGAACAAATTCAGACGACTCGCCGACGCCGAACAACGACGTAAACACAAACAGCCACCAGCGCTATGGGGACTGGGGTTGTATTACGTCGTCTACTATTCCAATGAAAGATTCGTCAGCCTGCGGCTTACTCACAGCGTGATGGAAGCAGGCCAAATGCACCCGATCGCTTACTACGAAACGATCAATTTCGACCTGAAGAAAGGCCGGCAGCTTTACGCTAAAGACGTATTCAAACGTGGTTACCTGAAACAGCTTTCCCGCGCCTCTCGAAAACAGCTTTACACCTTCTCAGGACTTGATGCGAGTTGGATTGACCGCGGCACTGAACCAGAGGTCGACAATTTCAGGAACTGGAACCTGGTACCTGACGGTGTTCTGCTTTCTTTCGAAGACTATCAAGTTGGACCACATTCGTTCGGCCAGCCCGAGTTAGTGCTGCCTTTCACAGCCTTGCGAGGCACACAGCAACAAAGCGCGCTCGACAAACTGTTTGCTTCAAATAAGCCGGTTAAATAGTTAGAATCATCGCAATGTCGATCCTGATTGCTGAAGACAACGTGGCCCAACGCCACTATTTGCGCGAGATACTCGAGAAGGAGTTTCCGTCGCACCTGCCCGTTTTCGAGGCCGCGGACGGCGAGGAAACCGTGAAGCTCGCGCTCGGTGAGAAGCCCGAGGTTTGTATTCTCGACATCCAGATGCCGAAGCTTTCGGGCGTGAAGGCCGCGCGAGCGATCTGGCGTGACTTCCCGACCGCGCGCATCATTTTCTGGACGCAGTTTCCTCACGAGATTTACATCAACGAGATTCGCAAGATCGTGAAGTCGGTCGATCCGCCACCGGCTTACGGTTTCATTCACAAGAACAATCCCGAGTCGCGTTTTCTACGTTTCGTCGCCGCGGTGCTCGAAGACGGCGCCGACATGATCGATCCGGCGTTCAAAGACTCGTTCAAGCGTCCGTTGCTGACGGAGTTTGAAGCCGAAGCGCTTTACTATCTGGCGCTCGGTCTCTCGAATTGGGCCATCGCGCGGAAGTGTTCGCTGAGTTTGCGTGGCGTCGAGAGCCGCCTCGCAACGCTTTACGAAAAACTCTTCGTCAGCGTCGCCGAAGGCACCGATCAGGAGGCATACGAGAAGCTCGCCTACAACATTCGCACGCGCGCGTTTTTCGAAGCGCTTCGTCGTGGACTACTCAACAGCGACGAACTCGAGAAAGCATCGAGCGATCTGGAAGGCTGGCTGCAAAAGGATCAGAAGCGTTTTGCCGAGGAACAAAAACGCGAAGCTACCTCGAAGAAAAGATGAGATGCCGCGAAGATGCACAAAAGACTCAACTGAGCTGGCGAACCTGCCTATGCCTTTTGTGCTTTTTTGTGGCACTGTTCATTGCTTTCGTTGAGCGGCCATTGGCCCAAACCGGCGAGCCGCAGCCGCAAGCTTCGCCTTCACCGTCGCCATCTCCGTCTCCTTCGCCATCGCCGACGCCGATCACCGGCCTGCATCAATGGGGCGCGGTCACGTTGTTTCACGGACTGCCTTCGGATCGCGTGCGCGCGATCGCGCAAACAAGCGACGGTGCAATGTGGTTCGGGACCGAAGCGGGCCTCGCGAAGTTTGACGGACGTCGAACACTGACGGTCAACGATCCTGCACTGCCTCCCGGACGCGTGCTCGCGTTGCAAGTCGATCAGGACGGCGCGATGTGGGTCGGCACTGAAGGGGGCGCCGCACGTTTCAGTGGCGGCACGTTCGAACGAATAAAAGAAACTTCGACACAAGCAGTCTCGGCGATCGTCACAACCACCGACGGCCTCACGTTCATGTCTACCGAACAGGGCAACGTGTATGAGTGTCGCGTGCGTGCCGGCGCGGCGTCGGAGACACGTCCTTTGTTGCGCGAGCCGTTGCGCAGCTCCGATCGCGAGCGGCCTGGTCCACTGACGATCACGAGCATTACCATAACCAACAACCATCTGTTCATCGGCACGTTGAGCCGTGGCGTACTCGAAGTCGAAAACGGCGCGGTGAAAGAACCTCCCGCGCGACCCGCCACTTTTTTTGTTAACGCACTCGAGCGCGACAAAGACGGTAAGTTGTGGGCGGGCGGGCGCGCGAAAAAAGAAGAGCCTGGTGCTTTCACCGGTACGGAGCCGTCGAATCTGAAACGCACTGAATCCGCGACTGGCCCGGTTGTCGCGTTGAAGTCGATTGGCGATGAATTATGGATCGGCACTGACGGCCGCGGCGTGTTTCGCGTTTCAAAAGCTAAAACTCAACGTTTCACTTTCGACGGCACAGCCGGCGGCC
>DATEHX010000154.1:0-17225 GCA_035279345.1 Pyrinomonadaceae bacterium | reverse complement strand
GGCATGATGACGTCGGCGCTGGTGGCGCTTATCGCGCACGGTATCGATCTCATCAGCCCGACCTCCATCGGATAGAGTTTGCCTTCCATCACTGAACCGGAACTCCGATCCCCGATCACGATTCCACGTTTCTGAAGCTGCACGGCCCGAGCAAAAATCTCAGCAGCGGCTGCCGACTCGCCGTCAATCAATACTATCAGCCGGCCCTTGAATGATTTTTCTTTTTTACTCTTCGCCACAATTGGCCGGAGGTCTTTGCGTCCGCGTCGATCGGCAAGCTTTGAGTTCGAATCAAAAAAGTAACCGGCAAAGTGCGGCAACGTATTGGGAAAGCCACGGCTGTTGCCGCGTAGATCGAGGATCAAAGCCTTGTGCTTTTTCAACTTGCCGAATATATCCGCGAGGTCATATTCATCAAGGTAAAACTGCGGCATCTTCCAAACCACTACCTCATCACTCAGCTCGTGCAAGTCATGATGATTCGAACGATAGTTCTCTATTTTGTTGACAGCCGGTTCCGCCAGGTAGGTATATATTACGCCGCCGATTCTCTTGTTAACGTTCGGGCGGATGACCAATGTCTGCTGTGTCTGATCCGGTTTTTCAACAACCAGGCTGATGGGTATCTCCGGCTCTAATACGTAGTTGAGATAATTTGCCAACCAAATTCCCTCGCGATCCACCGACCGTCCATCTATGGAAAGCACCTTGTCACCCGGTCGCAGTCCCCTGGTCCACGCATCGCTTCCAGGTTTCACGGCGCCCACATAACTATCAGGACCAACAGGTATTAGTCTCCAACCGTATTCAATGCGCGAGCCGTCAGTAGGCGGGATAAAAAATGTGTGCGTATCGTTGAGCTCGAGCACAAAGTGGGCAACGATGCTCTCCAGTTGGGCCATCGATTCGGCATTCTTCATCTTCTCGTCGGCGGCTTTGAAGCGAGCTTCGATGTCTATACCGTTGAACGTTGGATCGTAATAGTTCTCCTTCAGTTCCCTTTTGACGTTGCGCAGCACGTCGCGCCAGTGTTCGACTTCGAGCGTGTTTGCTTTTTGGGCCGAAGACGTAGGAACAGTAATGCCAAGCAGGACTAACGCGAGCAGTAGAATCAAAGCCGGGTTTTGCTTCAACGTTTTATCTCCTTAGGCCGCGACGCTTTTCATATTCAGTGCGATCGATGAAAAGCGGAGGATTGATGAAGCCGCATCTGTCAGGTTCAACGACAGTCTCATACTCGAGAATGATGCTCGTTCGGGTGCGCACCAAGTTGCTGATCGGATCCAGTTCTGACTCGGTGCCCGCGACGTCCGCGTAGAGCGGGAGAAGTATGCGAACTCGGTATTTTCCTGGCCGAGGGACCTTTAACTTAAACCAACCTTCGTTGTCCGTAGTCGTTCGATATTTTTTGTCTGGGGACTTGCATGGCCTCGGTAATCCTAACCACGGTCCCAACGAAAACGACATCGGCATTGCCGTACTGAGCACAGGGAGGGCTCGCGTTCTCTACACTGGCACGCATACACATCCGCCGCGAACAACGAGAGGGCAACGGTTACTACCGGAAACAAGATGTTATATCGCCTTCTCAACGCATCAACCCAACCACTTTTTCCAACAACTCAGCAAACCGCGGGTCTGCTCGCAAAGGATCGAGGGCCGGATCGACCTGAAGGTAGATCAACCAGTACGACCGTTCTTTGTAAGCTTCCTCCAGCCTGGCCAACGCCTGTTCCCAATCACCAAGCCCCAGGCTAACCAGCGCCTTGTCATACGCGGAGACGAATCCCGCCGTTTCACGCCGCTTCAATTCTTCGAGTGCTTCCAGTGCTAATGAGGCGTTTCCCTGTAATCCGTGAACATAGCCGAGCGCCGCGACTACATCTCTATCGCCTGACAACCGCGACGAGGTTTGCAGTTCAGCAAGAGCCTCGTCAAACTTTCGTTGCTGTGCGTAAGTCAGACCGAGACGAAAGTGGGCCATCGAATAATTTCGATCCATCTCGATCACTTCCTGAAACCGTTCGACTGCCGCGTCATAACGACGAGCATAATAAAAAGCGTAGCCACTGATCGTTTTAGTGATTAGCGAAAGTGGGTCGAGGGCTTGTGCGTGATCGAACTGCACCGTTGCCTCATCAAAACGCCCGCGCGCGACCAGCAGCATTCCGTATCTCTGGTATGCGTCCGCGTAACCGGCATTGAGTTCAATCGCTTGTTGAAAAGCCTGTTCGGCGCCGGCCCAATCCCATTCGTAAAAAAGTTTGATGACGCCGAGCGAGTTGTGCGCCTCCGCCAACGAGTCGTCGATCTCCAACGCACGCCGGGCCGCCGCTTTCGCTTTCGGATAAGCCTCGCGCGGTTCGAGCGCGCCGTAAAGACTCAACAACGGATAACAATCAGCGAGTCCGACATAAGCCGGCGCATACACCGGATCGACATCGATCGCCTGCTGAAAATATTCAATCGCTTTCGGCATCACCTCGTTGAGGCGTTTGTGCAGATAGTAACGGCCCTTGATGAAGAGATGATAAGCCTCGGTACTTTCGGTGTAACGCTTCGTCAGTCGTTTTCGATCTTCGCCCGTCAGCTTCAATTGCAATTTGCTGGAAATCTCGTGCGCGATCGTTTCCTGTATTTCCAGTATGTCGGTGGAGGCGCGGTCAAACTGGTCGCCCCAGAGTTGCCATCCGGTTGCGGCATCAACCAGTTCCGTCCTGACGATCAGGCGTTGACCAAGCTGCATTACTCGGCCCGTAACGATAGCCCGAACACCTAAATCGCGTGCGGCCTTTTGCGGCAGGACGGACCGGCTCTTGTATTGAAAGACAGTGCTGCGCGCCATCACTTTCAACTGCGGTAACTGTGAAAGACGGTTGATGATGCTCTCGGTGATGCCGTCGCTGAGATATTCGATATTCGGATCGTCACTTTCATTCGCCATCGGCAGGACCGCAAGCGAATCGATCGGTGCGGCTTTAGCGGCGCCAATTGCGATCTCTTTTATGATCTCGCCGCCATTGCCAGCTATTTCTTCGACGTCAGCCACAAAACGATAACCGCGTTTCGGAACCGTCTCGATGTAGTTCTGCCCGCCTGCAGTCAAACCCAAAACTTTTCGCAGCAGGTAGATATTCTGCGAGAGGTTTGACTCTTCCACCACGGCGTCCGGCCAGAGTCGTTCCAAAAGTTCAGTCTTGGTGAGCAACCGTCCTCGCTGCATAACGAGTAGCTCAAGGGTTTCGACGGCCTTCGGTTTCAAAGGCACAACTTCACCGGTTTGTCTGTAAAGCAGGTGCTCGGTGGCATCCAGCCGGAATTCGCCGAAGACGAATAAATGATTGCGGATCTGGGACATACGGGCGATGAGAAGTCGCTCAAAAATTATTGAAAGAGCGTTGAAGACACACGGTGCGCGGGGGACGCAGTATGAAGCGCAGGGATGTTAGCACACGCGTGAGGTGAGTGAATGAACAGAATCGAAACGCGACACGTGGTTGGAATCTGCGGAGCCTTACTGGCCAGTCTCTCGCTTGCGGCGCTTTTCGCCGGCCGCGCTGATTCGGCTCCTGCTCCGCCTTTCTCTTCTGTTGCGACACAGTCGTACAGCGCACGCGGGCGCGGAACGATGACCGTCGATGGTCCTGGCTGCTGCGATGGAGTCGTGTTTCCCAGCACCTTTGAAATGAACTACGAAATCGACAGCGCGTCTGGACGCATCAACATCTCGCGTCTCTACACGACCCTCGCCGACATGGACGTCACGTTTCACTTCCTGATCTTCGAAACCGGACGCGCTCGCATTCGTTGTGGCACCGCCCGCAACGATGCGGAGATCGAAGGAACCATTGACGCGTCGGGAAACTTATCCATCGCTTCCGGCGCCGCGAACCTTTCCGGCACTTCATATCAACAACGTAACGCGAGTGGCGAGTGTGGCGGTGATGTTTCCGCGATCACGCTGAACAACAACGCACCTTTGACCGGTGTTCTCGATCCCGTGTACAACCGGATTTCATTCGCCGGAGTGTTTTCAGCCTCGACTGAAGGCAACACTTACACAGTGCGTCTCGACATGACTGGCGACTATCTGAATCGCCCGCCGGTTGCAGTGTTCGGCGTCGAAGGACCAGGACTCGAGCGATTTTCTCAAGGCGGATGTCCGGCGGTGATGAACGGTGGTAATCCACCGGAACCGACTGTCGAAGCGAACGATCCCGCGGGCCTGAAGATGTTTTTGAAATCGTTCTCACGCGATCCGGACGGCTCGTGGCAGGGCGGTGATTTGCAGTTGGACCAATGGTTCCACGGTCGCGATTCGGAACCGCTCAAGTTCATTGGCGAGAGCCGCCGGCTCGGACCGGTAGTTTTCGAGTTTGGTGCTGTTCATCACCTGGAATTGCAGACTACGGATCGAGCCGGTGCGCTTTCCAGAAGTGATTGCGACTTTCGCGTCGTTGACACGACACCGCCATCCGTCACGCCACCAGGTTCAACAACGGTTACCGAAAGCGTTTCGGGCGGCGCGACTCCATCGACCTCAGAAGCGCTAAAGAATTTTCTCGAAAGCCCATCCGCAACCGACACGGTTTCCTCGTCGCCCAGCAGTTTGCCTCCGCTGCTTAACGGAAAAGAAGTAAAGCCCGACACCTTCTTTCCCACCGGTAGTTGGTTGGAAGTCAGGTTCAGGTTTGTGGACGGATTCGGAAACGTGGGCAGTGCGACGTCATGGATCAGGGTTGTCGCTCCCAAGAAGTAAGCCGGAGGCAAACAGATGAAACTACGAATCATAATCCTTGCGATCCTGATCGCGTTCGCAGCCGGTTGCGTGTTGATTACCGACCAGGCATACACGCGTCCGAACTACAGCGACTACATCTGCACCGCGACATTGGTCGACACCGCGAACGGTGAACGGCGCAGAGTCTCGAGCTCGATGCTCAGCAATCTGTCGCCTCGCCCGCCCGCGCGAACGCTTTTTGATTTTGACTGGAACGGCGACGGTATGCGGAATGAAACCGACGTGCGACTCGATTGGCGCCGTTACATCTCGCAAAGCATTCTTACTACTTCCACTTTCACCGGCAGATCGTGGTGCATAGATCCAAACCAGATTAGTTGCACGCGACAGGGACACGCGATCTTCCGGGGCGCGTTACCGGATGCGCTGCCGTCGATGAGTCCGATGGATTGCTCGATGCCGAGTGGTCCACAACTGGAAGTGACCGCGCCCGGACTGACTTCTGATAATCAACTCTCGTTTCCCGATACCAATATCGGCAGAGCATCAGTCACAGTTACGTTTACGGTTACAAATCGCAGCACCGTGCCACTGCGCGTCAACTCCGTCGACTTCACTGGCGGCGCCGACCGCGCCGACTTTGTCAAAACCGGGGATTCGTGCCAGCCGACCGCGGCGGAAATGACAGCCGGAAGAGGCCATCTTCTCGCTGCCGGCGCGGCTTGCACTTTCGATCTTCAGTTTGGTCCACAACACCGGGATGGCGTGAGCGAATGTAATGCTGCGTCGCCTAACGAATCATGTCGCCGCCGGGCCATGCTTTTAGTCGCAGGTGAAGTTGATTCAAGTCGCAGCGCACTCACGCCAGTAAGCATCGGCGTCTCTGGCCGCGCGATCGGCGGCGAGCTTGTCACCGAACCAACAGAAGTCTGTTTCCCAACCGCCCCCGCACTCGGCGCCTGCACGGCATGGCAAACGTTGCGCATCCGAAACACGAGCGGTGGCGATCTAACGCTGACCTCAGCGCGATTGACTCGCGCCGGTAACATGTTCGAAGCACCCATGCCGTTTCTAATGCCCTTCCCCCTACCGGCGGGCCTTCCACTCGACGTGAACGTCCGCTTCTGTAACCTCGCCAACGATCCTACCGACGGCGAATTTACGATCAACAGCAGTTCGCCAGTGAGCCCGACAACTGTCGTGACACTGGTGAATCCCTTACGCCGCACTTGCCCATAGTGCGCAAACCCACAAATTCAGAAAGGAACTCACAAATGACTAAATACCATCTCACCACTTTCTTCACTATAGTCGTGCTCATATTCAGCACGTTGCCCGTGCACTCCTCGGCGGCCGCGCAAAAATTCCGCGTCACGGACGTCTCCCTCAAAGCTGACAATCCAAACGGCGGCGGGCAGTGTCCCGTGACGCTAAACTTCACCGGATCCATCAGCACCGATGGCCCGGGAACGGTCCAATACACTTTTATCCGCAGTGACGGAGCCACTGGACCAGTGCAAACGCTCGACTTCAAAGCCGCGGGAACACAGACCGTCTCGACGAGCTGGACGCTCGGTGATGCGAAGTCTTTACCTTCGTATCAAGGTTGGCAAGCGTTGAAAATTATCTCACCGAACGCGGTCGAATCGAGTCACGAAACCGGCTCATTCATGATGAAGTGCGGCGGGTCTGCTAATCCAATCGACAAGGATGGAAACCCGCGAACCTCAGAATCAACGGGAGCGCCAAGCCCACTCGCATCGAGTTTTCGCGTCACGCTTAATGGTTATCGAGTCGATCACCAGACTCGTGACGACGCGTTGGAACGAGACGGCGTCGGCGATGAAGTTAGTTTGGTGTTGGACCTGGCGACAGTCGACTCCAGCGGCAGATTTGAGCCGCGGCGTTGGGGCAACATCTTTTCCTCTTTGATGGGCCAACAGCCACGGAATGAGATCCGCGCCGGCACTGGCAGCGATCGCGGCGGTCTGATCACTGGAGACGGTTTTCCTACCGCCACACCGTGGCGGCGAGTGACTCCTGTAAATCCGGGGATTCCGCCCAACATTCTCTTCGAAGGCGAACTAACGCAGGGCGCGAATGCCGCGCTGATAATCCCGACGATTTGGGAGTGGGACAACAACGGGCCGCTTCGTGGGACTTTCGCCGACGCTCTCGAACGCGATCGCCCGGCGATCACCAGTACTGTCAGGCGTTTGATCTCGTCTTCACTGCCGGGAGCACCGGAGTCTTTCGTCCTGCCGGGTTCATCGCTCGGCATCGGGAATACCGTTTCGCTGGGTCATGGTCCACTCGGCCTGGGCCAGGTTGACGATCGGCCGATCGGCATGCGCACGCTCGACGGCAACTATGGATTTACTCCGCAGGCGCTGGTGCTGACGTACGGCAGTGCGCGCGAGGCTGCTCGCGCGGATTTCGGATTCGGTCGTGGCGTGATCCCGGTGCGTTACCAGGACGATCGCAGTCTCGAAGGCGACTACACGCTCTTTATTCACGTGGAAGAGACGAGTTCGTTGCCGAGTGGTCCGTGTGCGCCAACGCTCAGTGCAACTTTCACCGGCACTGCGACGATGACCACCACGAATGACAACGCTCGTGGTCCATTCACTAGCGATCTTCGTTTGTCGCTTAGCTTCGAAGATTGCCGTGCGACACTGCGCATCACGGAGTTTCCGTCAATCTCCGTAACCTTCCCGACTCCCATCGGCGATAACACAACAACAGTGACGATGCCCTCGGGCGGCACCGGCTCATTTGCCGCGGGGCGCATCGACATTCCCGTTTCTTTGCGGTTTGCGAACACGATCGCCGCAGGCGGTACGTCCGTTGCCGACATGACACTCACAACCGTTTCACCGGGAGGAAGTCCGCTGCGTGATGGTTCTATAACGCTGGTTGGATCGGGCCGCTTTCGCGGCGGCTTCTTAAATGGAAGCACGTGCAGCCTGACTGTCAGTGGAACAATCGCACCCGCACCGTAAGGTGCGGTTCAGCTATTGGTGAATAGTGCCTTGATCTCTGCTCGCAAGGCTTCGACATCACCAACGGGAATATTAATTATTTGCTTGATGTGCAGCAGCCCACACGCTGTTGAAGCAATCACGGGTGTGCCCCTTGCTGCTGCCTCGAGCAATCTTCTGGGTTTGTGCTCTACAAACGCCGGAAGAACTACGACATCGATTCCCTCCAACCAATCTCCCCTGCCATTCCTGTTTTCAATCATTGTTTCACGCCAAAACTCCGCGTCCTCTAATTGTGGTCCGAGCGCGACTAATTTCACGTCCAACCCTTGAACCGCGGCACGCAGCTCATAGGATCCTTTTCTTCCGATGGTGGAGGAAGGAAAAGCAATCGTGAGAGGCTGCGAAGCAGCGCGTGTCGGTTGGAATGTTTTCTTTACCTCCGGCATGGTCCAGTCAAGCAGTTCGTGCTTGTTTGCGTATAAGCCGGCGATTTCTGAATGTGGTGTGATGATTCTTCGCGCTGATTCCAAGGCTTCCTTTTCGGCGCGTACCAACCACTCGTCAGCGCGAAAGTCGGCCAGAGTTTTACTCTCCGGATGTAACGCGAAGGCGGCGTCGAGTCGTTCATGTAAACGAGCAAGCGGCATGGCAGTCATCAACACGTCGAACGTTCTGCCGCCCAGGAATCCGTCACGCCAAAGAAACGGTAGTAGGTTTTGTGAGACCGTTACATGGGTGATGTCATGCTTCAGGAGAGTTGAATAACTTCTGGCCAGACGTTCTGAATATACCAGCAGTGTACGTTGACGCGCCGGACCTTGCATGGCGAGCTTTCTCGACTGATAAGCTCGCAGCAACGTCCATATCGGGCTTTGTCTAACGTTACGAAAGGTATCTGTGCTCCAGGCATAATTGCCTTTCCCGTATTTCTTCCCATCGAGCGGAATGGCAAGCAGGTCCGGCTCGCGTTTCACTTCACCGATGTACTTGTCGAATTCCGGATAGTACTCATCAACCAGGTAGGCGGAACGTCCGAAGCCGGTGGCCGCGCGCTCGACATGCCTGAAGCAATCATGTTGGCTACAGGTCACACAACTCTGCGGACCAATCGTAGTCGCCCTTACTCTTTTCTCCTGAAATTGAGCATGCGCGCTATCTTGCTTGCCCTTGCTCCTGAAGCGGACGTTGAGGAAGTTTGCGTCCATTGTGGCTTCGATGCGAAACGGGGATGACGATTTGAAACGTAAATCTACATAGTTCCAGAACACAGTCGCGTCACGTCCGCTTTCCGCGAGTGAACCCGGAATGATTCGCGTATGAGCGTGCCTCTCTATAATTTCAAAGTCCGCACTCAGAGCGGCATCGTAGAGTGCGTTTGAAAGCTGGCACAACCCGCCGCCAATCGATGGAATGATGCAGCCTTCGCGGAGTTCACGTCCTGCCACATAGCCCTTCCATCTGCTCGCACGTCCGAGCTGAGCCCAAAAACTGAAGATACCGCCGGCGGGTATCTCGGCGCCGTTCAGCCTGCGCAACGCAAGCCGCAAATTATGAACTTTTCCCGCTAGTAGAAATTTCTCCGCATCATCGCCTTCGGACCATAGGGGTGTCCTGGATTCTGCGATAACTACTTCGTTTGATGGTCCAACCTTGATCGGAAAGTGAGCTGATCCGCCTGGCAGGATGTTACGAAGTGCTCGTCTTGTTTGCAGTCCCGTAGCTTTGACGCGAAAGATCAAACTATTGCGGAAGGTCGGCTTATGAGTGTCATTTAGCTCTTTAGACATGACAAGAGCCAGTATTAGTTGAAGGTCGGTGTCGTGAGAATGTGGAGAGCCACAATTATGAGGTGAGGCTGCAACTACGATCTTTGTTTTTGCGGTGAAACCGTTGAAACGGTTTCTCAATAACAGAATGTTTTTCCACCGGGCTGAAGCCCGGTGTGAATGAGAAGAACTTTTGAGGAAAGCCCAGCGCCGTAAGTTGTGTGTGCGTAAAAGAAGCTTGGTTCAGAGTGATGGACCTTTGGTAAAGTAAAGTCGTTCATTCGACTCATCTTCACCAAGGAGAAATCCCATGAGCCAGTTTCCAACCCGCGGCGGCAACAGCGGCCTGCCGATCTTATTGAGCGACCAACAGGGATTCGATCGGCGCTGGTTTGCGCCGTTTCTGAAGGCCGTCTACGTGCCAACCCAGCCGGAAGAGGTAGCGGCCTGCGTAGCCGATGCCCTCGCTACTTACGGAAGGGATGTGAAGATTACTTCTGGCCGTCACTGCTATGAGAACTTTGTCTACAACGACACCACACGCGCGGTGATCGATATGTCCGGCGTCAATCAGGTCGGCTTCGACACCACGCGCAATGCTTATTTCATAGATGCTGGTTGTGAGAACTGGACCGTGTACCGCACCCTGCTCAACACCCACGGCAAAACCCTGCCCGCGGGTTCGTGTTATTCGGTGGGAGCCGGAGGCCACATAACCGGTGGCGGTTATGGTCTGCTGTCGCGCATGCACGGTTTGACGATCGATCACCTGACCGCGGTGGATATTGTGACGTGGGACGCCGGCAGCAAACAGGCGACACTGCGCCATGTATCGAACCAGAGTGCGAGCCAGCCCGAACGCGATCTGTTTTGGGCCTTGACCGGCGCCGGTGGCGGCAACTTCGGCGTGATCGTGCGCTACTACTTCGAGGAGTTACCCGATGCGCCCAGCTACGCCACGTTGTTCACATTGGCCTGGGATTGGAAACCAACCACTCAACAACAATTTGCTGACTTGCTGGAACTCTACGGCGCGCTGATGCCGCAGTTGCCCGATAACGAGTTCACGCTATTCAAACTCACGCACGAGTCGGCGAAACAATTTGGACTCACGCTGCAAGTGGCGTCGCTGCCGGGCATGTCGTATGACGAACACAACAAGAACGCCTCTAGTCGGGCACAAAATCTAAAACAGCAATTCGAACAAGTTCTGCCGCCGGTGGACCTGCGCCAACCACTTGGCGGCCACCCGGGATTCATGAGTTCTACAACCAGCAGTTTGACCGAGCAACATTTGACGTACCTGGAAGCAGTGCAAACCTTGAACGGTTCCGGCCCGAATCAGTTTGGCAAATACAAGTCTGCCTACATGAAAAAGGGATTCCCCGCGGATCAGGTTGCGACTATCTACCAGTATCTGCACGAGACGCCGAATGGTCTGGACATGTCGCAATGCCTGCTGCAAGTCGATAGCTACGGCGGCGCGATCAACCGTGTCTCGTCTACGGCCACGGCGGTCCCGCAGCGCAGTTCGATCATGAAGCTGCAATACCAGGCATATTGGAACAACGCCGCCGAGCCCGGCCAGGCCAATCAATCACCTTACCGTGAGATGGCCCAGGGTTACCTGGACTGGATCAATAAGTTCTACTACGAGGTGTACGCGGCCATGGGTGGTACGCCCGATCCGGTGAAAGATCCAACCGGCACCGTTGATGGCTGTTACTACAACTACCCCGACAATGTGCTTGGCACACATGACGACGGGAAAATCGATCAGGCGATGTGGTTGTATTTTCTGGACAACTTCCGCAACAACAAGCGCAACCTGGTTGACATCAAACGCTACTGGGATCCGCAAGACTACTTTCACCATCCGCAATCGATCCCGTTGCAGTGAGTCAGAAATAGCCACAAAGAAGCACAAAAGGCAAAATCTTTGTGCATCTTTGTGGCGCCACACTTATTGATTATCGACTCGCCCTTCGATCACTGCTTGTATGCCGGAAGAAACGTTGGAAAAGAAATCGTAACCGGTAATCGCCTCGATCTGATCCACGCTTACCCGGTAGGTTCGCCAGTCACTATTAATCGATCCGGAGTTAGGTACTACTACCGCAATCGTTCTCGTCGCCGTCGTCACTCGCGAAACGTCGTTACTACCGACGGGCAATACGATGATCACTTTCCACGTTTGCGCGGGCACTGCCACATGACCGTTCGCAATGAAGAACTGCAATCCCTGTCCGCCGGAGATGATGTAAAGCTCGTTGCCTTGTGAAACGAGGGTTCGGCTGTAGTTTTCAAGATTGGCCCACACGCCCTGATTGTTGGCCGGAAGCTGCGGAATCATGTTGGTCATCAGGAAAGTGGAAGAGTTGGCGGTGACAGTTACGGTGCGATCCGCTGACGGACACATGTGGCCGCGATCGAAACCCGAACCGGAATAATCCGTTGCTTGAACGCGATACCAACCGGTCGGCAGCGTCGTATCCGCGCGAAAGTCATCCTGGCGTGGCGTACTTCCCAGCCACGAGTTGTCCAGGTGCCAGCTTACCCAGTTTGGACCACCGTTATCACGGCTATAAGACATCGCATACTGCGGCTTCTCCATCAGGTAATTGTTCGGCTGCGCAATGTTGGTAACCGCGTTGCTTGGATTTCCCATCGTGAGATGTTCGCCCGCGGTTGGCGTCGGCGTTGGCGTTGGCGACGAGAAATCACCAACCTGAACATTGTCGACGTTGATGCGATTGGCGCCGCCGGAGATCTTTCTGATCTCAAAACGAATGGCGTTGACGTTGTTGACGGTGAAGTTCGCTGTCTGGAGTGATGTTGAACTCGTCGTTACTGTTGAACCGACCTGCGTCCACGTGCTCCCATTGTTTGTTGACGACCACAACTGCCACGTGCTCGAACCATCGGTGCCGAACACTGCATGTTGAATGGAAACAGTTCCCGCGCCGCTTTTATTAAAGTTCATGCGCACCCGCCCGGTTTCCCGAATACGCGCTGAGAAAGCGCCGGTCTTTCTATCAGTAGAGAGATTGCCGATCAGCGCGTCGTCCATAAACCACGATCCGGTGCCCAGCGTTACGTTAGCCGCCGCGTAGGCAGTCTTGCCGCCTGCTTCGAATCCCTCGCTTAGCGGCGCCATCGTTGCTGTTGTCAGAGAAATAGTCAGGACTGCGAGCCCGGCAGTGAATGCAATCAGCGTTGTGCCAATGATTCCGAACTTCGATCTTTTCATCTATTGCCCTCTCCTCTGTAGTGGTTCGTCAGCACTCACACGTGTCCCTGGCTGGCGAACAGCGGTTGAAGAACGTAGTAAGCAGATCGACACGAACTGCTACGTTTTGAGGTTCTGGGTCGGGAGAGCGAGTGAGAGTTACTGTCTGATTACATAAGGCAAGTACAGCGGTTATATCACGGCTTGGACCGGCGTGAATAGATAAGTCTTTGTTAACTTTGACAGGATTTGCAGAATGGACAAGATGGGCCATTCCCCTGAGGCAATCTTGTTAATTCTATGAATTCTGTCTACTCTCACCTCTCAAGCCTCGCGTTAGGAATGTCTGGCACGGTCGGCGGTGATTACTGAGTATGAATAGACGCGTGTTTGTTGGCCTAACGGCCGGTGCAGCGGTTTGCTCAACTGGCAAATTCACCACGGAAACACGAGCTGAGTCTAAAGCTCCCGACACGGCGCGGATGTTGGAGGTGACGCGCGTTCCCGGCATTGCTGTCGCGGGAATAAAAGACGCACGCCCGTATCAACTCTTCGCCGGTGTCGAACGCTCCGGTGGACCAGCAATAACAGCACGCACACGCTTCCCGGCGGCTTCACTCTCAAAGCCGGTCTTTGCTTGGGCGGTTTACAACCTGACGAAACAAGGAAAGCTGGATTGGAGTCGACCGCTACAGGATTACGTCGATCTCGGTCTCGAAGGAACCGCACGCAAGATAACCGCACTTCACGTTCTCACGCACAGCACCGGCCTGACAAACTGGCGCTTCCAGCCGAATCTGCCGCTCGAGTCAGCTTTTGAACCCGGAACCAAATGGAAATACAGCGGAGAAGGCTTCGTGTTGCTGCAACGCGTCGTGGAAAAGATCGTCGCACAGCCGATTGCTGAATTCATGCGAACCGCCGTTCTCGAACCTCTCGGAATGACGCAAAGCAGCTTTGCGTGGACACCTGAGAATCAGAAGCTCGCTGCCTTGGGCCACGATAGCCAGGGTGCGTTGCTTGAAAGATCGCTCGCGTTCTACGAACAGCGCAACTACGAGACGTTGCAAAAGAGCAACGTTAATCCAGCATCAGCTACGTACGACCAGATCGTCGCCGCGTATCAACAAAACAAACAACCTTTCCTGCCGATAGCGTTATCTCCGAATGTGGCAGGCTCACTGCAAACGACGATCGGAGACTACGCTTTCTTTCTCGCGCACATATTAAAGACGGCAGCACGTTCGGATGACTTCAAGGCGCGAGTTGAGGTGAACCGCGATATCGCGTGGGCGCCGGGTTGGGGAGTCGATCGGTCGTCTAAAACACCAGCGCTGTGGCACTGGGGTGATGGTCCGGGTTTCAAGAATTTTTGCTGGGTACAACCGGCAAGAAAGTCGGCATTGGTGTTCTTCACCAACGGCGATTCAGGAGCCTCACTGTATTCATGGCTATTCAGGCAATTGCTGAACGACGATCTTTCAGCGTTCTATTGGATCTGACCTGCAAAGATTAACTAAACCCGAGGTTCAGACAAAACATCATAAGGCTCTAAGGTACGCGGCGAAGAATACAGTTCGTCATGGTGGTGGTGCGCGCGTAACTGAAAGGAGCTTATTAATGAGCAAGAAGTGGGACGAAATGTTTTTCAAATGGGGTGGTTTTAGCTCGGTGCTTTTGCGGTATGCGCTCGGGCTCGGATTTCTCTCGGCGGTGGCAGACAGGTTCGGTCTATGGGGGCCGTTTGGGACGCCGAATGTCGACTGGGGGGACTTTTCACGGTTTTTGGAATATACGCAAACGATTAATTGGTACGTGCCGGCGGGAATGATCCCGTTGCTGGGTGCAGTCGCGACTATCGCTGAAACGGTCTTCGGTGTTCTTCTGATAGCCGGCTGGCAAACGCGCGCAATTGCGCTGTTAAGCGCACTTCTTCTACTGACGTTCGGGGTGGCAATGGTGTTTGGGTTAGGCGTCAAGGCACCGTTGAATTATGCCGTCTTCACGGGAGTGGGAGGTGCGTTGCTGCTCGCTAGTTGCAAACGCTTCCCGTTCACGGTTGATGAACTGCTGGCTCGCAGGAGTCATTCAGGAAGTTGGCCACAACAAACAGTCAGTCTTAACGGTTGAAAGGAACAAACAATGAACAAGAGGGTATTGTTTCAATTACTAGCGCTGGGCAGTATACTGGTTGTTGGGTCCGCACTGGCATTCAGCAGCGCTAATACGCAAGCGGGAAAACCGACAACGCTGATGACCAAAGATCTTCCCGATGTGCCCGGAAAGGAAGGCATGATCGAAACTGTCGACTTCGCACCCGGCGAGGTTTCGCAAGCACATCGACATAACTCGGATGTCTTTGTGTATGTTCTGGAAGGAAGCATCATTACTCAAGTGAAGGGTGGCAGCCCGCAGACAGTTCGTGCCGGTGATACCTTTTACGAATCGCCGACGGACATACACACGGTGAGTCGGAATGCCAGTGAGACCGAACCCGCAAAACTGCTTGTCTTCTATGTGAAGACTAAAGGTGCTCCGCAGACTGTGATTCTGAAGGATGGAGAAAGGTAATTTCTTCCGGCCTTGTAACGATTGGTGCGCGCATCAAGCCCCTTGGCGCGCTAGTTCACTTCTTCGAAATCTCCCGGCTTCCAACTTCCATTGAAAGCAGGTTCTTCCGGGCCATAGATGCGAAAGTAGACGAACCAGCCTTTTCCGGGAATAGTCTTGATCCAGCGATCCTCCCTGCCCCGTTGGCGCGACCGGACCGAAGTGGAGATCCACCGAATTCCCTTCGAGATTCTTCAGTTCGAATGGTGTGCAGACAAACCTCACCTCAGCTATCCCACGACAGCAAATCAAACCGAAGTTTTCGATAAGGACTTTACGTAGGTGGCAACTACTTCGCCCCAAAAGTCTTTGACAGGATTGCAGAATGGACAAGATGGGCTAATTTCCTGAGGCAATCTTGTCAATTCTGCGAATCCTGTCTATTAACCGAGGCAAAGACTTACAAACCTCGAGTAGCTACGGAGAGCTCGATTCGGGTTTGTTGGACCGCGAGACCGCCGCGCTGGTATGCCTGGATCAATCTCGGCGCCAGCGCCTGGATTCGTTTCAGCAACAAGCCCTTGAATCTCGATGCGGCTTTCATGACGTCGGGATCGGCCAGGTCTCGCAGCAGGTTTTCCGTATAGATAATAGCGCCGGGCGGCGTCAAAGGTGGCGCAAAAATTTGCAGCGTCTTAGTTGACGATCGCGCGTACGGCAAAATTAGTAGCGCCGGGAAGGTTGTACCACCAGTGTCCCAGCTTACCTTGGTCTCAAAGTGGTTTAGAACTTGTGTGTACGCCCAAGCCTCGCCAACAGCAGTAGTGAGCCCATATACGGAAAGCGGTTTGATCTCGTAAACATCTCCAGTGAGATAGTGACGTAGGTCTACTCGAATAAACCCGAATCCCAAACCTGACTGAATTCTACGGTCGAAAGCTCCCCATCCACCCCAGGGGCTACGTCTCCGTGGAAATCCGCGGTTGGGCCGGCGGCGTAACTTGTCCACGAAGTAATCGCCATGCCGGGCGATGTAGAATTTCCCGATCTCATTATCGATGGCGCTACCCTGGCCCATGCTGTAGAGACCAAGCGGGTCGGTCATGTTCACCGGATTGTTCTCGACGTAGGAGAATTTGTTCTGACTCTGCGGCGATTCCAGTTCGCCCTGGAATGGATCCGATGTCAGGAAGCGGCCATTGCCCGGATTGTAGTAACGCGCGCGAAGGTAATAGAGTCCCGCGGCATCATCCTTTTGCTCTCCGGTGTAGAGGAACGAGTTCACAGTCGTTCCCGTCCTCGAGATCAATTCTCCAAACGCATCGTACGTGTAAGTGTCTGTAACGACGCCCTGGTTGTTAGTCAACACGCGCGTCGAACCCAACGCGTCAGAAATATAGAACGAGTCAACGCCACTGCGCCGTTGACTGATCAGTTCGAGACCGTAAGTGTAAGAAGCGACAACGTGTCCGCTGCCGTCAGTCTCCACGACGACCTGCGGCGCTTTAACCGTCTGGTCAACTACGTAATTAGTCGTGCCGCCTGGTCCAACCGAACGGACGCGATTGCCGTCGGCGTCGTAGACGTAGTTGATTGTCGAGTCATCCGGTTGAGTTATCTGCTTCAACTTGTCGCGTGAGTCGTAGGCATAACGAACCGAGGAGCTACCGGCACTCCGCGTGAGTGTGTTGCCGTTAGCATCGTAGGTATACGTGCTTACGCCGTCAGTAGTGAGCTGATCGCTCGCATTGTACGTGTAAGTGATCGTTGTGCCGCTGTTGTTCAGTGTCAGTCGATTGCCAACCGCGTCATATGTGTACGTCATCTGCCGCGAGACGATGCCGGCGGCGTCTTTGTAAGTTTCAGACTGCAAACGCGAGAGCGCGTCGTAAGCGTACTCGACCGACGAACCGTCGAGTTGCGTCACCTTCGTACGCCGTCCGTTTGCATCGCGC
>DATEHX010000153.1:0-2184 GCA_035279345.1 Pyrinomonadaceae bacterium | reverse complement strand
GTAATCGCCCACGGGCGGTTTCACTACCTTCGGCAGCTTCGCATTCACTGGACCATCGGGCAGATTGTCCAACGCCTGCACGATGATCCGTCTCGACTGACGCATCTCTTCGAGCCGCACGAGATATCGATCATAAGTATCGCCGTTTTCGCCGAGCGGAACGTCGAAATCGATATCGGCATACGCTGCATACGGACGCGACTTGCGCACATCCCACGGGACACCGGACCCACGCAACGCCGGACCAGACAAACCGATTGCAATCGCCTCCGGACCGGAAATCACGCCAATGCCAACCGTGCGACTCAACCAGATCCGGTTCTCGGAAAGCACCGTTTCATACTCGTCGATGCGCTTTGGAAAGTTGTTCGCAAACTGGCGGACGTCTTTGTCAAAGTCGTCGTAAGCATCGTTCGGCATACCGCCGACGCGCCACGCGTGACACGTCAAACGCGCGCCAAACTGCCGTTCGAAAATCTTCAAGATCTCTTCGCGTTCGCGCAGCGCCCACAGCAGAACGGTGACGGCGCCGATGTCGAGCGCGTGCGTCGCGAGCCAGAGCAGGTGCGACGCGATGCGATTGAGTTCGGTGAGAATCGTGCGCAGGTAGTGGGCTCGCGGCGGAACGGGAAGCCCCATCATCTGTTCGACTGTCTCGACCCACACGAGACCGTTTGAAACCGCGGCGATGTAGTCGAGCCGATCCCAGTACGGAGCGATCATCGTGTACATGCGGTTCTCGGCAATCTTCTCCATGCCGCGATGCAGGTAACCGATGTCGCAATCGAGATCCATCACGGTCTCGCCGTCGAGTTTGAGGACTACGCGCAACACGCCGTGCGTCGACGGGTGTTGCGGCCCCATGTTCAGCACCATTTCGGGGCTGTCGAGCAGGGTCTCTTGCGTTGTTGCGATTTCTACCTGATGCATGTTCACTCAAGCCATCCACAGATTACGCAGATTTCTGTGTAATCTGTGGATGGATTTCTATGCTGGAGCCTGTGACTCCTGCGGCTTATAACAACCGGTTACGCGCCACGGCTCAATCACAAGCCCAATCTCTTCAGCTTCGCCAATAGATTTTCGTTCCACCAGCTTCAACACGATCGCACTCGCCGCACTCGCTTTGTTCCAAACGTTGCGCGGTTGCGCGGTTTCACCAAGAACAAACCCCGCGTCTTTCGCCGCACCGGGCGTGTCAAAGACTTTAGCGTTGTAATGAGCAGCGATCTCTTTTGGCGTCATTTATCTTTCGGCATCACTTCTTTGCCGCCGCGAAAGATGTCGCGCATGATTCGCTCCTGCGGCACTGACAAAATGTCCAAACCGTACGCGCGCCTCTGTTGCAACTGCTCCAAGGCCACGTCGCTCATCTCCGGCAAGTGCTTTTCGGTCCACGCGTTCTCGATGAACTCGAGCGGATAGTCTTTGCGTAACGGATAACCTTCCCAATCCATTGGCAGTAACAGCCGGCGCAGATCCGGATGACCGTTGAAATGAACGCCAAACAGATCGAACACTTCGCGTTCGAGCCAGTTCGCCGCCGGCCACACGCCGGTAACGCTGTCGACGCTGTTGTTTGTAGCGACTTTCAATCGCACGCGCTCGTTGTTTGGGATCGAAAACAGGTTGTAGACCGTCTCGAAAGGCGCGTCCAGGCGGTCGGGGTAATGCACGCACGTCACATCCGAGAGATAGTCAAACTCACTTTCATTGTCCGACTTGAGAAAATCGCAAACCTCGACGATTTGTTCGCGGTCAACACGCACTGTCAATTGGCCGATAAACTCAGATGCCTCTCCAATGCTCGCGCCAAACTTCGCTTTAAGTTTTTTAACGAGCGCGTGACTCGCGGCGTCGGTTGGTTTCGGTCCTTCTTCTTTCTTTTTAACTGGAGGTTTCGGCGCGCCCGCGGCGGGTGGTTCCGCGGCCAACGATTCTTTCACCGCGGCGACCCGCGATTTGGCCTGTTCGACCATCGCGGCCTTTTCAGCATCGGCGCCTGCGAGTTCTCCTGCCGGTGGAATCTCGGAAGGTGAGGGTGTCCCGGACGAATCGGCTGGCGACCCGTCCGGTCGCATAGGTTCTTCGGAACCAGGCTGCTTCGTGTCGTCTGACATAGTGGCCTGCGGCGCGTCTGTGACTACACTTCGATCAGCAGATAGAACAACGCGCGGATTGCAT
>DATEHX010000152.1:0-2997 GCA_035279345.1 Pyrinomonadaceae bacterium | reverse complement strand
TCGAGACCGTGTCGCGGCAGGTCGAGTTCGCGAATGATCTCCGGCCTGAGTAGCGAAACGACGTAAGAACAAACAGAGAATTTGAAGCCGGGAAAGACCTCTTCCGTGACGGCCGCGCCGCCGAGCACGTGCCGCCGCTCGAGCACGAGAACCTTCTTCCCCGCGCGGGCCAAATAAGCCGCGTTAACCAGACCGTTATGTCCGCCGCCAATCACGACGGCGTCGTATCGATTATTCATTGCGTATTTTTCGTTTAGGGGTGCCTTGCTGCCAGCGCGCTAGCATACTTATAATCGCTCGCCCTGACAAACCCGGAAATATCGACAGGATTCACAGAAAGTTACAAGATGCCTTAATGTTATCTTGTTAGTCCTGTAATCCTGTAAAAAACATAACACATGCCTATTGGAACCGCTTTTCACGAACGAACGCTCCAACTCTGCGAGAGTCTTAGCTATCGCGAGTGGTCCGGTTATTACGCGGTCAGCTCTTACGAACCGCACCACGAGCACGAGTACAACGCGATTCGCAACGCGTCGGCGTTGATCGATATCTCGCCGCTGTTTAAATACCGGCTGAGCGGAAAGGACGCGACGCGTCTCGTCGATCGCATCATTACGCGCGATATGCGCAAAGTCACGGTGGGCCAGGTGGTCTATACGCCGTGGTGCGACGAACACGGCAAGGTCATCGACGATGGCACTGTTTCGCGGCTCGAAGAGAATACGTATCGCTGGACCGCGGCCGATCCGAGTCTGCGCTGGTTTACGCAAAACGCCGCGGGCATGGACGTGCAGATCGAAGATATTTCAGAGGCTGTTTCCGCGTTGGCGTTGCAAGGACCGACTTCGGGCCGGTTGCTCGTGAGTTTGGTTAAAGATGCCGACATCGCCAACTTGAAATACTTCCGCGTGACGAAGGGCACAATCGCCGGTGTGCCGGTGGAGATTTCGCGCACGGGATACACGGGCGATCTCGGTTACGAGATCTGGATTTCGTCGGATCAGGCGCTGAAGGTTTGGGATACGCTGATGGACCACGGGAAGGCTTTCGACATTCACGCCGCGGGGATGCTTGCGCTCGATGTTTCGCGTGTTGAAGCCGGGTTGTTACTGATTGAGGTCGATTTCAACAGCAGCAAGAAGGCGCTGGTTGACGAACAGCGATACTCGCCGTACGAGATGGGACTCGGGCGTCTGGTGAATCTCGACAAGAATCGTTTCGTGGGCCAGGCGGCGTTGATTGCCGAGCAAAAGCGCGGACATGCGCGCGAGATCGTGGGTTTGGAGATTGACTGGCCGCAGGTCGAGAGTCTTTATGAAGCGGTCGGGTTGCCGCCGTCAGTTTCGCCGATGGCTTCGCGCGTTGCGGTTCCGGTTTACAAAGAAGGCATGCAGGTTGGTAAGGCCACGACGAGCACGTGGTCGCCCACGCTGAAAAAGATGATTGCGCTCGCGACGGTGAAGCGTGAATACACGCGTCCCGGCACGCGGCTGCAATTCGAGATCACGGTTGAAGCGGTGCGCCATCAGGTGCGTGCGACCGTGGTGAAGACGCCGTTCTTCAATCCCAAGCGCAAGACCGCAACACCCATTTCTTAAATCCATGTCTATCGTCGATCAATACGATCCTATTGCTCCATTGCCCCTCGCGTCGACGATCCCCAGTTCGTGGTACGTCGACAAGAACCTCTACGAACTCGAACTCCAAACCGTCTTTTCAAACACGTGGCAGCTCGCCGCGCGCGTGGACCAGCTCGAGCAACCCGGTCAGTACGTGACGACAGACATCGCAGGTGAGCCGATTGTCGTGGTTCGCGGACAGGATGGTGTGTTGCGCGGTTTCTTTAACGTTTGCCGGCATCACGCGGCAGCGGTGATGACCGAGCCGGAAGGGAAAGCGGCGCAACTGCGTTGTCCGTATCACGGTTGGACGTATTCGCTGGAAGGCGAGTTGAAAGGCACGCCTGATTTCACGGGTGTCTGCGATTTCGATCGCGCGCGCAACGGTTTGGTATCCGTAGAAATCGCCGAGTGGGAAAACTGGGTTTTTGTAAAGCTGGTCCAAGGTGACTCAGTTTCTCTCACGGAGTTTCTAACGAACGAACTGGTGGAGGAGATTGGACGAATTGAACTGACAAATCTTCACTGGTTCGAACGCCGTCATTACCACTTCGATTGCAACTGGAAAGTTTTCGTCGACAACTATCTCGATGGCGGTTACCACGTTCCTTACCTGCACAAAGGTCTCGACAGCGTGCTCGATTACAGCAATTACCAGATCGAAAACGGCGTGCGCCATTGTTTGCAGTGGAGCCCGATCGTGACCGAAGGCGCCGAAGCGCAAACCGGCGCGGTGCGCAAAGGCGACCGCGCGCTTTACTACTGGATTTATCCAAACTTCATGATTAATTGGTACGACGGCGTGATGGACACAAACCTCGTCATACCGCGCGGTGTGGACCAAACGGAAGTGATCTTCGACTTCTACTTTCCGGACGTAGTCAGCGAAGAGGCGCGTGCGCGCAACGCCGCGAGCGTAGCGGTGGGCCAACGCATTCAGGACGAGGACGTCGCCATCTGCAAATCGGTCCAGCGCGGCCTAAACTCCCGCGCCTACACGGCCGGCCGTCTCTCCGTCCGCCGCGAAGCCGGCGAACACCTCTTCCACCGCTTGCTGCACGCCGATTTGAGCGCCGCAACGGAAAACCGTTGAAACGGTTTCCCGATTTATTGCTTCGAAGTTCACCGGGCTAAAGCCCGGTGAGAATGAGACCAAGCCGTTTTACGCGACTCTTTTGGAAACCACTACGACCACAACTCCGCTGACCAAGTCTCGAGGGCATTTGTTGCGTGTGCTCGGGGTGGGGTTTGGGTTGGCGGTGATTATTGGGAATACGATCGGGGCGGGAATTTTTCGTGCGCCCGGACAGATCGCCGAACAACTTCCGCACCCGTGGCTTTTCCTCGGTGTGTGGTTGTTGGGTGGACTTTATGC
>DATEHX010000151.1:0-11861 GCA_035279345.1 Pyrinomonadaceae bacterium | reverse complement strand
AAAGTGGTCCTGTGCGGGTTAGTTTCTACGCTTGTAAGGAAACCCGCGACCCCCGGGCTTGTGTACTCTCTCGACTTTGTATCTTTTGACGATGCTTGGGCGAGTACCGGCGCGAAACGGTTACCGAGTTGCGGCACTGTAGCATGAAGCTCATAGCCGCGCAAGAGCAATAACGGTCCAACTTTTTTCATCTTATGGAGCCAAAAGCAAACATACTCATCGTTGACGATAGTCCCGATAAACTTGGCCTGCTGGAAGCAGCACTTTGCCTCGCTGGTTACCGCGTAACCACGGCCACGGACGGCGACGAAGCCCTCGCCGCAATCGAGTCGTACCAGCCAGATCTGGTGATAACAGACGTGATGATGCCGCGGATGAACGGCTACGAACTGGCCCAACGAATACGGGCCAACCCCGCCACGCGCTTCATCCCGGTAATCATGCAAACCGCCGCGAGCAAACGCGCCGAAGACTTGCGCCGGGCTTCGGAAGTCGGAGCCCTGGGCTACATTACTGACCCGACAGACCTCGATCTGCTGCTCGCGCGCACGCGGACACTGCTCGAATTTAAGGCATACCTCGATGTATGCGAAGAAGCCGCTTTCACCGACCACCTGACCGGATTAGCGAACCGGCGAAGGTTCGAACGACAGCTCGAGCGCGAAGTCAGCCGTACTCTGCGCTTCGGTCACCCGTTCAGTTGTTTGATGATAGACATCGACAATTTCAAGAACCTTAACGACAGTTTTGGCCACGACGCGGGTGACGACGCGATTCGCCGTATCGGCAGGGTGCTGCGCGAGGGCACGCGTGGCATCGATCTGGCCGCGCGGATCGGTGGTGAAGAGTTTGCGGTGTTGCTGGTGGAAACCAATCAGCAGGGCGCCATCGAAGTCGCTGAGCGTTTGCGACTGGCGATTAAGGCGCTGGAACTCACCTCTTCGTGTCAAATCACGGCGAGTTTCGGGGTTGCGGAATGTCCGATAGACGCGCAAACTGCTCCCGACATCCTAAAGGCAGCGGATGTCGCACTGTATGAAGCTAAACGGTCAGGCCGCGATCGCGTGGTGGGAACACCGGGCATGAGGTCGAACCCGGTGGCCGCCCCGGACGTACAACCCGACGTGCAACGCGACGTACAGGGCGATGGCAATCGAGGGCTGGCTTCGAGAGGATAGGCATGGCTGATTACAAGGAAAAGTTGGACGAATGGCAGCAGGCGGCGCGAAAAAAGGCGCGTGAGCTGGACGAGAAGTATGCCATTTCGGATCTCGTTGGCGAGAGTGCGCGGGCCGCGAGTGAAGCCGCACGGCGCGGCGCGGAGACGATGGCCAGTAGCGCCGAACGTTTGCGCGTGGAAGCTGAACGTATCACTGACGATGAAGACATGAACGAAACCGCGCGGCGGGCGGCGGATGGAATGAAAAAGGCCGGCAAGGTTGCGCGCGACGTTGCGAGCGACGCTGGTAAGAAGGCTGGCGAAGTTTTTGGTGAGGCGAAGACTTATTACGATCGCGCCTCGCAGGTTTACGACACGAGCGCCCGGCTCACGCGGGCTTCGACCGCGGCGACTGCGGGAGTGCTGAAGGCGCGCGATTGGATCAGGGAGAATCCAGGCAAGGCTGCGGTTGTTTCAGTTTCGCTGGTGTTGGGGATCAGGGCCGGCGCGGCATTCCCCGGTTTGGACGCGGTGTTGTTGGGAGCGCATCCACACTGGCTGACGCACTCGGCACTGCCCGTTTATGGTTTGCGTAAGGCGAGTGAGAAGTTTGATGGTTATTTGAAGAAGCGCGAAGAATTGATGGGACGTGGCGAACTGGATGAAGCCGAACGCCAACGTGTTGAGTTCGAGCGCAACATCGCGAAGTACGTGGGCGCGCCATTGCTCGGTGCGTTTAGTTGTGCCGCTGGTGCTGCGATGTGGGCGCAAATTTTTCAGCCTGGTCCAATCGTCGGCGCGCCGATCAGTTGGCTCCTGGGCGGCAACCCGTTCCTTGATGGCATCTGGCTCTTCGCCAACGGCGTCATCTGTTTCCACCAGGGCTACAAATTCTTCATGATCGCCCTCGCCAACCAGGACGAAGTCACCCGCGTCGTCCGCGAGATCAAAGGCTTGTTGCCCGCGGCAGTGGCGAGTTGAAAGTGGGCTTGACACGTTCTGCTAAACTCGCGGCGTGCCTCACCGACTTATTGACCGTATTAGAGAGAAGATCCGTCTACACGAATACGACATGACCGTTCACGCCATGGAAGAAATGGCGGAGGACGATCTTGATATACTCGACATCGAAGAAGCCGTTCTGAATGGAAGAGTCGTACGAAGGGTTAGTCATGATCCACTTGGTCCAAAATATACAGTTGAAGGTTTGGCCTTGGACGGTGAAAAGCTGGTCGGCATCGTCGGGCGATTCCTCTCAACGTCTCGCTTTTTAATCATTACTGTCTATGAAATCCACGAAGCGCACTAAACAAAATCATTACGGCTATCACTGCGAACACTGCAAAGGCACTGTTCGGCCTAAGAAAGTGGCTCGTGAGGCGTTCAAGCACAAGAAGGGCTTTATCATTCTCGAAGGGATCGTAGTAGGCGTCTGCGATACCTGCGGTATTCGATACTACAGCGCCGAGATCCTCCACGCGGTACATGACATCGCAACTGGAGCGAAGCCCTTTGAGCGCGTTGAAGAAATCCCAGTCGCCCACCTATCTAACGTTTTGGGGACTACGTGATCGTGATCGGAAACGGCCAGAAGCAGAGGATGAAGACCACGAGGGTCAGGATGGCGATCAGGATGCGCTTGGCGCCGAGTGGTTCCATCACCGCGGGTGCGGGGTGGGGGACGCGCAGCATGACCGCGAGTAGGACCGTGTAGAGAAAGCCGCTCGGGCTGTGGTGCCAGTAGAAGCCAAGGATTGCCAGCGCGGCGATTGAGATGAAGGCCACTTGCGCGATTCGACGATGCGCGCGTGGTCCAAAGAGCGCGAACGTTCCGTGACCGCCGTCGAGTTGGCCCACCGGCATTAGATTCAAACTCGTCACCAGCAAACCAATCCACGCCGCCATGTAGTAAGGATTCGGTAGCGCATTCGGGTCGAGCGGCACGCCCAACAGTTTCGCTATCAAACGAAACAACAGCGGATCGTTAAAGAAGATCGCGCCATTCTCCGGCGGCGGCAACGGTGGTCCCATCGACAACACACCGATCACCGATAACGGCACCGCAACCACAAACCCAGCCAGCGGCCCAGCAAGCCCAATATCAAACAGCGCCCGGCGCGAAGGAATCGGCGACCGAATCTTAATAAACGCGCCAAACGTCCCCGCCAAAAAGATCGGCGGCGCCGGAATGAAAAACGGCAGCGTCGCGTTCACTTTGTAATAACGACACGCGAGATAGTGTCCCATCTCGTGCGAGAACAGGATCGCCAGCAGCGACGCTGAAAACGTGGCGCCCTGCGCGAACACGTGAGGCTCCGCTAAACCCAACCTGATGACATCTACGATCGTGTGAGCGTAACCAAGCGGAATGTACAGCAGATAATCGAGCGGACTCGACAACGCTGGTTCGTACGCCGGCAACTCAGGCGCGGCGACCAGCAACATTCCCGCCAGCATCGTGGTTACAATCGTGAGCAGAAACAGCACTCCGTGCACGCGCCACTCGCGCGCGGAGATCGACAACCAACCGCCACTCCGCGGCAATTCAAAACCCTGCGGCATTGCTCGAAACGATTCAGCCATAAACGCGCTCTGCCACAAAGAAGCACAAGAAATTCTTCCCAACACCTTTGTGCTTCTTTGTGGCTTTAGAAGCTTAAAGGCTAGAGTCTGGATGCTCTCGCGTCTCCATCTCTAGCCTTTAACTAATCCCGAAATCAAAAAAACACTAAAACTCGTCGTCGTCGCCAGCGTCGTCGTCAGTCACCGTTTCACCATCGTCATGAGCCTGAAGCTCTTTGCCGGGTTTGAAGCGAATCGTCTTGCCCGACGGAATCGCCACTTCCTCACCCGTTCGCGGGTTCCTGCCAACACCACGCTTGCGCGGTTTCACTACAAACACGCCAAAGCCGCGCAGTTCGATGCGCTCGCCTCTGGTCAACGCCTCCTTCATCGAATGAAAGAGCGCCTCAACAGCTTGTTCGGCCTTCATCTTCGGCACGCCCGTCTTGTCGGCCACGCGATTGATAATATCGAGCTTGATCACCTGAAAGCCTCTCTTCTGGTCCGGCGCCTCTCCCGGAGACCTGGGCCGGATGCTGGGCTGCAAAATGCAGGCGAAGATGATAGAGAGCGCGAGTAAACCCTGTCAAGGAAACCTTCCGGGGGATTCGCTCGAAATACTGGTTTGACAAGCGCGATAGCGAAAGCTAAGTTTTGCATGGCTATGTTCGGAATCAGCAAACGCCGTCCGCCGCCGTTTGGTGGCGTGCACGTCGACGACGACAAAGACATTCAGGTACACAAGCCGGAACAGGCGCAGCGCAACGACCTGTGGTCGGAAGCGCGCCTGCTGCTGCGCGACCTGATCTTCGCGCTGATGATCGCGGCGCTGGTGGTCGTCTTTATCGTGCAGCCGGTGAAAGTGGAAGGCACCTCAATGCTGCCTCGACTTCACGACGGCGAGCGCATCTTCGTCAACAAGTTGATCTACTACGACGAGTTTCGTTGGGCGCCCAAAGTCGATCGCGGCGACATCGTCGTGTTCTGGTATCCCGAAGATCCTTCAAAGAGCTACATCAAACGCGTGATCGGTCTGCCGGGCGACACGATTGAGGTGCACGAAGGCGTGGTGCGCGTGAACGGGCGCGACGTCGAGGAGCGTTATCTCGATCAGCGTCTCAACGTTTCGCATCGCAGTTTGGCGGCGACTTACGTCAAACCAAATTACTACTTCGTGATGGGCGACAATCGCGACAATTCAAGCGATTCGCGCTTCTGGGGCCTGGTGCCCAAGAAATACATTTACGGCAAAGCGCTCTTTCGCTACTGGCCGCTGACGGCCGCGAGCGTGATTCATCACGAGGAGCTCGCGCCCACCGGTCCAGCGTCGGTGCCGAATTACACTCCGGAGTTTCAGGACACACCGGCGGAGGAAGAAAGACCGCAACGGCCCTGAACATCGTCTTGATATATGACTAACTGGCTGCGGCTCCTGCCCATGATTTTTTACTCCCCTGTGCGCGGGATGCGTGAAATCCGCGAACGCTCGCTCGCGCCAGTCGCTTTCCTCGCGTTTCTCGCGCAGGCCGCTTACAGCTTTCTTACCGACAGGTTTTCCGGTGCCGGTTCCGGCGGCCGGATTGTTTCCGAGCTTTTCAGCTCGGCGATCATGGTCGTGTTGGTGGCAGTGGTAATCGTGCCGATACTCACGCTCGTCGCGAATATGTTCGAGCGGCGCGGCAGTTTTCGAGTGGTGATTACGCAAGAGTACGCGCCGGTTGCGGCAACGATGTTCTACGTGTTGACCGTTGCGAACGTCATTTCGATTTTGCTTGCGGTGATCGTTCACTACTCGGGACTTCAGGCTTACCACTTCGCACTGATGGTGCAGAACTCCGGCAACACGGCCGAGACGATGCGCCGGTGGTTCGGCGACACCGCCGAAGTAACACTGACCCTTGAGCAGCTAAAGGATCCTGTCCAGGTCGCGCAGAGTTTGTTTTTGACGCCCAAGATCGTGTTGTTCGCGATCGGCACGGTGATTGGAGTGAAGGACGTCTTTCGCACATCGTTTGCCCGCGCTTTTGGCATCAGTGTTATCTCGGCAGTCGCGGCGTCGTTTGTACTTCCGCTTGCTGTGCGCCTCTTCTCCGGCGTGCTTGGGTCGCCGTTTCTGATCTTCATCCTGTTCATGTTGCTGCGCGGCTATTTCAGCGACATCATGGGCACGCAACGCGCGAAGGCAGCGTTCAAACAGAATCTCGAATCGGCGACGCTGAATCCGGCAGACGCTTCCGCTCATTACAATCTCGGCTTGATTCACCAGAGCCGCGGCGAACTCGATCAGGCGCGCGAACGTTTCGAACGCGCACTTCAGATCGACGATGGCGAGATCGACGCGAGTTACCAGTTGGGCCGCATCGCGCGGCAACAGAAACGTTACGCCGAGGCGATTCAGAACTTCGAGCACGTCGTGACGCGCGATCCCGCACACTCGCAGTACGAGATCTGGCGCGAAGTAGCGGCAACGTACATCGCGGCGGGCCAGTTTGAAGATGCGCGAAACGCGTTGGAGCAGTTTCTCGAACATCGGCCTTCGGATCCGGAAGGTTTGTATTTGATGGGCCGCGCTCACGCCGGTCTCGGTCACAAACGCGAAGCGACCAACCTCATGCAAGCCTGTATCGAGGCCGTGAAAACCGCTCCGGCGTACAAATATCGCGCGAGCAAACGGTGGTTAAATGAAGCACAGCAATTCATAAAGGGGAGTCAATAGGTCGTATAGGACCTATCGGATCTATTTTTTAGCAATGCTCACTAACAAACCAGCCCTCTTAGCACTCGAAGATGGACGCACTTTCCGTGGTTTCTCGTGGGGAGCCGAAGGCGAAGCGTGCGGCGAAATCGTTTTCAACACGTCGATGACCGGTTACCAGGAAATACTGACCGACCCGTCTTACGCCGGACAGATCGTCTGCATGACCTATCCCCTCATCGGCAACTACGGCGTCAACGAAGCCGACGCTGAATCCTCGCGCCCGTGGGTCGAGGGTTTTGTGGTGCGTGAAGCGAGCCGGATCACTTCGAACTGGCGCGCTGAAGAGAGTCTCGAGTCGTATTTGAAACGTTGGAACATCGTCGCCATCGAAGGTATCGACACGCGTGCGCTCGTGCGTCACATTCGCGACAAAGGCGCGATGCGCGCGTGTCTTTCAACTACCGATCTCGACGAAGCGAGTGTGGTGGAAAAAGCACGCCAGTCGCCGCCGATGGAGAATCGCGAACTGGCGAGCGTTGTCACGACCAAAGAACCCTACGAGTTTCCCGCTAACGGCGAAGAGCGTTTTCACGTTGTCTGTTACGACTTCGGCGTGAAACGCAACTCGCTGCGCGAACTTGCCGAACTCGGCGTTCGCACCACCGTCGTGCCTGCTTCCACGCCGGCTGCCGACGTGCTGGCGCTGAAGCCGGACGGAATTTTCCTTTCGAATGGACCAGGCGATCCGGCGTCGATGAACAAGGAAGTCGAAGAGATTCGCGCACTGCTGCAAGCGCACGTGCCGATGTTTGGGATCTGTTTCGGACACCAGTTACTCGGACGCGCTTTTGGCGGCACGACTTTCAAGCTCGTGTTTGGACATCGCGGTGGTAATCAACCGGTGAAGGAAGTGTCGGGAAAGGGAGTGGAGATCACTTCACACAACCACGGATTCGCGGTGAACGCGGAGAGTCTTCCACCGGATGTTGAAGTCACGCACATCAATCTCAACGATCAGTGTGTAGAAGGAATGCGTCACCGCACGTTGCCGGTGATCTCGGTGCAGTATCACCCGGAAGCCGCGCCTGGCCCACACGATGCGGAACATCACTTTCAGCGGTTTGTGGATTTGATGTCGCGAAAGCCTTCCGCAGATTACGCAGAGTTTGTGTAATCTGTGGATGGTTTTACTCTTCCACCGGCATTTTTAATTCACCAGTCGTTAGGTCGGGCCGAACACGGACCATTTGTTCGGGTGTTGTCTCGTGGTGCAACTCTTCTTCAACCACCGGATCGGGCGCCGTCGTAGTCTCAACAACGGCAACGGCCGGCGTCGGTTCCAACAGATCGGCAAAACCTTCATTTCCGTAATGCTCGAGCCAGTGACGATAACTGACCGTCAGGATCGCCACCAACGGAATCGCTAAGAATACTCCCGGCACTCCTCCGAGTTTCTCACCGGCCAGAATCGCGAAGATCACAGCGAGCGGATGCAGGTGAATGCCTTGTCCGATCAATCGCGGATAAACCGCGTAGTCCTGCACGATTCGCAACACGCCTAAAAACAGCAGCACCAGAAAAGCATTGAACGGACCCGCGTGCAGCATCGCGAGGATCGCCGCCATGAGCGCCACTGTCACCGGTCCAACCAGCGGCACAAACTCAAAGACGCCGGCAATCACGCCCATCACTAGCCCACCCGGCAATCCGAGCAGCGTGAAACCGATCGCGCATACCACGCCGATAAACAGACACGCCGTTAGTTGCGCGCGAATGTAAGCCGCGAGTGTGTTGTTGATATCCTGAAAAAACTCGTCACCGCGCCAGCGCCAACGTCCGCGTGGCAACATCAACAACGCGGAACGGCGAAAACTGTCTGCGTCCTTGAGCAGGAAGAACGCGAGTATCGGAATCAGGATCAACCACGGAATGTAAAGGACCAGATAGGCGAGTGCCGACGTAACAAATTCCGTCGCAACGGTGCTCACTTTCTCAACTACCTTCGGCACCGCATTGTTGATCTCTTCGACGACGCGAGGCGGCAAGCGGCCCGAACGCGAGTATTCAATTAGTGACTTGGTTCTTTCACCCAACGATGCCCAGTATTCCTTGGCCTGGTTGGCAAATTCCGGATACTGATTCGTCAGGCTCGGGAGGACGGCATAGACGGCAACGACGACAACGACCGCGATGGTCACGTACGCAATCATGATCGCCAGCGCCCGTGGCATCGCGACTGTTCGTGCGCCGAGATTTCTTGGCTTTCGCAGAAACTCAACCAAGGGCGCAACGAGGTAGGCAAAAAAGATCGACAGGACCAGCAGCAGGATGATTCCGGTTAACCTGGAAATCACCCACCAGACCGCAACTGCTCCCAACACAACTCCGACCACAATAACCGCGATCCGAAAGACAAGGCGGGACGGCGTGTCGGCTATTTCAACCGCAGTCCTCACCGCAGGTTCTTTATTCGTCTCTTTCGTCGTTTTGCTCACCGTGAATCGCTAGCGCGTCTTTTATGAGGCGCGTGCAGCCGTCCAATAAACTCTCCCACTGCTCTCTGATCGTGATTCGACAACCCGCGAAACTCAACTCCAAACGTATCGGTCGTTGCATGATGGACTACTTCCGCCGTCAACGACAATGCGTCCTCGCCATCGAGCAGCAACAAGCCGAGCTGATCGCCTACCTTTACGTTTGGACACGCGGGCAGGTTCGTCACTCGTAAACCGCCGAGACTGATGTCCTGCGGCTCACCGAGGCCAATCGACTCTTTCAAACTTTCGTCTTCAATCGCGAGCGTCAGCCGCGACGCGACATAGTAACGCGGAAAACGCCGCCGCTCGTGAGAATTTCCGTTTCCGTTGTTGTTTGAGTTAAGGGTTATCATATTGGTCCTTCAGTGAGTTACGCCGTCGTCTTCTTCCGGCTCGCCTTCTTCGCTGTCACTCTCCGCGGGCGGTGGGGGCGCTATGCGGGGAGCAGCCGGTTCCCAAACAAGACCTTTCCATTCATCAGTTTCACCAAGCAATTGCAGGGCGGCCAACGGATGACCCGGATGGCGCTCGATTCGCAAGACCTCAGCGATAACCTGAAGCTTCTCGCCGGTTTCGCCGAGAACTTCCAGCCTTACCGTACTGCCGACTTGCGGCAGTTGCCGCGGGAGATGGACCAATGTTCCTTCAGGTCCGACGTTTTCCGTCGTGCCTTCAACGGTGATATGCGTACCGCTCGGCTCGTCCCACTCGGCCTTGATTTCGAGACTGGCGAGATAACGTGGTCCTGAGCGGCTTTCAGATTCGTATTGCCGGGGCATGTTTATTCCTCCTCCGTTCTGAGCTTTTCGAGCACGGAAAAGTCTTCGAGTGTGGTTACATCGCCGGCGACTGTTCCGCTGGTCGCGATTTCGCGTAACAGGCGCCGCATGATCTTGCCGGATCGAGTTTTTGGCAGAGCGTCGCTGAAGCGAATCTCGTCGGGACGGGCGAGCGCGCCGATCTCCTTCACGACGTGCTCGCGGAGTTCCTGGTTCAACGCCTCCGACGGATTCTGCGTTCCTTCCAACGTCACAAAAGCCACGATTCCCGATCCCTTCAATTCATCAGGCCGAGCCACTACTGCCGCTTCGGCCACCGCATTGTGAGAAACCAAGGCACTTTCGATTTCCGCTGTTCCTAATCTGTGTCCGCTTACATTAATTACATCGTCGATACGCCCCATGATCCAGAAATATCCGTCCGGGTCGCGTCTCGCACCGTCCCCGGCAAAGTAAATTCGGTCAATTTGAGACCAATACTGTTGCCGGTAGCGCTCGTCGTCGCCCCAGATCGTCCGCAACATCGACGGCCACGGCCGTTTGATCACGAGATAACCGCCCTCGTTCGGACCGACTGACTCGCCCTCGCGCGTCATGATGTCCGCGTCGATGCCGGGAAACGGTTTTGTTCCGGAGCCGGGTTTTGTGGTCGTCGCGCCGGGAAGCGGCGTGATCATGATGGCGCCCGTCTCGGTTTGCCACCACGTGTCGACAATCGGACAGCGTTCCTTGCCGATGGTTCTGTGATACCACATCCACGCTTCGGGATTGATGGGTTCGCCGACCGTGCCGAGTAGACGCAGGCTCGAGAGGTCGTGCTTCAACGGCCACTGTTCGCCCCATCTGATAAACGCACGGATGGCAGTTGGCGCGGTGTAGAAGATGTTTACCTTATGCTTTTCGATCAGCGTCCAAAAGCGATCGGGCTCTGGGAAGTTTGGCGCGCCTTCGTACATCAGCACGGTTGCGCCGTTTGAAAGCGGACCGTAAACGACGTAACTGTGACCCGTGACCCAACCGATGTCGGCAGTGCACCAGTAGAGATCCTCGTCTTTGAGATCGAAAACCCACTTGGTCGTGAGATGTGCTTGCAGCAGGTAACCGGCGGTCGTGTGGAGAATACCTTTCGGTTTGCCGGTCGTGCCTGAGGTGTAAAGGATGTAGAGCGGATGTTCGCTGTCCAACTCTTCCGCCGCGCATTCGATTTCGACGGTTTCCATCAACTCGTGCCACCAGAAGTCGCGTCCTTCCTGCATCTCCTGTTGCGAGCCCGTGCGGCGCACGACGATGCACGCGGTCACGGAAGGCGTTTCTTTCAACGCTTCATCGACCGCGGGTTTGAGTTTGATCTCGTTGCCGCGACGCCAACCCCCGTCCGCTGTCACGACGAGCTTGCAACTCGCGTCGTTGATGCGATCGATCAACGCCGCGCTGGAGAAACCGCCAAACACGACGGAATGTGTCGCGCCGATGCGTGCGCAAGCGAGCATCGAGATCGCGAGTTCCGGAATCAGCGGCATGTACAACGCCACGCGATCGCCGCGCTGGACGCCGGCGTGTTTGAGGACGTTGGCAAACTTGCAGACTTCAGTGTGGAGTTGTTGATAGGTGTAGGTGCGCGTTTCGCCGGGTTCGCCTTCCCAGATCAGCGCGGCTTTATTGCGTCGCCACGTGGTCAGGTGCCGGTCGAGACAGTTGTAGGAGATGTTGATCTTGCCGCCGCCAAACCACTCGGCGTGCGGCGGATCCCATTTGAGCACCGTGTCCCACTTCTTAAACCAGTGGAGTTCCTCGGCCATGCGTGCCCAGAAAGCCTCCGGATCAGCGTGTGCTTCCGCACGCAGGCGTTCGAGCTCTGCTTCGGATTTGATATGCGCTTTCGCGGAAAACTCAGGCGGAGGGGGGAAGATCCGTTCTTCCTGAAGCACTGATTCGATGTTTGACGTAACAGTCGACACGGTACCTCACTTACTTTGTTGTTTCGATTGTTGCCTTGCTTTGCCTGCCTGTGTACCACAGAATTGCTCGACCCACAACCAAAGCCATCCACAGATTACACAGATTATCTGCGTAATCTGTGTAATGGATTGTGATAACTATGAACCTTTACGTCGGCACGAGCGGCT
>DATEHX010000150.1:0-6087 GCA_035279345.1 Pyrinomonadaceae bacterium | reverse complement strand
GGCAATGAACTCGAGCTTCTGCGCGATCTGATAGAGCGTCACGTCGTCCGGCAAACGCCGCAGCAAGTCCATGACGATCTCTTTGTCGTTCAGAACTGCTTCGCTGTCACTAGCTGCGTTGATTCTCACAGCAGAAGTTTGAGCTGCCGATTTTCGTTTTTCAAGCGCCGGGAGCTAGCTTCACACGGACAACTCAGGCGTATCTCGATCTCGCGGACCGACTCTTTGGCAAACTCCGGTACAACACGCCCTCGCTCCGGAAACTGAGCTAACCTCATCGCATGTTCGATCAACAATCTCGCAAACCGAAAAGCTTGCTCGTGATTGTCACTTGAGATGTATCGAACGATATGGTTTATGTCTGCTCGGGCAGAATGTGAGAATCGTATTTTATATGCCATGAGGTGAGGTCCCGTTCAATTTCTTCGACAGCAACGCTCTTTCCGTTGTCTACTTCAGCTAAGCCCTGTCGTACGGCAGCAATGAATTCCAGTTCATCAGCAATATCGTGAAGTGAGGCGTCGTCCGGGATTCGCTGGAGTAGGTCCTGGACTATTTCTTTATTCGTCATGAGTTGCAGTTTGCCATGAGCGTACACTTTTTTCAAGACTGAAGCTCGGTTGTTTTGAACTTTGCTCGCCCTCTGGCGTAGACTTAACGCTTTCGTTCACTAGACAAAAAGCACACACGTAAAGCATGGAAATTCCCAAACAGTACGACCCGAAACAGGCTGAACAACACCATTACGAACGCTGGGAGAAGAGTGGGGCGTTTGCACCGGAGATTAATAAGGATCCGGAGGCACCGGTCTTTACGATCGTGATTCCGCCGCCGAATGTCACCGGCTCGCTGCACATGGGCCACGCGCTTCAGCACACGTTGATGGATGTGATGACGCGGCACAAGCGGATGAGCGGGTTCAGGACGCTGTGGCTGCCAGGAGTGGACCACGCGGGGATCTCGACGCAGTTGATGGTGTCGCGCGCGCTGAAGAAAGAAGGGAAGTCGCGGCACGATCTCGGCCGCGAAAAGTTCGTCGAACGCGTTTGGCAGTGGAAACACGAATCCGGCAACCAAATCACGATCCAAATGCGTCGCGAAGGCGCGTCGGTCGACTGGTCGCGCGAGAAGTTTACGATGGACGAGGACCTGTCGCGCGCGGTGCGTGAGGTCTTCGTGCAGCTTTACGACGAAGGTTGGATCTATCGTGGCAATCGCATCGTGAACTGGTGTCCGACGGACCAGACCGTGCTCTCCGATCTCGAAGTTGAAAAATTGCCGCAACAAGGCAAACTCTACTACCTGCGCTATCCGATCAAGAACACCGATCGTCACGTTACGGTCGCGACCACTCGCCCCGAAACAATGCTCGGCGACACGGCCGTCGCGGTGAACCCGAACGACGAGCGTTACGGCGATCTAAAAGGACAAACTGTTCTGTTGCCACTCACTGATCGCGAGATTCCAGTGGTTTTCGACGAGTACGTCGATCCGGAGTTTGGTACGGGTGTCGTGAAGATCACGCCCGCTCACGATCCAAACGATTACGAAATCGGATTGCGTCACAACCTGCCGCAAGTCGTCGTGATCGATCCACACGCGAAGATGACGCCGGAAGCGGGCGCCGCTTTCGCCGGTCTCGATCGTTACGCGGCGCGCGAAAAAGTTGTCGAAGAATTTGAACGCCTCGGACTGCTCGAAAAGGTTGTCGATTACGAGTTCTCGATCTCGAAATGCGAACGCTGCAAGACTGTGATCGAACCGCTCATCTCAACGCAGTGGTTCATGAAGATGGACCAGTTGCGCGACCTCGCGCTCGATCTGATGGCGAAGGAACACAAACCACGCTTCGTTCCGGAGACGCCGTACGAAAAGGTCTACACCAACTGGCTGGAAAACCTGCGCGACTGGACCATCTCGCGCCAACTCTGGTGGGGCCATCAAATCCCCGCGTGGTACACGAAAGACGGCGAAGTGATCGTCGCCAGGTCCGAAGCGGAAGCGCGCGAGAAAGCCGGAACAGTAGAGCTCACGCAAGATCCTGACGTGCTCGACACATGGTTTTCCTCGGCGCTCTGGCCGTTCTCGACGCTTGGTTGGCCCAACGAGACGGACGATCTGAAGACGTTCTATCCGACGTCGGTGCTCGTTACCGCACGCGACATCATCTTTCTCTGGGTCTCGCGCATGGTGATGACGGGCATGAAGTTCATGGGGCGCGAACCGTTTGCAGATGTGTTCGTGACCGGAACGATTCTCGACGCCCAGGGCCAGCGCATGTCGAAGACGAAGATGAACGGCGTCGATCCGCTCGATGTGTTCGATAAGTTTGGCGTCGACGCAACGCGGCTCACGTTGGCCCAGGTCGGCAGCACCGACACGCGCTGGAACGAGAAACAAGTCGAGTCGTATCGCAACTTCGCGAACAAGATCTGGAACGCGGCCAGATTTTGTTTGTTGTATTCCGAAGAGCCACAGACGGACACGAACGACACGGACCTGCAATTAAGAGATAGATGGATTCTGTCGCGATTGAACAGAACGGCGCGCGAGGTCAACGCGGCGCTGAACGCATACGAGTTTCACGCCGCGGTGCAAACGCTTTATCACTTCTTCTGGGATGACTTCTGCGACTGGTACATCGAGCTCGTGAAAGCCGATGTGATCGCCGAAGAGGACACGCCGCAACGCCGGGCGGCGCGCTCGCGTCTGCTGAGCGTGCTCGAACAAGCGTTGCGACTGTTGCATCCGTTTATGCCTTACATCACGGAAGAACTGTGGTTGAGACTCCCGGGCAGTAAGCACCTTCATTCCGCCTACACGGGTGCTGAGCCGACAATCATGCTCGCGGCGTATCCCGAAGGCCGCAACGAGTTGATCGACGAAGCAGCGGAATCCGAGATGCAGGCGATCATCGACGTCATCTCGCGCGTCAGAAACATCCGTTCGGAGATGAACATCAAACCTTCAGAACGCATTCCGATCGTTATCGCTGCGCCTGACGCGAACTTGCGCAACGTGTTCGCCGCGGCAAAGGATCAGGTTTCGCGGCTCGTGCGTGCTTCCGAAGTTTCGATCACGGAAAAACTTGATGCGCCGAAAGCTTCCGCACGTGCGGTGTTACTCGGTGGCGCGGAGTTGGCAGTGCCGCTCGAAGGTTTGATCGACTTCGAACAAGAGCGTCAGCGTCTCAATCGTGAACAACAAAAACTTCAAGCCGAAGCAGCAAAACTCGAAGCCCAACTCGGTAATCCAAACTTCGTCGAACGCGCGCCTGCCGAACGCGTCAATGAAGTTCGCGCGCGAATCGCCGATATCGCGCAACGTTCCTCACAACTTCAACAAACAGTCGAGAACCTGCAATGAACTGGATCGACGAAGGCGCACTCTATTCGCAAATCGGACTCTTTCTTCGTGAAGACCTCGGCCGCGGCGACATCACTACGCAGTCGATCGTCGCGCGTAACACACGCGCCCGCGCGCGTTTCGTTGCCGGCGAGAAGATGATCGTCGCTGGACTCGAAGCCGCCGAAGAGGTTTTTCTGACGCTCGACTCGCAACAACAACTCGAAGCGTTTGCGGCTGACGGCGAACAGGTCGAAGCAGGCAAAGTGATCGCGCGCATGGTCGGTTTCGCGGACGTGCTGATCTCCGCCGAACGCGTCGCATTGAATATATTGCAGCGACTCTCCGGCATCGCAACGCTCACGAACCAGTATGTGAATGCGGTAGACGGCACGGGCGCGCAGATTGTCGATTCACGCGCGACGACGCCGGGTCTGCGTCTGCTCGAACGTTACGCAGTCGAGCTTGGCGGCGGATACAACGGACGGTTTGGTCTCGACGATGGCGTGGTGGTGACGTCGAATCACGTTTCGATTCTCGGCGGCGTTGCGGCCGCGGTGAAGAGTGCGAAAGAGAAGCTCGGCTATTTGCACAAGATTGGCGTTCAAGTGGCGACGGAAAATGAAGTGAAGGACGCGATCGCAAACGGCGCTGATGTGATCATGTTTGACGGTGTGAGCGCGGACGAGTTGAAGCGGCTGGGAACAGTTGCGAAAGAGATTTCAGCATCAGTGATGATTGAGTACTCCGGACAGGTGACACCGGAAAACGTGCGTGAATATGCTGAGGCTGGTGCGCAGTTGATTCGGATCGAGGCGTTGACGAGTTCCGCGCCGGCAACGAAGATAGCGTTTAACGTCCAGACTTTTTAGCCACGGATGAGCACAGACGCACACGGATCAATCAAGAAAAGATTGGCGCACCGAGCCCTCGAACGCCAACTGGCTTATCAACAGAAAAAGTCGCAGCATCTGAATGGTCACGAGGAAGAACTGATCCTTGCGATGCGGCGTTCGTCGAAGCGTGTGCGCGAAGTGTTGGAGACGTTTCAAACGATCGCTGACGATGCGCGCGTGATTGAAGTCGGTAGTGGTGCGCACGGATTGATCTTTTATTTTGGCGCGAAGCATGGCGTGGGCGTCGATCCGCTCGCGGTCAGTTATCGCGGGCTGTTTCCGGGTTGGCAGAATTGTGCGGCAACGATCGCGGCGGTCGGCGAGCAGCTTCCGTTTGCGAACGCGAGTTTCGACGTAGTGCTTTGTGACAACGTGGTTGACCACGCGGAATCGCCGAAGCAGATCGTCGCGGAGTTGGTGCGCATCCTGAAACCGGGCGGGTTGTTGTATTTCACAGTGAACTTTCATCACGCGATTTATGCGGTTGCGGCGGGTTTGCATTCGGGCTGGCGCGGACTCGGCATTCCGTATGAGATCGGGCCCTTTGCGGATCACACCACGCATCTGACCCTGCCGCGCGCGAGTGAGCTGTTCAAAGATTTGCCGCTCGAAATTCTCAGTGAAAAGAGCAATGTCGACGAGGCGCGGGCACGCGCGCGCGAGCGGCCGGCGCGGCACATGGGCGACCGATTAAAGCGCGTTTTCTTCAAAAATGCGCTTTACGAAGTGGTCGCCAGGCGCATTTAACAGGTTTTGGAACGAACAATTCCGCCCGGCGTGGAGCCAAGCATCTGGCTAGAGCTTGATGGCATCTGGATAGCGGGGTTATCTTAAAGACCCGACGGAAGGAGCGTGATGATGCCGGTTCGCCTGCGAAACTACAGCAAACTATTTATCAGTCTCTGTCTCATTCTCACCTTCTGTTTGATTGAAGGCGAAGCGCAGACCCGAAAGAAACGAACGCGCCGCACAAGTAAGCCCGCACCCGCGAAGCCCGTCATCACGAATCCGACGATCGCGCCGCCCACGACGCCGGCGGCAAAAACAGACAACGTCGCGGCTACCGGCGACGTGAAGATCATCAGCACGGCCGATCAAACCACGGAACAGGCCGAACCCGCTCCTGCTAAGAAACCGAAAGCCGCCGTCTCGGATGACTCTTCTGAGGAAGACATGCAGAAGACGATCACGAACCTGTCGAAACAGGTCGATCGGCTCAACGACAAACTGAGCCAGATGCAGGACGACGATCGTTACCAGCTCGACATGGAACGTCTCACGCGTGCCGAGCAGCGTGCCGAGCAGTTGCGGATGAGTTTGGTTGACGTGCAGGGCAAGATTGCGGATTTAGAAGCACAGCTCGAGGGAATCGAGTTTGCTCTGCGGCCGGAAAACATCGAACGCGCGACCGCGACTTTTGGTTCGACGCGTCCGGAGGAAGCGCGGCAGGCGCGTCAGCGACAACTCGAGAATGAAAGAAACCGCGTTAAAGCGCAGTTGAGAATTCTTCAAACCAGTCTGACGCGGTTGGAAGTGTCATGCGCGAATGCCGATAACGAAGTGGAGCTCCTGCGTGCGAAGCTCCAGCAACGTCGCGAGCAGATGGAGATCAACGCGGCTTCAGGCGAATCCAAGCCCAAGAAACCCGAGCAGCAATAGTTAGTTTTGAGTTCAGGCAGCTTTGCCCGAAAAGTGCTTAACGGCTTCGCCGCCGGATGTGAGGCGGGGCTCCGCCCCGCCGGTTGGGTGGTGAGGCAATGGGCTTGGCCCCTGGTTCGGGCTAAGCCCCCAAAGATCATGGGCCAAAGGCCATACGAGGGGCCAAGCCCAACCTCTTTCTTGAACA
>DATEHX010000149.1:0-11414 GCA_035279345.1 Pyrinomonadaceae bacterium | reverse complement strand
GTACGCGATCGACTGGCACATCCTGCCGCGCAGGCTCGACGGCCTCAATCTACTCGTGGCTCTGTTTTTCGGTTCGCAACTGTTGCGACTAGTCTTCTCTTACTACCAGTCGATCTTTCTCAACAGCGTCGGACAGTACGTGATGTTCGACATGCGAAAAGAGCTTTACGACAAACTGCAACATCAGGAAGTCGCTTACTACGATCGCAATCCCGTTGGGCGAATCATGACGCGGCTGACGAGCGACGTGGATGCGCTCAACGAACTATTCACCGCCGGTGTCACGGATCTCCTGGGCGACTTGGTGATGATCGTCGCGATCATCTCGGTGATGTTGTGGATGGACGTGCGGCTCACGCTCGTAACGCTTCTGACCGTGCCGCTCTTGTTCGCGGCCACGACGTGGTTTCGCCGTGGCGCGCGCCGCGGCTACGACCTTGTGCGCACACGTATTGCGCGTATCAATGCGTTTCTTCAGGAGCACTTCGCCGGCGCGCAGACGGTGCAGATCTTCAACGCTGAGAACAAGTCGCTGAACACGTTCGACGACATCAACAACGAGTATCGCCGCGCAAACATCGACACGATCTTTTATTACGCCGTGTTCTTTCCGCTCGTCGATCTCATCGGCGCCATCGGCATCGCGCTGATCATCTGGTACGGCGGTTATCGCGTGATGCAGGGCGCGCTGTCGCTCGGGGCGCTGGTGGCGTTTATTCAGTATTCGCAGTCGTTGTTTCAGCCGATCCGCGATATTTCAGACAAGTACAACGTGTTGCAAGCCGCGGTCGTTGCGTCGCATCGCATCTTCAAGACGCTCGATCTGCCGATCGCGATTCTGCCGCCGGAGAAGCCGTTGAAGGCTGATCGCGCGCGCGGGCGCATCGAGTTTCAGAACGTGTGGTTTGCTTACAAAGATGAAGACTGGGTTTTGAAAGACGTTTCGTTCACGGTTGAACCGGGCCAGTCGATCGCGCTCGTGGGCCACACGGGTTCGGGTAAAACGACGATCACGAATTTGCTGATGCGGTTCTACGACATTCAGCGTGGCCGCATACTGCTGGACGGCGTCGATCTGCGCGATTGGGATCTGCGCGCGTTGCGTGAGAATTTCGCCGTCGTGTTGCAGGAAGTGTTTCTGTTCAGTGGCACTGTTGAGGGAAACATTCGTCTCGGCCGCGAGGATATTAGTGAAGAGCGCGTGCGTTGGGCCGCGCGTGAAGTACATGCCGACGGGTTTATCAATCGGTTGAAAGGCGATTACAAAGCGGAAGTTCGCGAACGCGGCGCGGGGCTGTCGGTAGGGCAGAAGCAGCTCATCTCATTTGCGCGTGCGCTCGCATTCGATCCCGCGTTGTTGATACTCGACGAGGCGACGAGTTCGATTGATACGGAAACGGAGCAACTGATCCAGCGCGCGATCGAACGCGTGATGCGCGACCGCACGTCGATCGTAGTCGCACATCGTTTGTCGACGGTTCAGAATGCGGATCGGATCATCGTCCTGCACCACGGCGAGATCCGCGAGCAGGGAACGCATCAGGAATTGTTAGCCGAGCGGGGACTTTATTGGAAGCTCTACAAACTTCAGTACGCCGACCCCACTTACCGTGAAGCCGTCACTTAACCACAGATTCCGCAGATTTTTAAAAGCAATCTGTGTAATCTGTGGATGGTATTTACGGCGTGGCCACGCGGGTCTTTATGGGAACGAGACTCTCGAAGGATTTGTAGATGGTCAAGTACATCTGCGTCTCACGCGGGATGAGGACGCGCCAGTTGTCGCCACCCCGCTTCAGATAGCCGGGCAGCTTGGCGGCGTTGGAGTTGTAACCCGCGGCGAGCAGCTCCGCCGGTGTCGCGATCTTTGCGCCGAGCGCGTACTTCACTTCGTCACTCGCGGTCAGGTCACTCCACGTGTCGTTCATGTAAAGCAGCATCGCCTGCAGCGCATTTGCATGATTCCTCATGCCCGTCACAAAGTCGGGAATCAATCCCACACCCGGATGCCGCGAACGCACGAGGTTGTAGGCCCACGGGATCATCTGCACCATGCCGCCGGCGCCCGCACTGCTCACTGAAAAGCGATACGTATCGAGCTCGTTCAACGCAAACAACGAATAGATCTCTTCATAAAGCGCGAGCCGGTTTTCCGCACGGAACCGTTCGTGATCGACGTGCTCGACTAAACACAGCCGCTCAGCAACGTCGACGATCTGCGGCGAGATCACAACGCCACGATCGCGCAAACGCGTAACCGCGAGATCGAGCATGTTACGCACGTACGATTGACCCGATCTAACGAGGTCATTCGAAAGCAACGCCGGATGCGCTGACGTGTAATACGCCATTTCAAGGAAGCGCCCGTTTCTCTCGATTGGGTACTCGATCGTCAGGGGCACGAGCGACTGTCCCGCCGGAGTAAAGATCGTCAAGGCTGTGTTGACGCCATTCGCTCGTAATACGCGCACGTTCACGTTTGTTCCCAACGACGAGACGGTGTTTATCTCCGCGCCTTTGGTCAGAAACGTTTGCTTGGAAATCGTAATCAGGTGGGTCTTGGCGGTGTCGCGATCGAGCGCGGCGATGATTACAAACTCGATTGACGGAGTGCTCATCGCGGTTGTCTTCGGGCGCGTTTTCAAAAAGCGCTGCGCTTCACCGATGCGCGACTGAATCAGCGACGGCGTCAGAAACGTCAACGGCAACGTCATCGTGCTCTTGGGAGCTTCCGCGGCAGCGGCTGGCGCGCCACCCGGCAGTGGCACATTAGGATTGATCGCAGGCGGATTCACTGTCGGATGCGTAACTGTACGCGGCCGTACGTTTTGCTCGGGACTGCTCTCCTGTGCCTGAATTGGCGCGGTGGAAAAGACGAAGAGGGCAAGAAGGATGACAAAAAATCTGATTTTCATGGCTTCTCCGGGAGAGCTGCGGACTAAAATATGCTCGCCGGGGGCGTGGTGAGCGTTGGCTTAGATTCGCGCATCACTTCAAGAGTTGTCAACCAAAAAATCCATCCACAGATTACACAGACTCTGCGTAATCTATGGATGGTTTTGTGGTCTCCCCCTAACTTTGTATACTCTCATCCCGATTAAACTCACTGCGTTGTCTCCAAGGAAATAGAAGGGAGCATTGTGATGCCATTTAACCCACTGACCCGATTTGTACTCGTGTGCCTAATCACAACAGCCATATTTATGATCCAAACTAACAAATACCCGGTGGCCAGAAAGGCCGATCAGGTCGACGATTACCATGGGGTAAAAGTCGCCGATCCCTACCGCTGGCTCGAGGACCTCGACTCGGAAGAAACGCGCCAATGGGTCGAGGCCGAAAACAATCTGACATTCGCGTTTCTCAACGCGATCCCGCAACGCGCGGCGATTCGCGATCGACTGACCAAACTGTGGAACTTCGAGAAGTACGGCGTGCCATTCAAAGAAGGCAATCGTTACTTCTACACACGCAACAGCGGCTTGCAGAATCAATCCGTTCTTTACACCGTCACGTCGCTCGACGCGCAGCCGCAGATGATTCTCGATCCGAACACGCTATCAGCCGACGGCACGGTCGCGGTGTCGGGTCTGCAAGTAAGTCCTGACGGAAAACTGCTCGCATATAGTCTTTCAGCATCCGGTTCTGACTGGCAGGAATGGAAAGTTCGCGACGTCGAAACCAGCAAAGATCTTTCAGATCATCTGAGGTGGGTGAAGTTCTCCGGTGTGTCGTGGACGCGCGACAACAAGGGCTTCTTCTACAATCGTTACGACGAACCGAAAGCAGACGCGTTAAAAGCCACGAATTATTTTCAGAAAGTTTACTACCACAAACTCGGCACGCCGCAGGCTGAAGACGTTCTCGTTTACGAACGTCCCGATCAGAAAGACTGGCTGTTTGGCGGCTCAGTCACGGAAGACGGCAACTACCTGATCGTTACTATCTATCAGGGCACTGACACCAAAAACCGCGTCTACTTCAAAGATCTCAAAGCGAAAGACGCGCCCGTTGTGAAACTGCTCGACGACTTCGACGCCGCTTACACGTTTGCCGGCAACGAAGGCTCGCGATTCTGGTTTCAAACCGACCAGCAAGCGCCGCGTGGCAAAGTGATTGAAATCGACGTGACGAAACCCGAACGCGCGAATTGGAAAGTGGTTGTTCCCGAAAGCAAAGAAACGCTCCAGACGACTTCGTACGTCGATCACAAGTTTGTCCTTAACTATCTCAAGGATGCTTACACGCAGGTCAAGATTTACGACACTACGGGCAAGTTCCTGAATGACATCTCGTTCCCCGGCATCGGCACGGCTGACGGCTTCGGCGGGAAAGCGACGGACAAAGAAACGTTCTACGCGTTCACGGGTTTCACGACTCCGGCCACGATTTATCGTTACGACTTTGCGACCGGCAAGAGCACCGTATTTCGCCAACCCAAAGTCGAGTTCAATCCAAACGACTTCGAAACGAAGCAGGTCTTCTACACGAGTAAAGACGGTACGAAAGTGCCGATGTTCATCACTCACAAGAAAGGCTTGAAGCTCGACGGCAACAACCCGACTTACCTTTACGCTTACGGTGGATTCAACATCTCGTTGACGCCTGCGTTTTCAGTCGGGAACCTCGTGTGGATGGAGATGGGCGGCGTTTACGCGCAACCGAATCTGCGCGGTGGTGGCGAGTATGGCGAAGATTGGCACCAGGGCGGCATGAAGCTCAAGAAGCAGAACGTGTTCGACGACTTCATCGCCGCTGCCGAGTGGTTGATCGCGAACAAGTACACGTCAACTCCGAAACTCGCGATTGGCGGTGGTAGTAACGGTGGACTGTTGGTTGGTGCGGCGATGACACAGCGTCCCGATCTGTTTGGCGCCGCGATTCCCGCGGTCGGCGTGATGGACATGCTGCGATTTCAGAAGTTCACGATCGGTTGGGCGTGGGTTTCGGATTACGGTTCGTCGGACAATGCGGATGAGTTCAAGGCGTTGTACGCGTATTCACCGTTGCACAACATCAAGCCCGGAACTTCGTATCCGCCGACGATGGTCACGACCGCGGATCACGACGATCGTGTTTGGCCGGGACACAGCTTCAAGTTTGCGGCAGCGCTTCAAGCCGCACAGGCAGGCGATGCTCCCGTGTTGATTCGCATCGAAACGAAGGCCGGGCACGGTGCAGGCAAACCGACCTCGAAGATCATCGAAGAGGTTGCGGACCGGTGGGCGTTTCTGGTGAAGGTCTTGGACACAAAAAGCACAAAAGACACCAGTCAGTAAACTGCTTTGTGCCTTTTTGTGGCTTGGCTCACTGAGACCAGGGCGTGGGCTTTCGCACCCAGCGGAAGCCCTTCAGCTTTTCATGCAACTCCTTCGGCAATGGACCAGCATCGCTCGCTTCGATGTTGGCTTCCACGTTCGAAAGCTTTCGCATTCCCGGAATAATCGTACTCACATCTTCGTTCGCGAGAATGAAACGCAACGCGAGCTCCGGCATCGTGATGCGCGTTTCGTGTTCGCGGTTCCATTCTTCGAGCAGCTTCTTGATCGCATCTGCCCGTTCCACACTCGGAATCAGATTTTCCGGAACGAAGTAAGTGTTGCGCCAGTCGCCTTCGGGCCACGTACTGTCTCTCGTTAACGTGCCGGTCAACGTTCCTTCATCAAACGGCACACGCGCGATCACCGCGACGTTCATCTCGCGGCAAGCCGGGAAGAGATCGTCCTCCGGATTCTGATCGAAGATGTTGTAGATCACTTGCACCGCGTCGACCTGGCCGCTGCGCACGGCGCGCACACCGTTCCACGGTTCCCAACGATTGATACTGATCCCAATTGCCTGGATCAATTTCTGACTGCGCAGATCGTCGAGTTTGTAGAACCAGCGATCGTCGCGCATCCACTCGTCGTTCCACGTGTGAAACTGCATCAGGTCAAACTGATCGAGCTTCGCGTTTTCCAGACTGCGATGCACGTACTCTTCGACGTGATCAGGCGGAAAGGATTCCATCAACGTCGACTCAGGCGGCGCCGGCCATTTCAGTGTCTGCGGTGGAATCTTGGTGGCAGTGTAGAGACGTTTCTCGGAATTTGATCGGACGATCTGGCCCAACAAATTCTCGCTGCGGCCATTTCCATAAGCGTATGCGGTATCGAAAAAATTGCAGCCGAGATCAACTGAAGCTTGCAGCGATTTTAGTGACTCGTCGTCGCTCGAGTCGGACCAACTGGCCATGCCCCACATGCCATAGCCGATCTCACTAACTTCCCATCCGGTACGGCCAAATCGTCTGTATCTCATGAGTGAGATACTAGAGATCAGACTTCACAAAAACAACTCGCCGCAAAAACAACTACGCCTCCAAGCCGCTCGGCTTAGAGGCGTAGTAGGGGGTATTACTCGTCAGGAGGAAAAACTTTTCTTAGTTGCTGCCCGTGGTTGTCGCACCGCCCTCGGTGATCACAACGTCTTTATCAGAACCACCAAAGGTCACGCCAGTCAGTTTCTGTTCGTTATCTTTGTTGGTGGAACGGAGTTGGAAATCGTTGGCTTTCTTGTCGCGCGATTCGAGACGCGCCATAGCCTGGGCAACGACTTTACCGTTCTTCAGGATCGTCAGTTGGTTGGTCTCGTCGTCAAATTTGACGTCGTAGGTGCCCCTTTTTACCACTGTGCCGTTCACCTTGATGTCCTCTTCGAAGGTGACTTTGTGCTTCTGTGTCTTGGCGAGCGCAGCGACACTCGTCAGTGCACCAACCATTAAAACGACCAGCATTCTACTCATGATTGACTTCATTACAGCTCTCCTTAATTTAGTTAGCCCACTCGTTATCACCGAGCTCCTCTGCGACTAAACACCACTCGCAGTTTGGTTATGACAAGAAAAATGATCGCGTTCGATCATCAACACCTCGCATCGTACGTAGTCGCGGTTGTAAAGGTTCCCACTATGGATTTCTTTACCTTTGCTATACAAATCTTTACATTTGCTTACAGAATTTCGTTGGTCGTTCTGCTAGACTCCGCGCATTCGCCGAATCATTCATAAAACGCATTCGCCGGATATTCATTAACAACTTCTTAAGGAGATCTTGAATGAGAAAGTTGCTTTATGCTCTTAGCTTAATGAGCGCGCTCGTAATCACTCTGGCCGTGCATGCTGCCGCACCCGCCAATTTCGCCGGCACCTGGACGCTTGATAAGAGCAAAAGCCAGGGTCTCAATCCGCGCCAGCAAAACGCCGAAAGCGTTTCGTGGGTGATCACGCAAACCGAGAAAGAGATCACCATCGAAGAGAAGTCTACGGGCGGCAATCCGCCGGCCGGTGGTCCGGGTGGCCCTGGAGGCGGTGGTGGCGGCCGCGGTATGGGCGGCGGCTTTGGCGGTCCAAGAACATACAATCTTGATGGTAGTGAAACTTCTTCGGAGACCGAGCGTGGAAAGACTGTTCGGAAGGCAACGGTTTCAGGAGATGGCAAGACGATCGAGATGACGTCGAAGTCCACTTTCAACGGACCGAATGGTGAGATTACTTTGAACTCGAACGACAAGCTGGTGTTGTCAGGCGACGGTAAGGTGTTGACAGTGACTCGTCACAGTGAGAGTCCGCGCGGTGCCCAGGACTCAACGCTTGTTTTCAACAAGTAGTTTGCGGGGGCGCAAACTAGCAAAAACGAAGGGTGGTCTTCCTCCGGAGACCACCCTTCGTTTTTGAGCTTCTTCTCTGTTGCACAGAGAAACTCGGAAGCTATTCGAGCCAGTCGCGCGTCATGTCGCACCACAGCGCGAGCCCGCGCCACTCGTTGAAACGCGAATAGTAACGAGCAATCTTTTTGTCGTTGGCTTTGCGGCCATTGTTCCGGACCTGGAAAAACTTCGCTCGCGTCCACGAGTCGAGTGCGAGTCCGTCATAACGTCCCAACAACTTCAACAGGTTCTCAGCAGCATAATCGCCCACGCCTTTCACACCCTTGATCTGCTTGATCAGTTCGGCGGTGGAGACTGAACTGGTCAGCCATTCCTCGACGTTCAATTCTCCGGTCGCCACGCGTCCCGCCAACTCTTTCAAATAGGGCGCGCGATAGCCGCTGCGAACTTCGTCCACGAAGAACTTCAGCGGCATCTCCGCCATCGCCGCGGCGTCAGGAAATGAGCGGCGCCCGTCCTCGGTCTCGCGCCCGAGATTTTCGACCAGCCCCTTGACCATCTTCTGCGTCAGGGCCCACGAGCAGTTTGTCGTGCAGAGCATCTTCACGAGGTCTTCGAAGACCGTCGGCGAGCGCAACAAGCGTCCAGCGCCCTGGACACCGATCCAGGAAAACTCCGGGTCGGCGGCGATGGAGAGATAGAACGCTTGCAGGTCATCGTCGAGCCGGAGTATGTGCCGGGTGTCGCGGATGACCTTCGCGGTCTCGCCTTTGTTGAGCGCGTGCGGGACCGTGACAAGTACGTGACTTTTTCGTCCACTCATCGTGACGGTTACGGGCGGCTTTGGGCCAACATCGATGACGCGCGACAGTGTCCATTTTTCAGAATTTAGGCCAAATGGGAGCAACCCGTACCAGCCGTGGCTAATGATCGTTCTTTTGAAGTTGAAGTTTTGGGGAGTTGGTATTTTGATGTCCATAACTTGTATCGTTCATATTCGGTCAAGCTGAATCTTGACACGCTAGCGTACCGAGCCTAGACTGGACGGACTTGAAAAAACAGTGTGTGGAAGGCTGTTCTCCTGAAACCCCACTATACTCGGGAATGAGGGAGTGTCGGAACCAAACACTAGGTTCCCAACAGTACCGGTGAACGTACGCACCGCTTCCGAACAAGTAAGCCGGAGCTTTCCGGCGATGGTTTGACGCCCCACAGGGCCGCTAGCAGGGCACCCAGTGGGGCGTAGCCGTTTTTACCTCACGTAAATCGGATTCGAGATAATCCACGGCTTCTCACCGATAATCCGTTCAATCTGTGGCAAATAAACTTCAACACGGTAGACGCCCGGCTCAGTTACTGGAATTTCCTTTGTCTTAACCCCGCTCTCGTTCAGAATTACCGAACCATCTTTAAAGAGCACAATCCGGCTCGCTGTTGGCGTATCGACGACCAAGCGAGTGTCGTTTTCGAGAGGGATTTCGTCGCCTTGAATAATGGTCTTCGTCGGGGTTTTAACTTCGAATTTGAAACCGGACGAATCACCGAACAGATCGAAACCTATAAAGCAGTGTCCCGCCTTTAGAGCCTCAAGGAGCTGCTCCTGCGACAACTGTTTAGCAATCACGTGCAGACGGACCAGGCGGAAACTGGTCTCATAAGGATCGAGTTGGATTCCCGCGAGTGTTTTGCCAGCGCTGTCGCGCAGACTAACACCGATGTTCGAGTGCGCATCGTTGCCGCCAAGCGCGGTTAGTTTGCGGCGCGTTAAAGCCTGGTCCCATTTCTTCAGACTCTCGTTGGGCCGTTCGAAATAAAGCCCGAAGAGCAGATCGGGATACGCGCGATGCGACCAAAGCACGTCGAAGAACGCCACGAGCGGATTGGCGCGACGCGTGTTCGAATAGACGTTGTAAACCTCCACGCCATTCAGACCCGGCGCTTCCCAATTCTTAAATTCTTCCGGGTAAGCAACAATCGAAACATCCTGCGGCAGCTTCAGGAAACGGTCACCGTTTTCAGCGGAAGTCTCGTTGCCGTTTACGAACAGCACGCCGCCATGAATTCCCTGCAAAGTCATCGCCGCGGTGTCGAAATCCTTTTCCGTGTGCTCGGTCATGATCACAAAATCGAGTTGGTTCTTTTGAGCCGCGGAAATGATCTCCGAAAACGTACCCGAACTGTGTCCGCCGAGAAACGAGTGCACGTGGACCACGCCCTTGTACTCGTAGCGATAATCAGGCTTAGGAATGCGTGCGAGTTCGGCGTTGATCTGTTGCACTGCCGCGTTCAGCTTGCGCAGCTTGTAGCGTCGACAAGCAAAAGGAATTTGGGTCAGCAGCAAAAGCGCAACGACCGCGATGAGTATCTTCTTGCGCACGGATCTCAACTAATGAAGTCCACGGATACGACGTGCTCGCTGATGCTGCGTCCAAACTCCGCGACCTTGATGTGTTCGGGATGAACGGTGTAAACGTCGAGCGCGGCGCGATCGGCGAAGGTTGCGACGAGACCCGTGTCGTAAGAGCGCGGCAGATCGAGCGTGTCAAAGCCCACCGAAAGACTCTGCACTTCCGGAATTATCGTCGCCAGATTGCGCAAAAGAGTTACGTGTTCCTCGCGCGCAAACTGCTCCGTGTCCGCGCGGTACTTCCAGACCACAATGTGCGTCAGCATGATTTTATTAGAATTGCCGATTGCCAATTTCCAATTGTCGATTTTTGGGAAGAGCTCTGGTCGCCCAATCGGCAATTGGCAATCGGAAATGTCAGAAACTCAACCTTACGCGCAGTGTAATGACTCGATTACCACCGGAGCCACTGCCACCGCCGAAGAAGAAGGTATTTGAACCCGACGCGGATTTCAAGAAGTAGGGCGAGGACATGTTGCCGATCGGCGTGCCCTCGTTGTTGCGGTTGAAGAAATTGTTGAAGCTTGCCGAGAAGACTAATGAGTACGGCCGTTGCACTGGTGGCTTCGCCGGTGGTTTCGCCGCAGTGCCGCCCGGACCTGACGGAGCCGGTGCGCCCGCATTGGTCGTGGCTGGTCCACCCGGCGGTGGCGCGTTCGGCGCGATCGCTGGTCCAAACTTGAACACTTTCGCCACGTTGAAATTCACCGAGACAAAGCCTGGTCCACGTCCGAAGTTTCGCGGAATGATCGTTTGACCGGCAGAAGGATTCGGATCGAACGCGCCAAGTGGTGTGACCACGACACCCGGTTTGTTCAGGTCGGTCGCAAACGCCGGCCGCTCGCTGAAAAACGTGTCGCCGTTTGTATCGCGTCCAGTCGTGATGTTGAAAGGCTGACCTGAACTGGCGATCGTGAACACGTTCATACTGAAGCCGTGGGGCGCCTGATAATTCCCGCCGCCGTAAGCAAAACTCAAAGTGCCAAAGGGTGTGCGTGCCCACTCTTCACTGAAGTCGTAAGCGTCGAACGGCGCTCCGGTCTGTCCGTTGTCAGTGTTTCGCGTTTTGTTGAGGTTGTAGCCGCCCCAGAAACTGACCGCTTTCACATTGCCGTTGAGGTTGAAGCTGAGTGTGTTGCCGATTGATTTACCGGTCGGCTGGTATTCGAAAATATTTCCCGCGTCATTGCCGAGCGGCCGTTCGCCACTGTTTGGAAACCCGGGAATGAATGTTCCGCCAAGCGGCGCGTTGATGTTTACAGTTCGCTGCAGTCGTGTCGTGCGGCCGTAGAAGTAAGTGATCGAGAGTTTGATCTTGGCGGGAAGCAGTCGCTCCATCGCGAACATCGCGCGAAACGAT
>DATEHX010000148.1:0-3433 GCA_035279345.1 Pyrinomonadaceae bacterium | reverse complement strand
TAGTTTGCTTGACACAACCTAACCGCTTTGTTAGGGTCAGCGACCACTCAGCATGAAAACGATCCTGCTTGTTGTTGCTGTTGTCGCCCTGTACATACTTCATCAGGACATCTGGTTCTGGCGGAGTTCATATCTGGTTTTTGGTTTCATTCCCATCGGTCTCTTTTACCAAGGGTTGTTTTCAGTCGCCGCAGCGCTGCTGATGTGGCTTTTGGTCACCTTCGCCTGGCCTTCTCACCTCGAACGTGAAGTTGAAGAAACGCCGCCCACGGAGGATTAGGCCGCTTGATTCCTGCCATCGTAGTTTTCATCTATCTCGCGACAGTTCTTTACATCGGAATTTTTGCTTTTCGCCGTGCAACTGGACGCGAAAAGGCTGAAGACTACTTTCTCGCGAGCCGTTCGCTTGGTCCATTCGTGTTTTTGTTTTCGCTGTTCGGCACGAATATGACAGCGTTTGCGATCCTCGGATCGTCGGGCCATGCGTTCGCCAACGGCATCGTCACGTTCGGGTTGATGGCCTCCTCGTCGGGACTCGTGATCCCGTTGACGATCTTTCTGATCGGCACGCGTGTTTGGGCACTGGGCAAGAAGTACGGCTTCATGACGCCGGTGCAGATGTTTCGCGATCGTTGGGAGTGCAGCCACATCGGCACCGTGATCTTCGTGGTCCAGGCCGTGTTGCTCGTTCCCTACATCATCATCGGCATCATGGGCGGCGGCACGACGCTCTACACGATCAGCGGCGGCGTTGTGCCTTTCTGGTTTGGCGGCGCGATCGTCGCGATGGTCGTGATGAGCTACGTATTCTTCGGTGGCATGCGCGGCACGGCGTGGGTCAACACGTTTCAGACAGTGTTGTTCTTGTGCTTTGGCGCAGTCGCTTTGATCGTGATCGGCTACGGAATCGGTGGTTTTAATACGGCTGCGCAGGGACTGCTAAACTCGCCACTGAAGTATCTGCTGACGCGCGAACGCATCTCGCCTTACTACTTCTTCAGTTACACGTTTATCCCGCTCTCGGCGATCGCGTTTCCACACATCCTGATCTTCTGCCTGACCGCGAAGAAGATGAACCAGTTTAAGAAAACTGTGATCTTCTATCCGATCTGCATTCTCGCGATCTGGTTGCCGTGTGTGTTTCTCGGCGTGATGGCCAATCGCGTCGACATGCCGCAGATCAAGGCGAAACAGGAAGCGCGGCGCGTGCTCGCGACTCAGGGCCGCACCATGGAACCCGAGCAGCGTGAAACGTTGCGCGAACAGGCGGCGGGCGACGATGTGATCATGTTGCTGCTGCAACATTATGCGCCGCTTTGGCTGGCGGGATTGCTCGGTGCGGGCATCATGGCGGCGGTAATGGCTAGTGACTCGCAGATTCTCGCGCTTTCGACAATGTTTACGGAGGACGTCTTTGCCTTCTACGGCGGTAAGCGTCGCTTTGGCGAAGCCGTGCAAATACAGACCGGCCGGATCTTCATCATTCTGATCACGCTCTTTGCTTACGCCGTTGCGTTGCGCGCGCCGGAAACGATCTTTGAGCTCGCGATTCAATATGCGTTCTCAGGATTTGCGGCGTTGTCGCCATTGCTTGTGGCCGCTTTGTTTTGGAGGGGAAGTACGAAGTGGGGCGCGTTGGCAGTGACTCTGTGGACGGCGTTCGCGGTTGTGGCAGTCGCGATCTTTCAGGCGATTGTACACGCGCCTGCGCCTGGACCATCGACTGTCGTCTGGTCGCTCGGCGGCGCTGAAGTCTTATCGCGCACGCCCGGCGGCACGGCCATTTTCGGATTCATGCCGGTGGTGCCGATGGTGATCGTATCGGCGCTGTTGATGTGGATAGTTTCACTGGTTACACAAAAACCGTCGGGAGCGACGGTCGCGCGGTATTTTGGAGGTGGAAACCAATGAAGAGATTAGTACTTGTGGTTTTCGTTATTGCATGTTTTTGTAGTCTTATGGAAGCTCAAACCTCGTCCAAACGCAAAGCAGTAAAGACCGGAACGCCAAACGGCATCTTCTCGCCCGCCATCATCGTGGGCGATCTGGTTTTCACGTCGGGTCAAATCGGAATAGATCCGAAGACCGGACAGATGGCTGAAGGCATGGAAGCGCAGCTCGAGCAGGTGTTTCGCAATCTCACTGCAGTGCTCGAAGCTTCCGGCACCAGTATCGATCACGTCGTCAAAGCCACCGTGTTTCTCGCGGACATGAACGACTACAACAAGATGAATGAGCTGTACAAAGCGAAGTTCAAAGGCGATCCGCCGGCGCGTTCAACGGTGCAGGTCGCGCGCCTCCCGCGCGACGCACGCATCGAAATCGAAGTTGTCGCTGTCCTCAAATAACACCTTTGACAGGATTGACAGAATTAACAAGATGACTCAATTCAGGCAAGGTTTTCATCTTGTTCATTCTGTTGATCCTGTCTAACTAACCGAAGCAATAGAGGCGACCGTCTTGAGAACCGATGACGATGCGCCCATTGGCGATTGCGGGGGATGCTGACAGTGGTGCGCCCGCTTCGAATTCCCAAAGCTTGGCGCCGGTTGTGAGATTCAGGACGTAGAAACGTCCGTCGTTCGAACCGACAAACACGCGGTCTCCGGCAATAGCCGGCGACGATTCAACGCGTGCTCGCGTGGTGAACGTCCAGGCTGCTTTTCCGTTAAGCATTAATCCATGAACGAGTTTGTCGCGTCCGCCGAGAACGACACGCGCCGGTGTGACTGCGGCTGATGAATAGAACGGAAACTTGCGTTGCGGGTGTTCGTAATGCCAGGCGATTTTGCGTTCCGCGAGATTGACGCTGAGCACTTCGTTATCGAAGGTGCCGTAAAACGCGGAGCCGGATCGCAATGCCGGTGACGCGCCCGTGTAAGCACCAGAAGACACGCTAAACACTTCCTTGCCGTCGGAAATACGGATCGCGCGAAACATCTCGTCGCAGCCCGCGATGAATGCCATGCCGTCGGAAATGCCGGGCGTCGCGTGCACTGGTCCGTTGGTCTTGAACTTCCAAATGAACGCGCCAGTGCGTGCGTTAAGACAGTAAAGGTGTTCGTCGTAAGAACCGATCAATACTCGATCGCCGATTACAACCGGCGACGATTTGATTTCGCCGTTGGTCTTGAAGGCCCAAAGCTTTTGGCCGTTGCTCGCGTTCAGCGCGTTGATCCAGCCGCCGAGATCGCCGATGAAGACCGCTCCGTTGCCGTAAGCGGGAGACGATTCACCGATCGGATTGCCGGTCGCGAACTTCCAGTAAACGGATCCGTTGTCGAGACTGAGCGCGACGAGTTCACCCTTTTGCGAACCGACGAACACCGTGCCGCCAACGATCGCCGCCGAGGATTCGATCGACTCACCAGCTTCCCAGGTCCATAGTTGTTTCAACGTCGCGGGCACATTCGACTGCGAGACGCCGGTCAAC
>DATEHX010000147.1:0-6207 GCA_035279345.1 Pyrinomonadaceae bacterium | reverse complement strand
TGGCGTCGAATACTCTTCCCATAGTCTTAGCTCTCTTTCTCCACACCGGTACCGGCTGCCCATAACTCAGCTTCGCCGGTGGCGGAAAAGATTTTTGACGGCGCTTCACGTTCAACGGCCGTCGGCATACCCGGGTTCTGGCGCGGCAGCATGTCGAAGGTTTCGGCAACCTCCTCGATGATTGTCCGGCTGATCACCTGTTCACCGGCCGCATAACCGGCCAACAAAGCGTTGTCGCAAAGGTTGTTGATGTTGCGCGGAATGCCTTCGGAACAACGAAAGATGTAATCGACCGCCGCCGGGGCAAAGATGTCGGTGCGTTCGGCGCCGGCGACGAGCAGTCGCGAAATGATGTAACGATCCGTTTCTTCAACATTCGGCAACGCCTTGATCACGCAACGAAGCGCGATGCGTTGTTTCAACTGCCTCAGATCCGGATTGTTGAGCACCTCGCGCAGCTCGGGTTGACCAGTCAACACGATCTGCAACTGCTTCGCGGTGTTTGATTCGAAGTTCGAAAGCAGTCGAATCTCTTCCAGAACGTGCGCGGAAAGTCCCTGCGCTTCGTCGACGATCAAAACCGTGCGCAAACCGCGCGAGTGGCGTGATTCGAGCGCGCGTCCCAGCTCCAGCAACAACTCCGCTTTCGTTTCCCACTTCTGCACGTCGAGCAACTGCGCCACGTGCTGGTAAAACTCCGGCACTGACAAACGCGGATTGAAGATGTAAGCAACGAGCACCGTGCGGTCCAAACGCTGCATCATCCAGCGCAGTATCGTCGTCTTTCCGGTTCCGACTTCGCCCGTCACCACGACCAATCCCTTGCCACTCTCGATGCCGTAGTGGAGATTGGCCATCACTTCCGTGTGCGACGGAGTGAAGTAGATAAAGCGCGGGTCGGGAGTCAGCGCGAATGGTAATTCTTTAAGTCCGTAAAATTCTGCGTACACTCTTTTTAACCTCGCTTAGGCAGCGCCTCTCGACTGCGTCAGGATTTCGAAAACGTGAGTGAGTCTCAGGGCCAGCGCCAGCAGCGGAATGCTCACGATAGTGGCGATCACTCCGGCTGCGAGCAGCAAGCGGCGGCGGCGAGGCAAAGAGCGTGCTTCCTGTGGCGTTAAGAGTTCAGGAACGGAAATCAGCACTGGCAAGCCGGTGTAGTGACGCGCGTCTTCGCTGTTTTGAATCGTCAAGAGCTGTGGCACTTCAAACAACCCGACGAGCAGCAGTCCGATGCCGAGTCCCGCAACGAGTCCGATGCCCGCGAGCATGAGACGCTTCGGCGCGACCGGCTTCGACGGAAGATTTGCCGGGTCGACAACTTCGATACCTTCACTCTGTTGCTGCGACGCTGCATCAGCGCCCAGGGAGATCTTTTGCTGCTCGCCGAGCAGCTTGTCGTAAGCGGATTTCTTGGTTTCGTATTCGCGCTCGATCGCGCCGAGCTGAACGTCCGAGCCGGGCACCTTGTTGATGCGCTCGGTGAGCAACGTGATCTGTTTGTCGTTGTCGTTCAGCAAACTCTGCTGGCGCTTGATTTCGCCATCAGTGGCTTTTATGTCCGCTTGAATGGCCGCCGATGTTAGATCCGGATGTTCTTTGAGTCTTTTCTGCCTGGTGGTTATGCGGTCCTTCCACTCATTAAGCTGCTCGTCCATCGCCTTCTGTACTGAGTCGATCTGCTCTTTTTTCGCAACGATGTCCGGGTGAATTGGCTTGTACTGCGTTTCCAACTGCCGCAGTTCAGCCTGAAGGTCGGTTTTGCGTTTAACTAACTCGGCGTAGCCCGGAGTTGTTCTTGGATCCGTTAGGTCTTCAGACGCGTTATCGATGGCTTGTGCGGTTGCCTTCTGGACGAGCGTCAACTGCGTCGAAAGAGACGAACGTCGATCCTGTAGCCGGCCGACTTCATTCATTAACGACTTCTGCTGTTCGCGCAACCCGGTCAATTGGCTGAGCAGCGACTGGCTTTCGGAAGGCAGCGTACCGATGTTTGCCTGCATGAACTCGAGGCGCTTTTGATCGATCTTGTCCAACTCCTCTTTCGTCTGTTTCACCTGGTTGTCGATGAACTGCTTCGCGGCCGTTCGGGAGTTGATGGTGTCGTTCGTTTGGGCACTGACGTATTTGCCGGCCAACTCAGACGTGACGGCTTGCGTGATTCTTGGATCGCGATAGCGAAACTTGATGTCGAAGCCGTCCGTGATGTCGAGCCGTGTCTTGTTGACTTCGACGCGGATGTCGTTGCGCAACATGTCGATCACGGATTCCATCGGTTCGCCGCGCTGGCGCTCTTTTAAATACAGCTCGTATTTGTCGATGAGTGGTTCGAGTGAACTGCGGCTGCTGACAACTTGCGAGATACTCGACAACTGGCGTGTCAGTCCGTCTTCAGCGACAGTTGGAATCGTGCTGGTTGGCAGTGTCGAAGGCTTTACGACGATGAGCGTGCTCGACTCGTAAACGTCCGGGAGACGGTACACGACGTAGCCGACGGCTGTGGCCACGGCAATGACTGGCAGAATGATCAGCCACTTGCGCCGCTTGAGAATCTTCAGGTATTCACCGGGGGTTCGTTGTCGAAAATTAGCGCTCATCTCTTGTACTCCTTAAATTCAGCCACGGATAACACGGATTAGATCGATTACAACGTCGCGAGAGCTTTTCTCGCTTCTTCTAAATCAGGAAAAGGCCGCTTCTCGCTGAGTCGCAACGCGGCTTGGAGCGCCTGTTGCGAAGCAGCTTTATCGCCTTTTTCTTTCAATGCCATGCCGAGGTGATACTGATAGGTCGCACTCGGCGAACCGTTTGCCGCGCGCGCGGCGGCTTCATCCAAAGCAACCGCTTTCTGCAACTGCTCGGCTGCCGCGGCATAAAGATTCTTCTTGTAGTAAACCCAGCCAAGCGTATCGACGAAGCCCGCGATGTTCGGATTTCGCTGCACGACCGTTTGGGCCAGGCGCACCGCTTCGTCGAGGTTGCCTTTCCCGTTCACCGCATAACTCCAGGCCAGATTGTTTGCCGCGATCACGGCGTTCTGATCCAGCTCCAGTGCTTTCTTGTAATGGTTGATCGCCGCGTCGTAATTCTGACGCGAATCTTCGAGCATGCCCATCAAGGTGTAGACCGTGGAATTGTCCGGACGAATCGCGAGGATTTTCTTGTACTCCTCGAGCGCACGATCTACCTGGTTCGTGGTGATGAAGAGTTCCGCCAGCGACGAATATGCCGGTAAGTACGACGGATCGAGTTCCAACGCCCGGCGAAACTCGGCTTCAGCCGACGAACCGTTGTTTTGCACGCGAAAGACCTGGCCCTTCAGGAAGTGGAGCCACGCAACATTCGGATATTGGCCCAACGCCTGATCGACACGCGCGTGCGCTTTGTCGAGTTCGCTGCTCTTCGCGTATTGCGCGATGATGCCGTTGAGCGCGACGAAGTTAGTAGCGTCGACTCGGAGCGCGTTTTCAAACGAAGCGAGCGCATCCTGTGGTTTTTCTTCCGCCATCGAGACGAGCGCGAGATTGTTATAGACAGCCGGGTCGCTCGGGGAAATCTGGCGGGCCATTTCGAAGTCCTGGCGAGCAGCGGCCATGTTTCTCAGTTGCAACTGCGCGGTGCCGCGTGCGAGATACGCCTTTTCACCGAGTTCGCCGAGAAGCTGTGGCGAGTTGTCACGATCGGGCGCTGTTTTGCTCAAGCGAGTGAGCAGATCCGTCGCGAGAGTGATCACTGCTTTCGGATCACCGCCAGACGAAGCAACCTGAATCTGCATCAGTTTCGCCGGCAGGTAATCGGGATAGTTTCTTTCAAGATCGCCGGCAAACACTCGTCCCTGATCGACTAGGCCGAGACTGAAGTTTGCCTGGGCCATGAAATACAGACCGGCGCGCGAGTTTGGCTCCTGGCGCAGAACGTCTTTCAGATCTTCAATCGCTGCCTTGAGCGCTTCGGGTTGTTGCTTTGCCATCTGCACGCGCGCGCGCAGCAAAAGCGCCTGGCGATCGTGTTTGTCCTTCTTCAGCGCTTCGTTGATTTGCTCGACGGCGCCTTGAGTGTCGCCCCGTTGCAACAGGATCTCAGACAAACGATAACGGCCCTGAAGATAGTCGGGCGACTTGATCAGAATGTCTTTATAAATGCGAATCGCGTCGTCTTCGCGTTTGATCGAAGAATAGAAGTCGGCCAGCACTGCCTGGTTCTCGGGCTTGTCGTTATCGAGAGCGGCCAGTGCTTTGTATTCCTGCTCGGCTTTGTCGAGCTGCTTGTTGACGAGATAGAAACTCGCCAGCACAAAACGCGCGTTGCGATCGGTTGGACCAACTTCGACTGCTTTGAGCAGTTCCGCTTCAGCTTCCGGCAGACGGTTTCCCTGGACCAGGAACTTGCCATACTCGGAATGCGCGAGCGGCGAGTTGGGATTGAGACTGATCGCGCGCTTGAAGAGTGCCTCTGCTTTGTCGCGCTCGTTGGTGACGATGTGGAACCGGGCCATGCTGAGGTACGACTCAACGCGTTGCGGATTCAATTCGATGGCGCGGTTCAGTTCGGCGAAGGCGTTGTTCCGATCCTGCCGGGCGAAGTAGATGCCGCCCATCAGAATGTGGCCTTCGATATGGTTTCCATCTTTGTCCAACGCCTCTTTGGCGAGGCGTTCGGCTTCGCCGAGAAGTTCGGGACGGCCACTGCTCGCGGCCAGAAAGTAGTTGCCGAGTTTCACGCGCGAATCGAGATTGCTCTTGTCGAGTTCGTTGGTTTTCTGAAGCTCGGTGATCATCTCCGGAAAGCGCTGAAGTCCTTCATAAGCCTGAGCGAGACCCCAGTGCGCAGACGCCAGCTTGTCGTCGATCTGAAGGGCGTTGCGAAACTCGAGCGACGCTTCCTGCCACTTCTGGTCTTTCAGGTAAGCTTCGCCCCGGCGCACGTGTTCGGCCTTGGCTTTTTCAGCGTTGGTGCAACCGCTCAGCGCGAGTAGAGCAACCAGCAGGACACTAAGGAGAGAAATAGAATTGCGGAGACCGCAGCACTCGTTTTTCATCTGTTTGTACCCCATTTTCCGCGACTTCCAGCGGGCAAAGCCGAAGGGCGCGGTTCACTTGACCATTAATTCTAAACAGTCAATCCCAAGTAGATTTCCAGTTTAATTCGGGACGTAATCGTCCAGCGCGGCAGCAGCTTTGGCCGATAGATCTTGGGCCGAGTCTAGCGCCGCCGTCTCCGAGCTTCCGATCGGTACGGTCACCCGCACCATCGCGCCGTCTGAACGGCGCAACCGAACACTATCGATCACTGTATAAACTTTTCCCCAATATTCACTCGCCACCGCGCGCCCGCGTCCCTGGTACCAGTAGATCATCAGGCTCTTGTAATCACCGTTTTGTATCACCCACTTGTTAGCGGCGAATGAACGCCCGTCAGGCAGCGAGATCGTGACCTTGTCAGGCTGCGTCAACGTCCAACCCGATCCGGGCAAACAATTCAAAGGACTGTGGTACGACGCGCCTTCGCGCTGGCTCGCGTAGTAACCGACGTAAAAATTCGCGGCCTGGCCGTTCGGCGTTTGAAAGTCGCGCAACAGATAATCGCTGGCGCGCAACACCTTCATCGTCTCGTCGTCGATCGTCGTATCTTTGCTCTTCTGCCACTGACCCAATTGCGCGGGAAAGTCCTTCAACGGTTTCCGATCGACGTGCGCTTCGCCGAGATAAGCCCAGGTGTTCACCAAAACGCCGACACCGATGATCGCGGCAAACAAGATCGCAAAGCGCAACGTAGACGACTTAGTCATTCTGTTCCTTCCGCCGGTAATACTGTTGTTGTTGATGCAACGGTGGCGTGCTCGCGTGAACTCTTATCGTCCGGTTTACCGACAGGGCGTGGTCTAAACCGGTCCACAATCCATCCGACCAGAAACAAAAGCAGGAAAGCGACAACGTAGATGGCCCAACCAGAGAACGAATGGAAAAATCCATCAGCAACGCCCGTGCCGTAGTAATGCGATAGGATTCCCGTACCGCTGACGCGCGAAGCGTTGGTCAAGATCGCGATTGGCACTGCCGAAGCCAGGATGATCAACGTTCGCCAAAAACCAAAACTACGCAACCAACCAAATTTTCCACGTGGACCATGCGAGTCGTTGGATCGCGGATACGTAAAATAGGCAAACACCACCGCGAGCGTCATCAGCGTCATCAACGAACGAATCCC
>DATEHX010000146.1:0-13215 GCA_035279345.1 Pyrinomonadaceae bacterium | reverse complement strand
AGGTTGGTCTTACAAAGACTGGGAAGGGACTGTTTATCCGCAGAAGCCCGGCAAGAACTTCGACCCGCTCGAATATCTCGCCCGCTTCTTCAACACGATCGAGATCAACAGCAGCTTCTATCGCCCACCGGCGCCGACAACAACCAAAGCCTGGGTCAGTCGTGTGGCCGCAAACAAGAAGTTCACTTTCACGGCGAAGCTTCATCGCCTCTTCACACACGAACGCGGCAAAGCGACCAAGAAGGATGAAAAAGAGTTTCACGACGGAATGAAGCCGTTCCTGAAGACCGAAAAACTCGGCGCGCTGCTGCTTCAGTTTCCGTGGTCGTTCAAAAACACAGTTGACGATCGTGTTTATCTGGCGGAACTACTGGAAAAGTTTAGTAAGTATCCATTGGTGCTCGAAGTGCGGCACGCGTCGTGGAACACTCCGGCGATGTACGAATGGTTGGAAGAAAGAGGTGTGGGAATCTGTAACATCGACCAGCCGATCTTCGCGAAATCGATCCGGCCGGCGGCGCTGACAACTTCACCTGTCGGTTATGTTCGGCTGCACGGCAGAAACTACCAGAACTGGTTTCGAGAGAAAGCGCCACCTCATGAGCGTTATAACTATCTCTACAGTCACGACGAACTCGAACCGTGGTTGAAACGAATCAAAGACGTCGCCAAGCACACGCGCCAAACGTACGTGATCACCAACAACCACTTTCGCGGACAAGGTGTGGTGAATGCAATCGAAATTGAGGCCGCGTTGAAAGAAAAGAAACTCCCCGCGCCAGAACCGCTGTTTGCGATCTATCCCCGTTTGAAGGAATCAGCGACACCCGACACTGACGAGCAAAAGCTGTTCGATTAGTGTCCGGCGCCCTGTGCGATCAGTTGCGCGAACGAGATTGGGAGACCATCCGGATCGATCGCGACCGCCAGCTTGATGCCTTCACCTTCACGCTGCGTCGGCGGCATCACGAAGCGAATTCCTTTTGCTTGCAACTCTTCGTAAGTCTGATCAACGTCGTCGACATTGAAACCGATCGAGCACGCACCGGCGCGCTTCGACGGATCGCCTTGCGGAGGCGGACCCGGCACGCCTCCTCCGTGCAGCGCGAGCGTCGTTGCACCTGTGGCAAACTCGGTCCAGTCTGGCGATTCAAACTTCAACGGAATCCCCAGTAAGTCGCGATAAAACTCAACCGATCGCTGCATGTCGGAAACGACAATCATCGTGTAATCAAGCTGCTTGAACATCTGTAACCTCCTTAACGCTTCGCACTCCGCGTTTTGCCGCTACCCATCGTCACGATCACGTCAAACTCGTCTTTCGTAAGCGGCATCACCGAAAGCTGCGACTGCCGAATCAACGGCAACTGACTGAGTCGTTTGTCATAACGAATCGCCGCCAATTGGACCGGAGTCGCCAACGGCTTCACGGGTTTGAGATCGACCGCGACCCACTGCGGATCGTCAGCAGTCGGATCGGGATAGGCGCTTTTGATCACTTCCGCGAGTCCGACGACCTCTTTTCCCTTGCCTGAGTGGTAAAAGAGAACACGATCGCCAACCTTCATCCCTTTCAGGTTATTTCGTGCCTGGTAGTTTCGCACGCCGGACCAATCAGTACTGCCGTCTTTTACAAAATCGTCCCAGGAATAAGTTTCCGGTTCCTGTTTCACCATCCAATAGTTGTGTTTACTTTTAGTCGAGGTTTTCATGATCTGCGCTTTCATTCTACAATTGGCCCATGATTAAAGAAGGAACAAATGCACCTGCCTTCAAGACTACCGACGCAAACGGCGAAGCGGTCAGCTTGAAGGACTTAAAAGGCCAAAAGGTTGTACTCTACTTTTATCCGAAAGACGATACACCAGGTTGCACTAAAGAAGCCTGCTCATTTCGCGACGCCTGGGGAAAGTTCAAAAAGCAAGGTATCACCGTTCTCGGCGTTTCCCCGGACAGTGAAGCTTCGCATAAAAAATTCGAAACCAAGTATAAACTCCCTTTCACTCTCTTAGCCGACAAGGACCATGCGATCGCGGACGCCTACGGTGTCTGGGGAGAGAAGAAGTTTATGGGGCGAACGTACATGGGTGTTCTGCGAACGACTTTTCTGATCGATGAGAAGGGCAAGATCAAAAAAGTTTTTGAGAAAGTGAAGCCAGAAGATCACGCCAGTGAGGTTCTGGAGGCTTTCGCCTGATCATTTTCGATTTTCGATTGCCGATTTTCGATTTGCCGCTGGCCGAGTTTGTTGAAGCACTTGAGAACTCTTCAATCGGCAATCGAAAATCGGCAATGCTTAGAGGCTAGGCTGCCACCCAGCCTCCAATCTTCGCGGGTTCACCTTCGGGATTCCTGCCAGGCATTATTCCCTGCAAACAACTGAAGGAGCTCGGCACGTCTCGCTTACGAGCAGGTAGCTGCGCGGTCTCCTCGACCGTCGCAGTGTCTTCTGTTTCGTTAAGAAAGTAGAGCCGAGTGTTACCAACAACCTGCGTTCTGATTTCGTGAGTCCAGAGCAGCAGATTGGCTAGAGCATCGCCGATTTCGTCTTTGCCGAGCTTTGTTTCCTGAGCGATCTCGCGTTGCGTGCGCGAACCTTTGCGAATGGCATCGCGCACGCGTTCCACGGGAGAGAGTTTGCTGACTGCCTTCGAAGGATAGTGTGCGGTCGCTGAGTCGCCAACCATCATTTCCGTCATTTCGATTTGCTGTGAGATGTAGCGCTTGCGGGCTGACTTGTATTCCTTCAAAGCGCGGCGGCTTTGCGTTACTTTCTGACGGATACAACTTTTGCAATAAAGATTTCGGCCATCTTTACGTGCTCGGCAAATTCCAAATTCGGCTATCGGTAAATCCTGTGAACAGATCGGACAATGTTTCAATTGGGGGGATAGCAATTTTTCATCTTTCATTTCGAAGCAACTCCACTGGGCAATAGAAGACCACACTTCAACCGCAAAAGCGGCAATACTTCACCTACCCGGATAAACAGGGATTCCGGTTAGGACGCTTAGTTTGAATTATTGTTTGACGAAGGTGCCCACCACTGGGCGAATCGCCTGGATTGCCTTGCGCGACAGCCGCATGCGCCGCGCCCCGATACTTCACCTGACTCGTCTTGCGTTGAAGGCTCCGGGCAATTGCGAGAAAGAGATGAGAGCTCTGGTCACCATCAACGAAATCAAAAACAGGCCGCTGACCCTACTTGTTCTGGCAATCAATGTTCAGCGAGGGATTCGCATTATAGTTATCGATAGCATTTTTGCAACACCTTTTTCAGACGTGTTTCGGTTGAAAGTTAATCGCGAAATTTCGTCTTAAGATCACGTGTGATGCGATCATCTATCCTGCTATTTAAGAGTTGTTTGCATCGCGGAAGTTGAGCGATCGAGCGATCGAATTTTATGTTTTGGTTGTGCTGAGGTTAAATTTGAGTGACGTGATTTCTTAGGAAAACGAGAGAGTCATTGCGAGTTGAAAAAGCGTTCGCCGTATGTTTGGCGCTATTGCTTCGTATCACTTTTCGATGGTCCCACAATTAGTAGACACGAAGTTGGACCATCAGAAAAACGTCAATTCCAAACCACGCAAAAGAACTAACACGTTCACTCGCAAGGAGTTTCTGTCACGCCGCTAACGTGTGCAAAGTGTTGTAAGTGCGCGTTTGTAACAGCTTTGTAAAATTCAGACCTATGATTTCCACAAAGTTTTCCACACATCCTGTGGAAATCGCGATCACGTCTTCCGATCCTTCAAACGAAACACGAATTTCAAACCCGACCACGTCTCATCAATCGCGCAGATCTTCACATCAACGAGTCCAGCATTGAGACCGATGCGTTGCACGCGATCGAATGAAAGATCAGTTGCGACACCTGAACTCTTTTTACGCCATGCGATCCAGATCATTCCCTTAGTAGCGAGTTTGTCAGCGAGCTTTGCAAAGTCTCGTGTCAGCGCGCGTTCAGAAGTGACGAACAGAAGCACGAGGTCCAATGGCCTCGTTAGGCGTTTGACGACTTCCGCGCTCGGCGGAAGTGGACCGAGATAAGACTGAAAGTCTTTCGGTGCGTTAATGAACGCGATACGCGACTGTTCCTTGATGCCCAGCTTCTTCGGTAAAGGTGTTCCGGAGTATCCAGCCATGTCTTTGTTACCAGAGTCGGAGAATCTTCCACCAGGCGACGCCCACGACACTCCAAATAAGAATTGTGGTTATTGAGGCAATTAGCCCAAGCCACCACCACGTGCGTTGAGTGGTGTAACCCGCCCCAAAGTAGATTGGCGCGGGCGTTGTGCCGTAGTGCGTCAACGATGCCGCCAGGTTTGAGAAGTATGCCAGCGACAACACCGCGAGATACGGCGGCGCACCGGCGGCAAGGATAACGATTAGAAACGGCACATACATCGCCGTTACGTGCGCTGTGATGCTCGCGAAGACGTAATGCGCGTAGAAATAGATCAGCAGCAACACTGCAAGCGCAAGCCACCATTTCCAGCCCGTTGTGAGTCCCGCGGCAGCCTCTGCAAATCGTTTTGTCAAACCCGTTTGGCCAAGCGCCTCGGCCATACGTATCAGACCGCCATACCAGATGAACACGGCCCACGCGGCTTTTTCCGTGATCAGATCTTCCCAATCCAACACGCCCGTAATCAGCAACACGCTGATGCCCAGCAGTGCAACCGCCGCGTAGTCGATGCCATGGAATTTGGTTGTCATCCACAAGATCGCCACTACGCCGAAGACAAACAGCATCAGCCACTCGGACCACTTCATTGGTCCCATCAAGTGCAACTCTTTCGCGGCAAACTCACCGGCTGCGGGCGTGTGTTTTATCTCGGGTGGAAAAACGCGATACAACAACCACGGAACTATTATCAAGCTAAGTAGTCCGGGAACGATGGCGCCGATGGCCCAACGCGCGTAAGTGATCTCGATTCCGGTCGTTTCCTGGGCAAAGCGTGCAATGATCGGGTTTGAGGCTTGACCTGTCAGGAACATCGCGCAGACGATGACGTTACATTGATACACACTCGCCATCAGAAACGCGCCGAGTCGACGCGCGGTTGGTCCGGGTCGTGATTCGTAAGCTTCCGCGAGACTCTTGGCGATCGGAAAGATGATTCCGCCCGAGCGTGCGCCCGTTGAAGGGATCACGGTGGCGAGCACGGTTTCAGTCGAAGCAAGCGCGTAACTGAGTCCGAGTGAGTGTCTGCCAATGGCTTTGATGAACAGAAACGCGATACGACGGCCCAGGCCGGTCTTGATCATGCCGCGCGAGATGAAGAAGGCGGCGAGTACGAGCCACACGACCGGATCCGCGTAGCCGGTGAGCACCTCGTTCATCTTCATCACGTTGAAGAGTGGTAAAGCGGTGACGCCCAGCAAGACGACAGCGGCGCCGGGGATCGGGCGAACAATCGACCCCATGATCGTCGCCGCGAAGATCGCCAACAGCCGCCACGATTGTGGCGTGACGCCTTCCGGAGCCGGGATCAAAAGAATTCCGACCGCCACAAAGAGCACTATCGCCCAACGCAGCAGCAGGCTCCGGAATCCTAGTTTGTCAGAAGGGTGCTTTTCAGAATTGGGGGTTTCTTGCATGATCAATAGGTCGTATAGGTCCTATAAGCAAGGTTTTCAAAATGCCGGACAAGATAACCGATAAAGAAACATATTTGAACAGGCGTCTTTTCATGCGCGCGGCCGTCCTCGCCGGAACGGCCACCGCGAGCACGCTTCTCTATCGAAGATTGAATCCCGCGCCAGCACAACCTGTGGAAGGGGAGAAGCTCAACGCCGTCGCTAACGAGTCCAAATCAGAGGCGGTCAAAAACGGCTATGCGGTCGAAGACCAATTGACGCCGCTGGAAGCGATCACGAACTACAACAACTTCTACGAGTTTGACACTTCGAAAGACGGTGTTGCGCGCGCTGCAAAAGGTTTTGTAACCAGGCCATGGGAAGTGTCAGTCGGCGGTTTAGTTAACAAACCGCGCGTTTTCGATATTGATGAACTGCTGAAGTTTCCCCTCGAGCAACGAATTTACCGGCTGCGCTGCGTCGAAGGCTGGTCCATGGTTATTCCGTGGATTGGTTTTCCGTTGAACAAACTGCTCGAGAAAGTTGAGCCAACGTCGCAAGCGAATTATGTCGCCTTCGAAACGCTGTTCGATCCGAATCGCATGCCGAACCAGCGCACCGGTGTGCTTGACTGGCCCTACGTCGAGGGACTGCGTCTCGACGAAGCAATGCATCCGCTGACGATCATGGCGACCGGTCTTTACGACGAGACGTTACCAGCACAGGATGGCGCACCGATCAGGCTCGTCGTGCCGTGGAAGTACGGGTTCAAAAGCATCAAGTCGGTCGTCAAGATCACACTCGTGGCCGATCAACCGCCGGCGACGTGGAACATCCAAACGCCTTACGAATACGGATTCTATTCGAATGTGAACCCGAGCGTGCCGCATCCGCGCTGGAGTCAGGCCACGGAGCTTCGCATCGGCGAATATACACGTCGCAAAACGCTGCTGTTCAACGGCTACGGCGAACAGGTCGCGCACCTCTATCAGGGAATGGACCTTGTGAAGAATTTCTGAAGGACGCGCCATGACCTTTCCCAAGATCGTCGTTTTCATCAACTCACTGATTCCGCTCATACTTTTGCTTTGGGATCTCAATCGAAACCGCGTTGGACCAAACCCGTTGGAGTTTGCGACTCGTACGACGGGAATGTTGACGCTCATTTTCTTGTGTCTGACACTCGCCGTCACACCGCTGCGGAGGATTTTCGGCGTGAACTCGTTCGTAAAGTTTCGCCGAATGCTTGGACTGTTCGCGTTTTTCTACGGCTCGCTGCACTTGCTGACTTACGTTTGGTTTGACCGGCAGTTCAAACTGCTGAGCACGATTCAGGACATTGCGCAGCGGCCGTTCATTCTGGCCGGTATGACTGCATTTGTGTTGATGCTGCCATTGGCGCTCACCTCGACAAACCGCATGGTGAAACGACTGGGCGGAAAGCGCTGGGCCAGACTTCATCGTCTCGTTTACCTTGCGGGAATCGCCGGCGTGATTCACTTCTGGATGCTGGTGAAGGCGGATACCAGTTTGCCGCTAACTTTTGCTTTTATTGTGCTCTTTTTGTTGGGCTATCGCCTTTTGCTGAAGTACGCGCCAGCGCAACCCACCAATTCCAACACGACCCTCTTTCCGCGCGAATAGTGTTCATCTTAGAATGCTTCGGACGTGGTTTGAGGTCACCGCATGCCGGAGCGAAGAAGCACCGAACGAAAAATTGTTCTTCTTGAAGCGAGATGGGAAAGCATGTCGCGAAGACATGAGGCTCGCATTGATGACGTCAGTCTCGGTGGTTGCTTCGTGAACACGTACGGCTCGGTGGAGCTCAACGAGCCAGTGAGTCTGCACATTCAGTTGCCGGCAGGCGAAACGCTGAACCTGCGAGGTAAGGTTGTGACGTATCAGCCGGGCGTAGGATTCGGAGTGTCATTTACGGATCTTAGTGACGAGGAAGAGGCGGCCCTAAAAGAGTTGATTGCGTCGGCGGTCGAGCGCAGTCTCTGAACGAAATTAACCCTGGCTGCGCTTTCTGGTTCGCTTCACATCGTAAAAAACGATACTGAAGGCCAGCACCATTCCCGCCACCGCCGCAAGCATAAACAAAATCATCGCGAAGCCCGGGTAACCCAGGATTTTAAATGTGGTTTCGATGCGCATCAGCATCGCCGCACCGACGATCAAAGCGGCGATGATGAGTCCGAGCGTGATTCGATTCGCAACCTTTTGCAGTCCCTCTAAAACAACCTTCTCGTCAATTGCGTCGACTTTAAGACGCAGTTCGTTGTTTCCGACCGTATCAAGGATTCGATTGACGCGTCCGGGAAGTTTTTCCGCAAACTCCTTCAGCTCGACGACGCCGCTGAGCAGGTTGCTGGGCGCCATGCTCTTAAGAATGTTCTGGTCCAGAATCTCATTCGAGCGCTCGCGAATAACGGCGTTGGGATCGAACGTCGGATCGAGCGTGTAGACCACTTGATCGAGGTTCAACAGCGCCTTGGCAAACATCGTGAACTCAGCAGGCAAACGAAACCAGCAATCAGCCGCGATCTTCGTAATCTCCAATGTGACTTTGCCGGCGTTCATACGGCTCAGGATCGCGTCGCTGTCTTCGTTTATCAGATCCGCAATACGACGATCGAAAGCCCGGCGATCGAAGCCTTCCTTCGCTTCACCCATTCTGACGGCGGCTTCGGCAGCGGTGTCGCCGCGTCCTTCGCTGATGGCGAGCAGCAACCGCAGCAGGTTGTCCTGAAACGTTTGCGTGACTCGTCCGATCATGCCGAGATCGAGCAGAGCGATCTGATCGTCGTCAGTAACGAATACATTTCCCGGGTGCGGGTCGGCGTGAAACAGTCCGTCAACGAGAAACTGCTTCAAATAAGCGCTGAACAGTTCATCAGCCAACGCCGTGCCGTCGATCTCGAGCAGCCGCAACGGACTGATGTCCGTGATCTTCTTGCCGGCAATGTATTCCATTGTCAGCACGCGCGTTGTCGTGTAGTCGTCAATCGGTGCCGGAATAACGATATTTTCAAACTCGGCGAGGTTTTCACGGATAGTGTGCAGATTGTTAGCTTCGAAGGTGAAGTCGAGTTCGCGCAGCAGGCTCTTGCGCAAGTGGAAGAGCATGTTTTCAAACTCGTAACGCCTGCCGAGTTCGGTATGCTGGTCCAGGAAGTGTGCGATCTCATTAAGCGCGTCGAGGTCGCCAACGATGAGTTCGCGAATATCAGGACGTTGGACCTTGACCACCACTGCCCGCCCGTCGCGCATCCACGCGCGATGGACCTGGGCCAGCGACGCCGCACCAATGGGAACCGGATCGAATTCCTCAAACGCTTTCGAGATCCTGACGCCCAGTTCGCCCGAAACGATACGTTCGACTTCCTCGTAAGGAAACGGCTCGATGTGATCCTGTAATCGCGTTAGTGCGTCGAGATAAGGAGCGGGAAGAAGATCGGCGCGCGTGGATAAGAGTTGGCCCAACTTGATGAAGGTTGGTCCAAGTTTCTCGAGATCCTTGGCCAGTTCTTCCGCGGGTGCGATCGTGCCTGTTTCGGCTGCGATCTCTTCCGGAAGAACACTATTCTCCAAACCGGCCGGACTGAGCAGATCTGAGCGGCCGTATTTGATCAGCAGTTTTGCGACGTCTTTGTAACGCTTGAGTCGTTCGGGTTTTAGTGACACTACCATCGTTGATACCTGGCAACACGCTCTCAAGCACGTTAAGGGCCGCCGTGCGTGTTTTCACCTAGTTTGTAGATGGACTTTTTGTCGCGTTAGCGACGGAAATATAACGTAAGGTTCACACAAAGATGGCGCTGTGTTGGTGGGGGTTATTGAGAACGGCCGGCGGGAGCGGATTTAGAGGCTTTGTCGATCGCCTCGCGCAGGCCGTCAGCGCTGAGAAGTTTTAGCTGTACGCCGTTGATGAAAATCGTCGGTGTGCTGCCCACTCCGTACAACTCACCGTCTTCAATGTCTTGTGCAACTTCCGCTGCATAGACGCCGCGGTCCAGTGCTGCGTCGAAACGGGCCCGGTCCAGCCCCAACTCAGTCGCATACTTTTTTAACGAAGGAACGTCGAGCGCCTTTTGACGTTGAAAGAGCAGGGTGATGTATTCGAAAAACTTGCCTTGCGCGTTTGCGGCATTGGCAGCTTCCGCGGCTTTGCGCGCGTTCTCGTGCTGGCCCAAGGGAAAGTCGCGCACGACGAAACGTACCTTATCGCCGTAAGATTTCAACACTTCTTCGAGCACCGGATGCATCGCGGCACAAGCCGGACACTGGAAGTCAGTGAACTCAACGATCGTCACGGGCGCGTTCGCGCCGCCGCGTGATGGATCATCGCCGACGCTCACGTTTTGCACGGGCTGCGGAGGCTCGGTCATGAGCCAGCGGACGTCGGCGTTCTTGCGTAGTCGAGTGGAGAGTTCACCTTCCAAACGCCGCTTGTCTTCTTCCTGAAGGTAGATCGCGATTTGATTGCGCACGCTGTTCAAGTCGCCGTTGATGCGTGCTTTGTTGTCTTCGTAAAACTTCGCGACTTGCGCTTCGGTAGGCGGGCGGACCTTGTCGCTAATCTCAGCGCGAATGATCTCTTCTGGTCCAATCTGCCGGCGTCGTGCTTCGTCGAGCAGTAGCATGTTGTCGACCATCTGGTCCGCTTGTCTCTTGGCGAGCATGTACGTCTCGAACTGGATCTTGTAGACGATCGGTTTGAGCCGTTCTTTCATCAGACCAGCTTTCAACTGTTCGCCGCCAACGGTTGCGATCACCGCGTCGTCGCTGAGGTTTGGAGAGTTGAGATCGGCTCCCATGACGACGGGAATTGTCTGGCGCAATCGTTTGACGAGATCGTCGGCAAGTTTGCTTTCGAGTTCGTCGTGCAGATAGACCGCGACTTGTTGATTTGCGGTTTGCGGATCCATGCCCTGCGAACTGTGACTGGTTTTCGTCAATGAATTTCTTGATTTGCGCCGGTGTGGGCATCGTGGCCTTACTGCTCACTTCGGTTTCGTAAAGGCGATGGCTATCGATGCGGCGTCTCTTTGCTTCAGCTTTAAGGAGCGCGGTGTTGATCTCGAGATCGAGTACGCTCCGGCGAGCTTCGGCAATCTCGTCGTCGACGGTTTCAACTTGCTTCCGCACTACGGGATCGAGATCGGTACTGGTAAACGTCTGGCCGTTAATGGCGACAATCGGTTTAGGAGTGGTCGGGAGCGTTGGAACGGGTCTTGTTGTGGGTGCCGGCGTTGGGCTTGCTGCTGTTGTTGGTGTCGAAGAAGCGGGCGGCTGCGCAGTTGGTTTGCGATTCGTTGTTGGTCTACGTTTTGTTTGGCCGACCGCGATAGAAGACAGAGTCAATGAAAGGATTAATAGCGAAAGGGTAATGGAAGGTTTCATACCGAGGCTCATGGTTTGGGGTGGCGATTAAATCTGTCTTATTAGAGCACAAACACACGATTGGCGCTGCCTGTCGAAGCAGCGCCAGAGTGTGAATGGGTAGGTAATAGTGTTTACGAACTCGAGTGAAACGTTAGTGGTTCTGAATGATACTGCGCCGGCGTTTCTTGACTGGAGTTCGAATTGACAACAGATCGCTGTGACGCCCGTTGAGAATAAAAGCGAGACCTTGATGCGTGACGCCGAGCAGGCGTGCGGCGCGAGTGACGCTGCCGCCGGAATCTTCGAGCGCCTTGCGGATCAAGCTGCCTTCGTAGCGAAGGACTTCAGCATCGAGCGAGAAGCCTGCTGGCATTGACCTGGGAACTCCCGCGAGTCCCTCGACAGTATTCGCCGTGCTCCCACTGCCCTTAACACTTTCAAATTCCGCCGCCAACACCCGCCTCGCACACTCCCCGAGGCGCGTCCTAAGACCCCGATTTTGCGAGCGGGTCAGTAGCTCTTCAGCGGTCCGGTAGTATTCTTGAAGAAGTTTGATTGAGAGGTGAGCACTCAATTCCTCAATCACGGTTACAGCAGCAATTCCACCGCCTTCTAGATGGCCTGCACTCTGCGCGATTCCGATCGCATGGTCCAGTATAGCTCTTGCTTTCGGGACTTGATTCATTCGCGCCAGTGCTTTTCCATGGGTAGTCAGCGCTTCAGCGAGTAGCGTTTGCTCACCTCCCTCCCGCAATAAGCGCACTGCTGATCGAGCAGAGTTCTCCGCTAAGTCGGTCTTCCCTTCTAGCAAGAATGCTTGCGCGCGGCTGTCCTCCACCGTCGCCGCGCCGCCTTTATCACCAACGCTGACTAGCAAGGTTCGCGCGCGGGCTAGATGCTCTTGAGCTTCAGTGAAACGGCCAAGCGTCGCGAATAGAAATCCTACGTTGTTCTCGACACGACCCTGAAAGCGTTTGTGGCCGGCTTGTTCAAAGTGATAACTCGCGGCAGTGTATTCAAGCAGTGCTTTGTCTATGTAGTCTTCTCTATTTTCGGAAGTACCAACTCCTCTTAATACAGTTGCATATGAAGTATGAAACCTTCCCTTAAGTGAGTGATTAGCACTCGATTCAAACAATGGTGCGGCTTCCTTATAGATCAGCAGAGCACTTCGATCTCTTGTTGCCGCAGATTCCACAATAGCACTCGTCAGAAGTGCGCGCAGTCTCTGCTCTCCTCGACTCTCGTGCAGGCTCCCAAGTACCAATCGCAAAGTAACGCGTGCTTCGTCAAGACCACCCTCGCGCCAATAGCAAACGGCCAAGTTAATGCGTGCCTCAGCCAATTTTTCAGACAAAGCGATAGATTCGAACAATGAGCCACTTTCGCTAATTAGATCTTTAGCAAGCTCTTGTGAACCGGGTATTTGTCGTGCGCTACCAAGCCAGCCGGTTAAGGTTCCAGTTCTGAGTAAAAGTTCAGCCTTAGCCTCTCCTGTTAAACCTATAGTATTCGGACGATGCGACGCACCTTTCCAAAATGGCCGCAAAACCTCTTCTGCGATTTCGAACTCGCCAGCCTCTTCAAGCCCTTTTGCTAACTCGCATAATGGTAGAACGTTTTCTAGGACCGGAGTTTCTAGCTCTTTTTCAAAAGCGGATGTCTGCAAATCCATATCAGATCTCCAGTTTTTTGATTGGCAAGGAACCTTGCAAGCCTTTCAATTGACGGATATTATCAAGACCAACCAATAAATCTCTTGGTTGCACACCACTTCACCGGCTTTGGCTACACATTCTTGAGGAGAAGATCAAATGAAACCTGTCAAAAACTTAGTATTTGCCTTGTTGCTCGTTTTCGCACTTTCCGGCACAACCTTGGCTGGCGAAGTACCGATTCCGCCCGCACCTCCACGTGCAACCACAACCGATACAGATGACGATACTACGCCATTGAGCGATCCGAATGCCGTAAAGTCTGGAGAAACAGTCGAAACGTCAGATTACCTGATGTTCGAAGCGTTAATGGCCCTAATCTATCTGTACTAAAGAAAACGCACAATCACGAACAAAGGCTACAAAAGCTTACGCCGTAGCATAGGCTCGCGGCCTGCGTTCTGTGTGTCCGGGCTCACCGATAACGTTCGAAATACCTGACTGGGAGGCGGTGACGCGTTGCATCCTACCCCCATCTGGCCGTTGAAGCAATAGGAACTTTCACTTTTACACGGCCAATGAGGGCGG
>DATEHX010000145.1:0-4616 GCA_035279345.1 Pyrinomonadaceae bacterium | reverse complement strand
AACCTGACCGCGGGCTTCTTATCGATTCCCTGTTCGATGGCCTTCTTTTCGGCGAGATAAACGCGGCCGAGACGCTGCTTGAGCTGCGCCATCTGATCCTCGGGAATTTGCTGAGCGGCAAACGTCGGATCGCTCTTCTTCGCGTCGTCAAGAAGCTGATCGAATTTTTGCTGGTTGCCGGGCTGTTTGAAAAACTCGTCAACTTCCTGGTCGGTGAAGTTGGGTCCGTTTTCGCCCTGCTCTTTGAAGAAGTTCTGCGCGATGATGCTCGTCTTTTGGAACTCGAGCTGGCGCTTCATCTCGGGCGTTTTGTCGACGCCGTGCGCCTGTCCTTCTTCCGCGACCGCCAGCAGTTGCTTCAGGTCCTTGGCAAACTCCTTGCGGGTTTTTTCATCGGACGCGAGCTGTGCACGAAGCTGCGGGTTTTGCAGTTCGCCGATCACGGCCATGTCGTCTGGCGTTAACTCAACTGGTCCGAGCTTCCGCGCTTTGACCTGCCAGAAGATCAAACCGGCCGAAAAAATCAGTGCGATAGCGGCTGCAATAAGAGCCTTTCGTGTAGAAGTCAAAACTATGTCCTTTCCTGACTATTGTGCTGTACTAACTCGAGCAGCACTCCATTCGTAGACGACGGATGAATAAAAGCGACTAAACAACCGCGCGCTCCAACGCGTGGAGTTTCGTCAATCAACCGTGCGCCTTTCTGCTTCAACTCCGCGAGCGATGCATTGATGTCGCGAACTTCAATTGCGATGTGATGAACCCCAGGCCCCCGTTTTGCCAAAAACTTTCCAACCGCAGACTCCGCACTCAGCGGTTCGAGCAACTCGACATGCGTGTCGCCTACCGGCAACATACAAACTTTGACGCCCTGCTCCGTTACCTCTTCGGTCGCATCCGGTGTGAAGCCCAACGCGTCACGCCAGACCGCGAGACCCTCGTCAATGGTGGGCGTGGCGATGCCGATATGGTCGACTTTCATCTAACTCTTCAGCAATTCCTCAACCGCAGAATAAGGGTCTCGACGCCGCGTTGCAACTTCATCCGCGAGCTCCTCAAGCATAGCAACCGAAGATTCTGATGCCAAAACCCGCGCCAGGAGTCGCTCGCGCAACAATTCGACGATCCGCCAGCGGGCGATAGCGCGGCGGCGTTCGCTGCCTTCCGCAACGCTCAACTGCGTTTGCCGGAATTTATCGATCGCCTCGGAGAGCGCTTCCAGTCCCTGGTTTTCCGTTGCGACGGTCTTCACGATCGGCGGCTCCCAGCCGTCCTGCCGCGACGTCAACGATAACAGCGCTTCGAGTTCTTTTTCAGTTGAGTAAACACCGTCGCGATCGGCTTTATTGATCACGAAGATGTCGCCAATTTCCATGATGCCGGCTTTGATCGCCTGAATGTCATCGCCCATGCCGGGCACTAAAACAACGATCGAAACGTCCGCGGCTTTAACAATCTCGACCTCGTCCTGACCGACCCCGACCGTTTCAACGATCACTTTCGCATAGCCCGCGGCATCGAGAATCGCCACCGCGTCGACTGTCGCGCGCGCGAGTCCACCAAGATTGCCGCGCGTAGCCATCGAACGAATGAAAACGCCTTCGTCGAGACCGAGCGCCTGCATTCGGATGCGGTCTCCGAGGATCGCGCCGCCTGAAAACGGACTCGAGGGATCGACCGCGACGATACCGACGCGTTCACCACGTTGCCGGTAAAGCATCGCGAGCTTATCTACCAGCGACGACTTCCCCGCGCCCGGAGCGCCGGTGATTCCGATGACCAACGCGCCGCGCGAGAGTTGATAAATCTCTTTCATCAACGCGGCCGCGCCCGCAGTGCCGTCCTCGATCTTCGAGATCGCACGCGCAACCGCGGCCGGCTCTCCGTTACTAACTCGCTCGCTGAGGCTGTTAGTCGCTGCGCGCATTACTAAACTTGTCGCAATACTTCGCGAGCGATGATGAGTCTTTGGATTTCAGATGTTCCCTCACCGATCGTGCAAAGCTTTGAGTCGCGCCAGTATTTCTCCGGTGGGTAGTCTTTCGTATAGCCGTAACCGCCGTGAATCTGAATCGCTTCTTCACAAACCTCGACGCTGATCTCGGAAGCAAACAATTTCGCCATCGACGATTCTTTCGTCGTCTTCTTCCCGTTGTCTTTCATCCACGCAGCGCGATACATCAGCAAGCGCGCGGCGTCGATCTGCGTCGCCATGTTTGCGAGTTTGAACTGAATCCCCTGAAACTCCGAAATCGGTTTGCCAAACTGCTGCCGCTCCTGCGAGTAACGAAGCGCCGATTCATAAGCGCCTTGCGCGATGCCGACCGCGAGCGCCGCGATCGAGATGCGGCCGCCGTCGAGTATCTCCATCGCATTAACGAACCCCATGCCTGGTTCGCCGAGCAGTTGATCGTCGGGCACAAAGCAATCTTCGAAGACAACGCTCGCTGTTTCGGAAGCACGCAGTCCGAGTTTGTTTTCCTTCTTCGACGGAGAAAAACCTTCCATGCCCTTTTCGAAGATAAACGCGGAGATTCCTTTGCTGCGTTTCGCTTTGTCAGTGACGGCCATCGCCACGCACGTGTCGGCGTGAATCGCGTGCGTGATGAAGTTTTTCGAACCGTTCACCATCCAGCCGCCGTCGCTGGGCACGGCAGTGGATTTGGTTCCGGAAGCGTCAGAGCCCGCGCTTGGTTCGGTCAGTCCCCACGCGCCGAGATGTTTACCACTCGCGAGCGGCACGAGATATTTCTGACGTTGTTCTTCCGTGCCGAACTTATAAATGTGATTCGAGCAGAGCGAATTGTGCGCCGCGACTGAGATGCCCACGGAGCCATCGACGCGAGAGAGCTCATCAATGATCGTCGCGTACTCGACGTAGCCCATGCCCGCGCCGCCGTACTCTTCCGGAAAGATCACACCCATCAAGCCGAGTTCAGCCAACTTCGGCAGTAACTCGATCGGGAAGTGCTGGCTTTCGTCCCACTCCATCACGTGAGGCGCAATTTCCGACTCCGCAAACTCGCGGACGCTGGACTTCACCTGTTGTTGTTCTTCGGTTAATTCGAAATGCATGTTGGTGTTCTTTTGTTTCCGCAAAAGCGCCAAGGCGCCAAGAAACCCTTTAAGATGCCGTTTTACCGGTTCTCGTTTTTGCTCCTTTGCGTCTTTGCGCCTTTGCGGGAAACTCTTTCTTCTTGTCGTTCGACTTCATCAAACGAGCGGCTTCCGCAGCCGACAGAAAACGCCAGTAACCCGGTTTCAAATTCTCATCGGTCAGAAAACCGATGCGTACACGTCTCAACTTCAACACAGAATGACCGATCAACTCAAACATCCGGCGCACCTGTTGATTGCGTCCCTGGTGCAGCAGCACTTCGTACCACGCGTTGGTTTTAGTCTCACCGAGATTCTCGATCTTCGCCGGCGCGGTGCGCGTGCCGTCTTCGAGCGTCACGCCTCGGCGCAATCGTTGAATCGCACCTTCAGCGGGCACGCCTTTAACTTTAACCTCGTACACCTTCTCGACGCGATTGCGTGCAGCGGTTACGTGGTTGGTAAAGTCGCCGTCGTTGGTGAGGAGCAACAAACCCTCGGTGTTGAAATCAAGCCGGCCAACCGGATGCAGCCGTCCCAGGTTCGGCGGCAACAGTTCCGTCACGAGCGGGCGTCCTTCCGGGTCCGACACACTCGACAAATAACCGCGTGGTTTGTTGAGCAGAACGTAAACTTTGTCGCGCGCTTTGAGCTGAGGATTGATGAGCTTGCCGTTTACTTTGATGTGATCGCGGTCGGGATCGGCCTTCGTACCAAGCTCTTTAACTACTTCGCCATTGACCGTCACACGGCCCGCGGTGATGAGTTCTTCGGCGTGTCTGCGCGAGGCAATGCCTGCCGTGGCGATAAGTTTTTGCAGTCGTTGTTCCACAATTCATTATGACCCGCCGCCGCTGAGATCGTGAAAGTCTTCAACGCTCGGTAACTCCGACAGATCCTTCAAACCAAACTGTAACAGGAAGTCCTTCGAAGTGCCGTACATCATCGGACGTCCGACGGTTTCCTTACGACCTTTCGCGACAATCAACTTTTTATCGAGCAGAGTTTTGATCGCGGAGGGCGATTGCACGCCGCGTATTTCGAGAATCTCCGGGACAGTGATCGGTTGCCGGTAAGCAATGACCGCGAGTGTTTCGAGCGAGGCGATCGAGAGTTTCGCGCTCGGCCTCGTTTTCAGAAACGCACGAACGTGTTCGTGATACTCGGGACGAGTTGCAAACTGCCAGCCACCAGCGACTTCACGCAACTGCAATCCGCTTTGACGCGCGTTGAACTCCTGGGCCAGCGTGGCGAGTGTTTCGTTGATGGCTTCTTTATCTTCCTTGAGCACGTCGGCAAGGGCCTTAATGGTCAGCGGTTCCTCGGAAACAAAGATCAACGCTTCGATAACCGCAGCGCGTTCTGCCTGGCTCTGCGGTGCGGACAGCGGCGTGTCGTCGGTTTCCGCACCCGTCGCAGATGCCGCGTCAGTAGTAGCTTCAACTTCCGCGACCATCGCTTCGAGTTCGCGACTCGCCTCTTCGTTCAGCGCCGCCTCATCCGCACTTTCGATCGGTTTT
>DATEHX010000144.1:0-25707 GCA_035279345.1 Pyrinomonadaceae bacterium | reverse complement strand
GGTGATCTGGAGATGTGGATCGGCGCGGGTCAAACCTTCCGGCAAATCCTGTAACAGATAACGCCGTTCGCGTTCAACCCGCGCGTACTTACTCTCAGGGACGACGGTGTTTTCGTCTGTGAGTTTTGCTACGCCCAACTAGATTTTTCCAGCCTTCATGTCGGCCAGGCGCTTTTCAAACGCGGACGTGTCGACCTTGTCGGCCTTGCCTTTTTGAATTGCCTGCTCCGCCAGCGCAAAAGCCTCGTCTTTCTTGCCGGCCTTGTACAAGGCGTTTGCTTTGATGCGCAGATTATCAAACGTCTCTTTCACTTTGATCGACTGGTCGAGCCAAGCAAGACCTTGTGCATCGTCGGATGCATCAGTGGTGCCGTTGATGAGATAGCTTCCGGCTTGCATCGGCGTGCGCCAGTCATCCGGTTTCGCCCCAGCGACCGTGGCCTTCAGTTTCGCCAAAGTGAGCGCCGCGACGTCCGGCACTTTCACCGTGAACGGAACGCTGATCTTCTCCCAACGGATGTTGACCTGCGCTGAATCCTCGCCGACCGGATCGATGCTGTACGACAACCATTCCTCACTAGTCGATAGCGACTCCGGTTTCGCTTTCACGCGCAACGTGTCCTTCGCGGGATCGTAGTTGAAACTGCCCCACTGATTTGCGGTGCCGTTGAAAACGATAGTCCACTCGGTCTTGTTTGGAATCGTGTGCAGACTGTAACTGCCGGCGGCAAGTTTCTGACCATTTATCAGGACGTCGTCAGTAATGACGAACTGCGTCGCTTCATTCGCGCCCGTACGCCACATGTGACCCCACGGAACGATAGGCGCGCCTTTCGGGCGTTCGTTCTGATTGTCGAGCGTTGCTTCGCCCTGGGCTTTCTGCTCGGGCAGCGGGTCGCCCCAAATCTGCCGGCCTTTCACACCGGGACGGCTGTAAGTGATCGTCACGTCAGTGACGCCGATTCTCTGCATCACACTCGCCTTCTGGCTCGGACGCGGCGTTTGAATCTGCGCGAACGCAGCACCGGCGAAGCACAAAACACACAGGGCGGCGACGAGACTACTGGTCAAACTGAGACTGCGCTTATGGGAAATCATGGTCTTTCTCCTCGTGGATGGGTTTTGCGAATAATACAATGTGGTATTCTTTGCGCCAAATTTCGGCACACCATTCTTTCGGAGGACAACTTATGTTTCGGCCCCGCCCAGTCATTCCCCTTCTCTGTCTCTGTCTGCTCGCCGTTGATTTTACAACAAACGCGCACGCGCAAAACGGCCACGGCGGCCAAACGCGCCTGCTGCGCACGCCGACCGTCAGTTCGACGCAGATCGGTTTCGCTTATGCGAATAACATCTGGGTCGCACCGCGCGCTGGCGGCGCCGCACGCCGGCTGACGAGTTTTCAGGGACAAACCGCGAATCCACACTTTTCGCCGGACGGGCGATGGATCGCATTCAGCGGCGAGTACGCCGGAAACTTCGACGTTTACGTCGTGTCCGCTGATGGCGGTGAGCCAAAACGATTGACGTGGCATCCGGGCCCGGACATGGTTCAGGGCTGGACGCCGGATGGCCGCACGATTCTCTTTTCATCCGGCCGCGCAACGTGGTCGCCGGGCGGCGCGCCGAGATTCTGGACCGTTTCAGCCGAAGGCGGTGTTGAAGAACCGATGTCGCTGCCGCGCGGTTATCAGGGCAAGATTTCTCCCGACGGCACACGCATCGCCTATCGCATGAATAATTCGTGGGACGAGGAACGGCGCAATTACCGTGGCGGACAGAACCGGCCGATCTGGATCGTAGATTTGAAAACTTACGATCTCGTTTCGCCTCCGTGGACCGATTCCAAAGACACCGATCCGGCGTGGGTCGAAGATTCAGTGTTCTTCATCTCCGATCGCGACGGCGTGGCGAATGTTTGGGAGTACCAAACGAAGAGCAAGAAGCTGACGCAGGTCACAAAGTTCACTGACTTCGACGTGAAGGCGCTCGACGCCGGCGCGGGTTCGATCGTGTTTGAGCAGGCGGGCTATGTTCACGAACTCGATCCGAAGAGTGGCAAGACGAAGATCGTTAACATCTCCGCCACAGGCGACTTCCCCTGGATGATGGCCAACTGGGAAGACGTCACAAACCGGCTGAGCAGCATTGCCTTGTCGCCGACCGGCAAACGCGTTGTTGTTGAAGCACGCGGCGAGATCTTCACTATCCCTGCTGAAAAGGGCGACATCCGCAACCTGACGAACTCGAGTGGTGCAGCCGATCGCGATCCCGCATGGTCGCCGGACGGCAAGTTTGTTTCTTACTTCAGCGACAAGTCGGGCGAGTACAAACTCGTAATCGAAGCACAGGACGGGCTGACGCCGCCGCGTGAAATCACTCTGAAAAACCCGACGCATTACTACACGCCTTCATGGTCACCCGATTCGAAGAAGATCATGTTCACCGACACGAACCTGAAAGTTTGGGTGCTCGACGTCGCGACCGAACAGGCGAAGATCGTGGGCGAGGACCCGTGGATGGTGCCCGCGCGCACGTTGAATCCGACGTGGAGTCCGGATTCGAAGTGGGTCGCGTATGTGGGCCGTTTGCGTTCGCTGCACCACGCGGTTTTTATCAGCAACGTCGAGACCGGTGAAAGCAAGCAGGTTACTGACGGACTGGCCGACGCGGTGTGGCCCACGTGGGATGCGAGTGGAAAGTATTTGTGGTTCCTCGCGTCGACGGATTTTGGTCTGCGGTCGCAATGGCTCGACATGACCTCCTACGATCACGTGACGAACTTCGGACTCTACTTCGCGGTGTTGAAGAAGGGCGATGCGAGTCCGTTGCTGCCGGAGAGTGATGAAGACCGCGGTGTTGGCAGCGGACGGCGTCCGGCACCCGGTGCTTGCGAGCTGCCGGGAGCGGGCGGTGGCGGTGGTCCTGCTGCCGGTGGCGAAGGTGCTCCTGCTGGTGGCGGTGAAGGCGCTGCCGCGCCACAACGTGGACCACGTGGTCCAGTCGCCGTGCAGATCGACTTCGACGGCATCCAACAACGGATCGTTTCAGTTCCCGGCGTTCCGGAACGTCAATATTCAGACCTGCAAGCCGGCGTTGAAGGCACTGTGTTTTATCTCGAAGCCGGCCGCGGTGGACAAGGTGGTGGACCGGGCGGTGGCGGGGGTGGCAACGAACTGATTCGTTATCGTCTTTGCGATCGCCGCGCAGCGACGTTCGTTGCTAACGTAGCGGCCTACGAGATCAGCGCGGATAAACGCAAACTCGTTTATCGCGCGGCAGGTGGTGGTGGTTTTGGTGGTGGCGGCGGCGGTGGCCAGGCGCCCGCGCCGCAGTTGTTCCTCGTAGATGCTGACCGCACGCCGCCGCAGGCAGGCTCGGGACGTTTGAACGTTTCCCTACGCATGTATCTCGAGCCGAAGGAAGAGTTCAAACAGATCTTCAACGAAGGCTGGCGTAATCAGCGCGACTATCTCTACGTGCCGAACATGCAGGGAGCCGATTGGCCCAAGATGCGGCAGATGTACGGGCAGTTGTTGCCGTACGTTATGCACCGGGCCGATCTGAATTACCTGATGGACATGATGGGCGCGGAGATCGCGATCGGTCACTCGTACGTTCGCGGTGGCGACATGCCGCAAGTACCGCAACAAGTTGGCGGCCTGCTCGGCGCTGACTTCGCGATCGACAACGGGCGTTACAAAGTCACGCGCATTTACGACAACGAGAGTTGGAATCCCGATCTGCGTTCTCCGCTCGCAACTCCTGGAGCGACGGTCAACACGGGCGAGTACATTCTCGCGATCAATGGCATCGAACTGCGCGCACCTGACAACATCTACCGGTTGCTCGACGGTACTGCGAATCGGCAAACGACGTTGACCGTTAACACCACGCCAACGATGCAAGGCGCCCGAACTGTCGTCGTCATTCCAGTGGCTAACGAAGCCGGCTTGCGCACGCGCGCGTGGGTCGAGTCGAACCGTCGACTCGTCGAAAAACTTTCCGACGGTCAACTCGCTTACGTCTACGTGCCGAATACGGGTCAGCCCGGCTACTCGAGCTTCAACCGCTACTACTTCTCGCAACAGGAGAAGAAAGGCGTTGTGGTTGACGAGCGTTTCAACGGCGGCGGCTCGGCGGCCGATTACATCATCGACGTGCTCGGGCGTGATTTCGACGGCTACTTCAACAACGTCGCCGGCGATCGTTATCCGTTCACGAGTCCGTCAGCGGGAATCTGGGGACCCAAGGTGATGATCATCAACGAAATGGCCGGCTCCGGCGGCGACTTGATGCCCTACATGTTCAGGCGCCGCAAGATTGGACCGTTGATTGGCAAACGCACGTGGGGCGGCCTGGTCCATACGGCCGACACGCCACCGTTTATCGACGGCGGATCCATGATCGCGCCGCGTGGTGGTTTCTTCACGCGCGAAGGAAAATGGGCGGTGGAAAACGAAGGCGTCGCGCCCGACATCGACGTCGAGAACTGGCCCAAGGAAGTCGTCGCCGGACGCGATCCACAACTCGAGCGGGCAGTTCAGGAAGCGATGCGGATGCTCAAGGAACGACCCATCGATCGTTCAACCAAGGAGCCACCCCCACCAACCTGGGGCAAGCGACCATAGCCACAAAAAGGCACAAAATTATTTTTGTGCTTCTTTGCGGCTCTATTCGTAACGGAGGGCGTCGATCGGATTCAAGCGGGCGGCTTTCCAGGCGGGCCAGAGGCCGAAGACAACGCCAAGGCTGACTGAGACGCCGAAGCCGACGATTGGCGCCCACAATGGTATGTAAATCGGCATCAGTAGTTGGATCAGCAACGCGAGACCGCTGCCAACTACGATGCCGAGTATGCCACCGAGGCCGGTAAGCGTACCTGCCTCGATCAGAAACTGCGCCACAATGTCTTTGCGGCGCGCGCCCATCGCTTTACGCACGCCAATCTCACGCGTTCTCTCCGTCACCGACACCAGCATGATGTTCATCACGCCAATGCCGCCGATGAGCAAGCCCACACTCGAGATCGCCACCATCAACGCGAAGATGCCGCCGGTGATCGCGCCAAACTGCGTCAGGATCTGATCCGACGTTGAAATACCGAAGTTGTCTTTCGCGCCATAAGCGACTTTGCGCCTGCGCCGCAACAGCTCGCGAATCTCTTCCACCGCCGCTTCCATCTTGCCGGGAACCGCCTGGGCCATCACGAAATTGTCTTCAACGTCGGGATACAACTTGCGCAACGTCAGATACGGCATGTAGACGGCTTTGTTTTCGTTGTTTGGATCTTCAGCGCCAACGAGAAAGATGTCGCGCGCGGCGAGCACGCCGATGATGCGATAAAGCTTTCCGTTGATGGACACGCTCTGATCGAGTGCTTTGCTGTAGGGAAACAGCGTGTTCGCGACGTCGTTGCCGATTACGATCACGTTTGCGTGCAACGAGTTTTCTTCGTCAGTGAAATACCGTCCTTCAGCAAGGTTTGTGACGCCCATCTTGAAATAAGACGGCGACGCGCCCTGCACCGCGGCGTTCTTCATTTCAATGTCGCGATGGCGCACGTAAACACGTTCGGTAAACGGACCAGCAAAGAAGTCGACCGGCGACATGAAAGCCGCGGAGTAAGCGACGGACGGACAATCAGTGCCAATCGCGACCGAGTCTTCGTAACTCAACGGCTTGCGCATGCGCTCTTCGGCTGACGGGTTGAAGTTGAAACCCGGATCGAAGCGGTAGATGTAAATCGAATTGGTGCCAAACGATTCGATCTCCTTGGCTACGCGTTGATCGATGCCGGAAACAAACGCGGCAATCACGATAACGGTCATCGTGCCGATCACCACGCCGAGCACGGTGAGAAACGAGCGCAGTTTGTGCTGCCACAGGGTGTCGAGCCCCATGCGCAAGTTTTCGAAGATGCTGCCGCCAAACAGTTTCATCTTGATCACTCGGCTCTGAGCGCTTCGATCGGATCCAGTCGCGCTGCGCGCCACGCGGGATAAACTCCCGACACCAAACCCACGCTCGCCGACACTAACAACGCAAACGTCACCGCCAACATCGGCAACGCCGTCGGCACCGGCGTCAGCACCGCCACCATCTTCGCTAACAGGTAAGCGATCGTGATTCCGATCGCGCCGCCACACAGCGAGAGCATCGTCGATTCCGCCAGGAACTGCTTCACAATGTCGCTGCGCCGCGCGCCGATGCTCTTGCGAATACCGATCTCTTTCGTGCGCTCGGTGACACTGACGAGCATGATGTTCATGATCACGATGCCGCCGACGACCAGCGAAATCGACGTGACGCCGATCGCCGCAACCTGAATCGTGCCGAAGATCTTGTCGCGCAGTTCGTTGATTGCTTTCGGCGTGATGATGCCGAAATTGTTCTTCTCGTTTGGCGGCAGTTTTCGCCGCGTGCGCATCACCACCTGCGCTTCATCGATCGCGTCCTGATAGTTCTCTGGACCATGCGACGTCACGCTTACACCCAAACTCCGCCGCGAACCGTAAGTCGCCAGAAACGTCGCCAACGGAACCGAAACGTACATATCGCGCGGCTGTCCAAAAACCGATCCGAGCGCTTTACCAACGCCGATCACTTCATACGGCTTTCCATCAACACGAATGATTTTTCCGAGCGGATCGGCGGTGGGAAACAGTTTGTCAGCAACATCCGCGCCGATGAAACAGACCGCCCGCCGCGAATCGTCTTCGCTCTTGTTGAAGTAGCGTCCCGCCTGCGCTTCGATACGTTCGATGTCGGCGATGTTTGGCGTAGTCGCACCGATCTGCACGCGAAACAGGTTCGTCGAACCAAACTTCACGTCGCCAAGTCCACCGGCTTTGGCGCCGACTTCGCGAATCGAGCCACCGCGTGCACGCAACGCGTCGACGTCTTCCAGCGTGATGTCTTTGTTGCGGCGGCGCGCCGCGTTCAACGCTTCAATACTCGCGAAGTCTTCAAGAGAATACTTCTGGACCGCGAAAGCGTTGGTCCCGATGTCCGCGATCTTCTCGTCGACGTACGCATTAAACCCCTCGATCAGAGACACGACGACGATCACGGTCGCGACGCCGAAGATCACGCCGAGCAGTGTCAAAAACGATCTGAGCTTATGGCTGAGAATTGCAGAGATCGCTAGTTTGAGGGCTTCAAGAAACGGCATAACAGGGAACTGCTTCGGTCCTCAGAGAATACTACAAAATCTCTTGACGATACTGTTCCTCGCGGCATAAAGTTTCAAAACTCCGACAAGAAAAGTAATTCCCCCAACAGCCTCACGGAACCCAGCCCGCGAAAAAGAGGAGTTATTCTCATGAAACGTTTTCTCTGTACCTCTGCGTTCATGATCGCGCTGGCGATGCTGTTCATTCTTGGACCAGGCAAATCGCTGACTGCGGAAACGAACGCGATTGCCTCGGCCAATGAACCAATCAAAGTACTCGCTGTAAACCTCAACGCAAACTCACAAGCAAACTGGCTCGAAGGACTCGAATTGCAAATCGAAAACACTTCGGGCAAAACAATCAACTACCTGCTGCTGCACGTCGACGTAGCGGGCACAAAAATTCGAGTGCCGATGAAATTCGGCCAGCCGGTCGGCGCGAAGACCAGTGAGGCACAAATTCTTCAGGCGGGAGCGAAAGTCAGTCTAAAACCCGTGAAAGCAGTTTGCGATCAGATGCGGCAAGAGATCGTCGCTGGCCGCGTGCCGTCGCCCAAAGACTTGAAGACGAACATCAACGTGGTGATGTTCTCGGACAACTCCGCGTGGAAGGGCGGACACTTGAACTATCCCGATCCGCTAAACCGTTCGCGGTGGATAGTCGCCGAAGACCCAAGCACGGTTAAGTTCGTTAAGACGAGCTTCAAACCGGACTCAGGTATGCAACAGTGCTATCGCTACACGGGATTCAGTCTTGAGTTCTGCTGCGATAGCAATTACGTCGCTAGCGCTAATTTCAGTCCCGATGCAAACGGTCACGTGCAACCGGTTGAGGCGGAAGCCTGCTGCGGCTCCGGCAACTGCTGCATCTACACGGACATCGGAACCTGTCCGTAGGCAACATGGCTCCGGTGTTGGCGTTAAGCATGAAAGGCGGCGGGTTCTCCCTGCGCCGCCTTCTCAAGTCGCTTCGGAGAGTGATTCACTAAAGGAGAGACGCATCCAGCCGAGAATTACCAGATTTCGAATAGCACTCGCTAACGCTCGTCTCTTCGCGTCTCCGCGCCAGTTCTTTTTCCAGCCAAGAATGTAATCGTACAACTGTCGTTCGCCGATTTCCTGATTGGGATAGGCTTGTTTCAATTGCTGAGCTGCAAACAGGACAGTCATAACTTCCTCAGCCTGTTCGGTGCTCTTCAACCGGCTAAACAAATCAACCACGCGCTCGATGATTGTCTCATTGCGCTGAATTGTCTCCCGATACTTAACTCGATCTTTTTCGTATTGTTCGGTAACACGCATCGCGATCATACGACCGAGTGGTTGTTCCTGCAGCCAGTTTCGATTGGCGAACTCGTGAAGTGCTTGCTTCACATCTCCCGCGAATGGACCATAACTCCCCTTAGAAAAGTGAAAACCAGTCTTAACTCCCATATCGGTCAGCACATAACAGATTTTCTGAAAGATCGTGCGGCCCACTGGAATTGCGTAGGGCTGCTGCTGCATCTCTCGCAATACTTCAACCAGCAACACCCATTCAGGGTTCAACTTCTCACGCTTGTTTGCGGTGAGTTCTAATTGAGCCGGACGATCAAAGAACTCTTCCGTGAGTTGAGGCTTCGGTGTTCCGTACGGCGCATACACCTCGATATCAATCTTTAAATGGTGAAGCTTCCTGAAAATCAATGGTCCTACTTCGGTCCATTCCAATCCTCCGTTGCCACACCCTAACGGCGGACAGGCCAAACTCGTGACTCCCCATTCTTGATAATGAGCCCTGAAATAGTCGAGACCTCGTTCGATATCGATTAGGCGAGAGGGTGACCGCCAATGATCTTTAGTCGGAAAGTTAATTATGACGCGGCCTGATTTATCGTAGTACGGGTACGGCTCACCAAGCCGTACAAGCTTGCGATTACAACGGGTGACATAATCCGCAAACATCGCCGGGTATCTGTTCTTGAATTCCTGGGCTACTCCTTTACCCATAATTCCGACACAGTTAACAGTATTCACCAATGTTTGAGCATCGCTCTTAAATAGGTCACCGATCAGCGCTTTGAACATTCTGTTACCTCAAGCTTCAACGGAAGAACATTGGCGAATCGATTGAAACCGGCAGATTAAAGCCTAAAGTCTTCAACTGATTTAATCTAACAGCATCGACAACATAAGCGCCGATCAGGAATCTCGGCTCGACGCAATGCGGCACCAATACTTCCGCGCACTTTTGAGAACGATGACGAATTTGCGCAATCTCGTCGTCGGGATGTCGCCAGTCACGCGCAAAGATCGCATCAAAGTTCAACAACCTCGCTTGCGAAGGATGCAAGAACCGAACGTAATCCGACGCTGCATTGCAATCTGTAAACACAACCCCTTCCTCGTGCTGAACATCAGTCGAAATTCGCAAAACACAAAGATCGGCTACCTCGTCCTTTCTTTTGTAGAGCATCGGATTTCGTGCATGAAAGTAAAGATTGGCGTATTGATGAATCCGTAGACCGCGTGGCACTCTTTTCTTATCACGCAGATCCTGTACTTGCTGCATTGCCACTGACCGATGCTTCAACACCTTCGTTCGTTCGTGAGAGAGGATGCCGAATTCTAAAACGGAAGAGATATTCTCAATCGGCATTATCGATTGAAACTCGCATACTCTTCGGTCCATGCGCCAAGCTTAGGCTTCAAACGAGCCCCCTGCCAAGCGAAATCGAAGGGTTGGCATCTCACTTTCGATACATGTAATCTGTCGTCACTATTTTCGGTTGTCAAGCGGGGGTTTATGCGTTTCTCTAGTCTCTTTTTCCTTCTGCTGATCTCATTTTCCGCAACTTACGCAGCGACGTTGCCGGCTGGTTTCACGGAAACGACAATCACCGGCATCGCGAGTCCGACGGCGATGGAAATCGCCCCTGATGGACGCATATTTGTCTGCGAACAAGGTGGACGCCTGCGAGTGATCAAGAATGGCGCGCTGCTGGCGACGCCGTTTCTAACGTTGAATGTCGATTCGAGCGGTGAACGTGGTCTGTTGGGAATCGCTTTCGATCCGTCTTTTGGTGGCGCCAATAGTTTTGTCTACGTCTATTACACAGTGCCTTCGAGTCCGCGGCACAACCGTGTCAGCCGTTTCACTGCGAACGGCGACGTCGCTGTCGCGGGTAGCGAGACGGTGATACTCGAACTCGACAACCTCAGCGGCGCCACCAACCACAACGGCGGCGCAATCCATTTTGGACCAGATGGAAAGTTGTACGTCGCCGTCGGCGAGAATGCCTCGCCTTCAAACTCGCAAACGCTCAGCAATCGTCTTGGAAAAGTCCTGCGCATCAATCCCGACGGCAGCATTCCAAACGACAATCCCTTCTTCAACACAGCCACGGGTGCGAATCGTTCGATCTGGGCACTCGGCCTGCGCAATCCTTTTACGTTCGCGTTTCAACCCGGCACCGGACGCCTGTTCATCAACGACGTCGGTCAAAACACCTGGGAAGAGATCAACGACGGCATTGCCGGTTCGAATTATGGTTGGCCCACGACGGAAGGCGCGACATCGAATCCGTTGTTTCGCTCACCACTGTTTTCGTACCAACATGGCAGCACTTCAACCACGGGATGCGCAATCGCCGGCGGCGCTTTCTACAATCCGCTCAACGTGCAGTTTCCCGCCAGCTTCGTCAGCAAATACTTCTTCGCCGATCTTTGCACCGGCTGGATACGGACATTCGATCCACCAACAGGAACGGCGGCAGGCTTCGCGAGCGGCATCGTGCAACCAGTCGATCTGAAAGTCGGCGTGGACGGAAGTCTTTATTATTTATCGATCAACTTCGGAAACGGGTTTGTCTCGCGCGTTCAGTTCAACAGTCCGACACCGCCCGCGCCAATCATCGTCACTGAACCAAACACCGATAGCGCAGTGGCACTCGACTCCGTGTCGTCAATGCGCGATCCGTTTCCGCTGACGACGCGGTTCAACTTCAGTGCCGACGGACGCACGCGTTTGAGTTTGTTTGTGATGAACCTCGATCCACAGCCGGGCGAAAACGTCACGGCGCGGCTGGAAGACGCGTCGCTCAAGACTTATCCGTTGACCGTGGAGTTTGCCGGCCAGGTGCCGAACTTCAACTCGCTGACGCAAGTGATCGTGCGTTTACCAGACGACACTCCGCCTGCGCAGACGCTCCGGGTCAGCGTCAGCCTGCGGGGTCAGACAAGTAACAAAGCTCGGATCAGGATGCAGTGACGTCGATACCGTAACGCTTGATCTTGCAGTTGAGCGTAGTCACCTTTACGCCCAGCAGTTTCGCGGCTTGGCGTTGATTGCCGCGCGTCTTATGCAAAGCGTCACAGATCAGCTCGATCTCGTAACGCTGGACTTCTTCCTGTAATCCCAGCCTGCGGTCTGGCTCTGACTGGCTGTTGGTGAGAGACTCGAGCTCCTTGAGGACGGTCAAGGCAGCCTCTCTCAAATTGTCTAAATTATGGCGGGCTAATTCCGATCGCTTGGGTGGCGCCTCTGGCGCACCTGAATTGCCATTCGTCTCCCAATGAAAAGAACTGCTCATCTTTTCCTCCCTCGGTTATCCGGCTCGAACAGGTCCCGTCTTTCTGGGTCATGCGGGGAGCAACGCAGCACCATTAGACTTGGGGAGATGTGTTTAACCAGTTTCTTGCCCAGATTCCTTACCCGAATTCCTTGCTCGTTGACTTGCAGTACGTTCAGTCCTTACTTAGAAGTTCTCTAAAAAATGCTACGGCTCGTTCGTCGCCGGTTTGCCCCAGCATCTGAATCGCAACCTTACGGATGGGCATTTTGGGATGGTTGCGAGCCGTGCGAATCAAGATCGGTATGGCTTCGTCTTTGGGGCGGTGGCCAATTGCGACCACCGCCTGCTTCTGCAATTCGATGTCTGCATCGCCGTCAACGGTGCCTGTCAAGGCGCCTAAACTTTTCTGTCCGGCGATGCGGCCGACGCTGGCGATGGCGCTCTTGCGTAGTTCCATGTCCTTTTCCGACTCGGAAACGCGGATGAGATAAGTGGCCGCGGCGTCGCTGTTGTCGTTGCGTCCGATGCCCGTGAGCGCGCGGCGCTTGAGATCGTTGGTGGGCATCGTTTCGAAGAGATTTTCGAGAACCGGCAAGACGGCGGCGGAACGGCTCAGCGCGAGCGCCGACATCGCGGCTTGCCTGGCCTCGTTGCTTTCCTGGTTATTGCGCACGATCTCGGTGAAGAGCGTGTTCTTCGCCGCGGTTTCAGGAGTGTTTCCCAGCCAATAAAGCGCGCGGGAGCGCAACGGCTCCGCGACTGGACGCCGAACCATCTCCGTTAACAATCCATCAACACGCGCATCGTCGTGCAAAGCGATGGCAAACAACGCGCGTTCGGCAAGACGATTAACTTGCGGCGCGGGCGAGTCGACGATCGATTTCAGATAATTGAGACTCTCTTCGTTCGTGATGCGGCCGGCCCAGTAGACCGGATAGTTGCTGTACTCGTGTGTGCGTCGCAAGTTGTAGATGTCAGCGCGAATGAACGACTCCCGCGCGGCGTCGTACATGAGAAACAGTCCGAGCTCGCGCGTTTCGTTTTTGGGATCGAACATCATCGAGGTGCCGTCGCTCGAGATGTACACGCCGCCGGCACTGTCTACGATCTCAAAATCCACGGCCACACCCGGTCTGACTTCAAACTGGTATGCCACCCAGAAACGCCCGTTGGCCGCGTTAACTTTGCCGGCAGCAATCGCACCGTCAATCTTAGCCTTCAGATTCGCGCCTTCGACCGGAATGAAGCTCTTCGTCTGCTGCCCAAGCACAACCCCACAAAGCGTCAGCACGACCAACCCCAGCCATCCGATCCGTGTTCTCCGTGTAACTCCGCGGCTCATTTCAACAACTCCTGAAGAAACGCCAACACTTTCGGGTCTTTGCTACGGCTCAACCAACCAATCACTCGTTTGCGGCGCTCCATCGGCGCCTGCTGGTCTCTGGCGATCTGAATGAACTTGTCGATCACTCGCTGGTCGTTCAACCGGCTCGTTCCACCGCTCGCATTCTGTCCCACGTAACCGACATAACCCGAACTGGTAACGAAAACACTGCCTGACGCGAGCGAGTTGACGATCTGATCTCTCAACTCTTCGTTCTTCTCGGTGTCGTAAAGATTCACCAGAAACTCCACCGCCTTCTCGCCGCCGCGACGCGAGATCGCGCCGATCGCGGATTTGCGCAAGTCGTTGTTGTCGGAACTGCGGGCGATCTCGAAGAGTTTGTTGCCGGCGCGTTCACTCTTGCGATTCGCGAATCCGGAAATCACTGCCCTGCGAATCTCAACGCTCTGATCCGCGTCGTAAATCTTGAACAACGCGTCAACCGCGGGTTCGCCCGGACGCGTCGAGATACTCGAAATCGCCACCTTGCGTTGGCCCGGCGTCTTGCCACTGATGGCGATGTCGCTCAGCACGGCGATCGCGCGATCGCCAGTGTGTTTGCTCAACGCGTAGAGCGAAGCTTCGATGATGTCGTTCTCCTGCGACGTCAACGCGAAGTCGCGCAGCGCGTCGATGACAGTGTCGTCGTTGGTTGCGCCGAGAGTTGAGATAGCGCGGGCGCGTAGCTTGAGATCCGGCTCGCTGCGCGCGACGCCGAGGATCACCGGCGTCACCGACTTGCCACCGTGGCGGCCGAGCAGCGTCAACGCCGCGCTCTTGCAACGAACGGTTTGCGTTGAGCCAGGCTTCAGCCATTCACTGGCAGTCACGATTCCACGTTGCACGTCGGTCTGAAACAGTGCCTGCAACACGACGATCTTGAACTCGCACGGATCGTCGTCGTTTGAACTTTCGAACTCATCGACACTCCAGACGTTCGCAACACCTCCGACGCCGATTCCCACACCTTGTCCGATGGCCACTGGCGCGGCGGGCGGCACCGTAACGGAAACACCGTCTCGATAAACAACCACCGGCTCGGCGGGTGCGACGGTGACATCGACGTCACCCGGCACCCTGATCGGTTTTGGAGTCTGGCCGGAAGCAATTACGTATGCGCCCGGAGCCCTGGCCGGCTTTGGCGTCTCGTCAGTATTAATCACATAGGCACCGGGCACGTACGCGCCCGGCACCTGGACCAACAGCACGCGCGCGTCGTCGCGCCAATTGGATTCGGGATACTTCTCGAGCAATTGATTGATCGTCTTCTTGCAGTCGTCAAAATTCCTGAGTTTTTGCTGCGAGTAAGCGAGCCAGTAGAGCGCGGCGTCGAGGTTCTTTTCGTTGGGATAGGACGAAACGTACTCGCTGAATTTCTGTTGTGCCTTGGCCCATTCGCCGTCGGTGATCATGTCGCGCGCACTGCGAAACACAGTGGCTGCGTCCGCTTGCGCGCGATTGGCCGACGACTGGCCCTGGAAGTGTCCGGGTTGCAAGTTACGCCGTTGCTGGGCCATCGCGGTCGTGGTGATTGCGAGCACGACGAGCAGAGTTGTCAGTAATGAGCTGAGTTTTTTCGACATTGTTTTCGCCTCTATTCCATTAACGATTGTTTGGGCTCCCGGCTTGATCTTTAGCCTGGCCCTTATCTTGATAGTCGACCAACGCCGCAACGATCTCGGTCTTCTGCACACGCTCCTTGATCGCGCGCACGTCTTCCGGTTTTGCCTGGTCCGGCAAGTTGGCGATGTCGATCAGGAACGGTTCGAGATCGGCGAGAAGTGTTTTCGTGGGAAACTTCGCCTTCATCTCGGCCTCACGCCGCAGAACCACGTTTTCAATCAGTAACCGGCGCGAGAGTGCTTTGTCGTAAGAGACGTCGATCTCGTCGTCAGTGTCGGAGATGGTGAAGTTTCGAATCGAACGCAGCAGGTTTTCGGTCTGTTCGATGTGCTTGGCGGTGTCCTGTTCGTCGATATCGAGATAACCAGGATCCGTGGAAAGAACCCCCGGATTGTCCGTCGGAATCGGTTTTACAGTCCGTCTAGTCCGTGTTCCCGGTTTTTCCGTCGCTAAATGCCACTCTCGAACAACTGCTACTTCTTCGGGTATTTTAATGCCGGCGATAGTCTCGTTTTTCTGAGTCATAAGGAACACGAATCCAAGCCCGATTGCCAAAACCAATCCAGCCGCGATTCCCATCCACCAACCGAACGACGACCGCTCAACCGGCACGATCTCTTCTTCAATCCTGCTCCAAAGCTCCGCCGGAATTTGGAGGTCGCGATCGTAGCGCGCGAACAACTCCTCTTCCGCCGCGGCGTCACCGTCGAGATATTCCTTCAACAACTCCAGATCACTTTCAGACTTCATAACCAACTCCCGCATACGCACCAATCCTGCGTCGCATCTCCGCCCGCGCCCGGTGCAAATCCGTCTTCAACTTCGCCAACGAAAACCCGGTGATCTCCGCGATCTCTTCGTAGCTGCACTGGTGCAGAACCTTCAGCGTAAACACCAGCCGCTTGTCTTCGTCGAGCGCGGAGAGCGAACGCCGAATCACGTCGTTCAACTCTTTGCTCAGCACGCCCTCGACCGGCACTGGTTTGTTGTCGCTCAGGTCCATCACCGATTTGTCAGCAAGGTGGATATGGTTCGCAGCTCGCGCTTTAGCACGCAGCGACTCACGCGCGACGTTTCTCGCAATGCCAAAGAGCCAGGTCGAAAGCTTCGTTTCGCGGCGCATCGTGCGTATCGACCTGTAAGCACGCACGAAAGTCTCCTGCGTCAACTCCTCAGCCAACGAACGATCGTTGACCATGTCGAAAATAAAACTGATGACCGGGCGCGAATACCGTTCAAAGATCAGACGAAAGGCCTCGGCGTCGCCCGCGCACACGCGAGTAACCAGGTCTGCTGAACTATTCATCAGAGTTCCCGCGAAGGCGCCAGGCTGACCTTCAAGAGTTAGTTCATCGACCGTCAGCCGCTTCATCATGTTCCCGGTAGGTTAGTGAAACGGAAAGGCAAAAAGTTTCAGAACCATCCACAGATTACGCAGAAACGTCCGCGAAATCTGTGGACTTCAGAAAAGCTGCTGGTTCTACGATTTTTCCGGCGACCGCCGAGGCGGCGACCACGTAGGGTGACGCGAGGTAGAGTTTGCCCGGGCCGCTGCGGCCGGGGAAATTGCGGTTTTGGGCGCTGATTGTGACTGTTTCCGCGTTGGACGACGCGCCCGGGCCGGCGTTGATGCACGCGCCGCAGGACGGGTCGATCAATTCCGCGCCCGCCTTTTCGAAGATCTCGATGTAACCACGCTGGCGCGCGTACTGTTTGATCTTCTGCGAGCCGAACTGGATGTAGAGATGCACACCTTCGGCCACACGCTTCCCATTCGCGAGCGCGTTTGCGAGCACTTCCGCATACATGTCCATGTCGGCCATCTTGCCGCCAGTGCACGAACCACCGTAGGCAGCATCGATGCGAATCTCTTCCGGCAACTCATCGATCGGAATGCCGTTGCGCGGATCTCCCGGCGTCGCGACCATCGGGCGAATCGCGTCGAGATCGATCTCAAACACTGCCGCATACTCCGCGTCCGTGTCGCTGAACGTGAATCCCTTCCGCACTTCGTCCGGGTCGAGATCGCGTGTGCGCACAATGTATTCGAGCGTCACTTCATCCGGCTCGATGATGCCGGTCGTGCCGCCGGCTTCCACGGCCATGTTCGTCAACGTCGCGCGTTCGTCCATGGACCAGTTACGCAGATCTTCGCCCGCAAACTCGAGCACCTTGCCGATGCCTTTGCTCGTCTTCATATATTCGGTCGCGAGAATGACAAGCATCACGTCTTTCGCCGCAACATCGGCACGCTTCTTACCCTTCAAAACATAGCGCACAGTTTCGGGCACACGAATGCGAATGTCTTTCGTGTACCACGCATTCGCCATATCAGTTGAGCCAACGCCGAACGCAAAACAACCGAGCACACCGGCCATGCACGTGTGCGAATCAGTGCCGATCACGATTTGACCAGGCAATGCGAGATCTTCTACGACCGCATTGTGACAAATGGCTTCAGATCCACCTTCCGGATTCTCGCCGTAGAGTTTGATCTTCTGTTGCGACGTGAAACTCTCTTGCGTCGTGGCGAGTCCTTCAGCCTTTTCCAACAAACCCATCTGCCGGTGCTTCGGCGACATCACCCGGCCCAGAAACGTCAGGTGATCGCGAAACGCAAATACCGACTCCGGCTCTGAAACACGCGCGTCCTGGCCCAACGCCTGTTTGAACAACGACTCCGCCATCGGCGTAACGTATTCGTGCGAGAAGCGCACGTCGGCTACGGCAAACAACGCATCACCGGGTTTGACTGCTTCAACACCGATCTTCCCCGCGGTCACAAATGCATGCCGCGCGACGATCTTCTCAACGATCGTCATCGGACGCGCTTTTGTTTCGATCGCCGGCGGCGACACTTTTCCTGCCAGACGCGCTTTGTTGTAATTGAAGAGTCCGCCGTAAGTGACGATGTCCTGCGAGATCGGATCGAGTCCTTTGGTGAACTCAGTAAGCGCGATGTCTTCGCCGCGCCGGATGCGTTCGATCAAGCCGAAATCTGTGGACGTTAAGAGACCGATGTTTTGTGAGTTCTGACCGTAGATCTTCTCGATACTTTTGGCGATAACGAGTTGAATACCGGCTGCCAGTTCGGCGTAAGGTGCGGTCTCGCGCGACGAGCCGCAGCCCTTCGAAAGACCGGAGACGACGACGGCGAAATTGCCGTTTTTTACTTCATCTTTTTGCACGGCGCCTTCGCGCATGCCGACGTAAACGTACTGACCGAGCGTCGCGTCGTAATAGAAGCAGACCCAGCCCGGCGTGATCTCGTCGGTGGAGATGTTGCTCATGAGCGGCAGTTCGTCCGCCGCAAGCCGCGCGGCCAAATCGGCTTCGAGGGCCGCGGCCGCTTCGCCGGTTGCTTCCAGTTGTTGGCGGATTAGACTCGTGTCTTCAGTAAGAAATAGAATACGACCTTGAAATTTGATATGGTCAGGACGGCGATCGGTTTTGTTTGTCATGTAAGCTGATTATAACCGTAGCGCGATAAAACCATTAGCGGCCTTTGCAGCGTCTAAGCCACGACTATTAGCCGGAGGAAAGTTTGAAGATGAAGGTTTTAATTAGCAGGTTCGCACTCGCAGTCCTCATGGCGTTGGCTGCCGGATCCATTGGCGCACGCCAATTCGCGGTCGTCGCGCAGGAAACTGACGATCCGGTCAAGATTCAGATCTACCAGCGCTTTAGAGACAACTACGACCGGAATCCGGATGCCGCGTATCAGGCCGCCCGCGACTACTTGGCGAAGTATACAAAGGACAAAGATCAGTACACTGACTATCTGACCAAGTGGGTTGCCGCCTACGAACGCGACGATCGCAAGAAACAACTCGGCGGCTTCATCAACCAGAAGAACTTCAACGAAGCTTACAAGGTCGGAGCGAAGATACTCGCCGACGAACCTGATTACCTCCGCGCGCAAATCGACCTCGGCTATGCGGGTTACCTCGCGGCTTCCAACAAAGATGAATCGCACAATGCGGAAGCAGTCGGTTACGCACGTAAAGCGATTACGGCAATCGAAGGCGGCAAGGCGCCGAGCGAGTGGGCGCCGTTCAAAGGCAAGGACGACACGCTGGCTTACTTAAACTACGCGGTTGGTTTCATGACCTTGAAGTCGAATCCGGACCAGGCGATCGATTCATTGCTCAAGGCCGCGTCGTACGAGAGTGATATTCGCAAGACGCCGTCAACCTATTACTTCCTGGCTGTCGCTTATGAAGCCGGTCCCTACAAGACCATGTCAACGGCCTATCAGAACACCTACGCGAACAAACCCGAGACTCCGGAAAGTAAAGCTGCGTTAGAGAAACTGAACGTGTTGATGGATCGCATCATCGACGCCTACGCACGCGCGATCAATGTAGCGGGAACCGATCCGAAAACCGAGCAGAGCCGTAAAGATTGGATGGCGCAGTTAACCAACTATTACAAATTCCGAAATAACAACTCTGACACGGGCCTGACGCAGTTCATCGCGAACGCGATGCAGAAACCGTTGCCACCAAAACCATAGTTCGTGACGTGGTTAAGAGAATCGAAGGAAACGTGACCGACCTCGAGACGCTTCAGCGTCTCGGGCGGGCACGCGAGTTCATCGACCACTGCTACGATCATCCGCTTAGTCTCGATCAGATTTCCGAAAAAGCCTGCTTCTCTCGTTACCATTTCCTGCGGCTGTTTCGTCAGGCCTTCAACAAGACTCCGCACCAGTATCTGACCGAACGACGCATCGAGAAAGCAAAAGAGTTACTGGTCACGGACGAACTGCGCGTCACGGACGTTTGTTTTGAAGTGGGATTTCAGAGTTTGGGATCATTCAGCAGTCTTTTTCACAAGTACGTCGGCCACGCACCCGTCACCTACCGCGAAAAAGTACGTCAGCGAGAACAAGCAAAACGCCAGGTCCCCGGCTGTTTCCTCGTGATGTACAAACTCGAATCTGTCTAAGGCTGAGTCTGAACAATCCACCGACAGCGTCGGTGGTATTGCGCTTCCCGTCTGACCCCAAGTAGGTCGGGTCTGAACAATCCACCGACAGCGTCGGTGGTATTGCGCTTCCCGTCTGACCCTAAGTAGGTCGGGTCTGAACAATCCACCGACAGCGTCGGTGGTATTGCACTTCCCGTCTGACCCCAAGTAGGTCGGGTCTGAAGATACCACCGACAACGTCGGTGGTATTTCATATCCAGCCTACATACGACCTGGGTTGAGTCTGTAACACCACCGACGTTGTCGGTGGATTGTTCCGATGCAGCCTAAAAAAGCAATTTCCAAGAAGCGCTAGTTCACTGGCCGGAAGTATCCTTCTCGCCAAGGAGAAACTGAAGATGATAAGAAAACTGTCTCACGCCACGATTTTTGTAAACAACCAGGACGAGGCGCTCGAGTTTTATCGTGAGAAGCTCGGCTTCAAGGTCCACACCGACGCGATGGTCGGCGAACACTTTCGTTGGCTCACCATGTGCACCAACGACCAACCCGATTTCGAGCTCATCCTGATGGAACCCAAGCCCGGAATGTTGATGGACGAAGAGACGGCGCAATCGGTGCGCGCGATCATGGCGAAAGGCGTGCTCGGCGCGGGTGTTTTCAACACCGACGATTGCCGCGGGACGTATGAAGAGTTGAAAGCGAAGGGTGTAGTGTTTCTTTCCGAGCCGACCGAACGGCCTTACGGAATCGAAGCGGTGTTCAAAGATAATTCCGGCAACTGGTTCAGTCTCACCGAGCCGAGGTAGTATAGGTCCTATAGGACCTTTTATGAGCCGCATAAATTGGATCGACCGCAGCTTTAATTTCAACTACCCCGTCGAACTTTACCCCGAGATCATCGAGCGCGTCCGCGGCGCGTCCGCACGCCTCGATGAATATCTCAATTCCGCGCCCGCGGAAATCCTGGCGCGCCGCGACGATGGCCACTGGTCCATCCAGGAAAACGCCGCTCACTTGTTCGATCTCGACGCTTTGACGCTCGAGCGAATCGAACAGTACGTCGCAGGCGTGCCCGTGCTGCACGCGGCCGACATCACCAACAAAAAGACCAGCGAAGCCAACTACAACAACGTTTCAGCAGCGGAGATTGCGAGATCGTTTCGCGAACGCCGTGTAGAAGTCGTAAACAGACTCGAAAGCCTCGACGCGGAGATGTTCGCGCGCAGTGCGATCCATCCACGCCTAAACATTCCCCTGCGCCTCGTGGATTTTGTATTCTTCGAAGCCGAGCACGACGATTATCATTTCACTCGTATCAACGAACTCTTAAAGCTGTTCGGAGGATAATGCGCAAACTAACTCTCGTCCTGGCTTTACTTCTCTCCGTTTTCATCAGCAGCAACGCTCAACAACAACTCTCGCTCGACGCAATGATCGAGCGCGATCTCGCGTCGCTGTTATCAACCTACAAAGCGCTGCACGCCGCGCCGGAGCTTTCGCATCGCGAGGAAAAGACGTCTGCTTTTGTCGCGGGCGAGCTGCGTAAACTCGGATTCACAGTCACTGAGCGCATCGGCAAGTATCAAAATTCGCAGTGGACGGGCTACGGCATTGTCGGCGTTTTGAAGAATGGACCAGGACCGACAGTGCTGGTGCGCACCGAGCTCGACGCGCTTCCGGTTGAAGAAAAGACAGGCGTGCCGTATTCGAGCCAGGTCAAAGCGAAAAACGACGCGGGCGTCGAAGTCAGCGTGATGCACGCTTGCGGTCACGACATTCACATGACGAGTTTTCTCGGCACCGCGAAGCTGCTCACGGAATTGAAAAATCAGTGGAGTGGAACGCTCGTGATGTTGGGCCAACCTGCTGAAGAGACCGGCGACGGCGCAAACGCGATGTTGCGCGACGATCTTTACACGCGCATTCCAAAACCCGACTTCGCGATCGCGCTGCACGACAAACCCGAACTGGAAACCGGCAAGGTCGGCTACACGCCCGGCTACGCGATGGCGAGTGCGACGTCAATCGATATCAAGATTCGCGGCGTCGGCGGCCACGGTTCCGCGCCGGAAAATACCAAGGATCCGATCGTGACGGCCGCACAGGTCGTGATGGCGTTACAGACAATCGTTAGCCGTGAAAACTCGCCGCTCGATCCGGCGGTGGTGACGGTCGGTTCGATTCACGGCGGCACGCGTTACAACATCATCCCCGACGAAGTGAATCTGCAATTGACGGTTCGCACTTACAAACCCGAAGTGCGGCAACGCATCCTCACGTCGATCGAACGCATTGTGAAAGGCGTCGCCCTGACAATGGCTATTCCGGAAGATCGTGCGCCGACAGTGAAAGTCAGTGAAGGCACGGGCTCGACGTACAACGATCCGCAGTTGCTCGAACGTCTCGCGGTCGCATTCAAACAAGCGCTCGGCGACGAGAACGTGGTGAAAGTGCCGCCGATCATGGCGAGCGAGGATTTTGGTTATTTCAGTTTGGACCAGAAGATTCCCACGACGATCTTCTGGCTCGGCGCGTCAGATCCGGCGAAAGTGAAACAGAGCCGAGACTCGGGCGTCGCCTTGCCCGGGCTTCATTCGGCGCTCTTCGCACCCGTGCCGGAACCGACGCTCCGGACGGGTGTGAAGGCGATGACTTCAGCAGTGCTGGAGTTGATGAAGAAGTAAGCCACAAAAAGGCACAACTACTTCCTTGTGCCTCTTTGTGGTTATTTGACGCCGCCGTTATCGATGCCGAGGTAAGCATCGTTACTCAAAAGACCTAACCACGGGTCGGATCGCGGTGTCAGGAACAACTCGGCATAGACCTTCTCGTTGAACTTCGCGAGATCGGTTCGGCTCGGATCGCGCAATAGCCACGGATAAAGCTTTGTGTGCATCAGGTATTCGTTGCGCACTGTGTCGAGCGCGATCAAGCTCTGAAACTTCTGAACCATTGCCGCGAATTCTTGATCTGACAACGCCGGATTCTGACGTTTAATCAACGCGATACTACCGCTGTCGAGAACCGCGTCCGGCGCGTGCAACTGCGCGATCTTTTGCCATGCGGCTTCGTCGGTAATCCTGCCGAGCGCTTCAGGCGTGGCCGTCATCGCCCGAAGCACGTTAGCTTCCGAATACGCTTTTGTAATGGCGAGAGGCATGACAGTAATCGCTTCGAGTTGTCCGTCTCGCGTGGTATGAAGCGTGAAACCCTTCGGAGCCGTGCCGCCGATCTTCGTGATGTCTTCGTACCAGGCGACATTGATCCGGTCGAGTTGCGCGCGATAGTACTGCCACAACAGTGCGGTCCTTTGCTGGTCCGCTTTTCCGTCCAGAGACTTATACAAACCTTCCGCACCGGCGAGTTCGCGCAGGAATGCTTTTGGTCCGTACAGACCTGGCAGCGCTTCAAGCAACTGTCCCGACGAGTCGAGCACGTAGTGAATACTGTTGCCGGTGATCGTGCGTTCGAGTTTGCGGCCGTCGCCGAAGTCGATCGTGATGACGGGCGCGGGACGCACTGATTGCCAGTGCAGCACAAAACGATCGCGCAACACGGAAGAGATCTCCGCGTTCGAATAGAGTACCGTGCGGAAGAAGCGGCTGTTTGCGCAGCTCAGCTCGTCAGTGAGTTTGCCGAGCAGACGCAGCGACAGAATCGCCTTACCGCTCTCAGTCGCAACACGCTCGGCTTCCTTTAGATCGGTGTACCAGTAGAGGCCCGAGATATAACTGTTCTTCTGCCCGCTAACGGTATCAAGCGCCCGCGTAATGCGCTCCCATTCAGCGTCCGGCTTGAGTAACGGGTCGTCAATATGGCTTTTAATTTGCGCGGCGTATCGCAGGCGCAACTCATTTAAACCCACTGGCCCTAGATTACGCAGTTCCTCGATTGCAGCGGCAGACTCAGCCACATTCTCCGAAACGGCTTTATCGGCGAGTTCAGCAGCAAATGAGGTTTGGGCCAGGATCAAGGTGAGCAGCAACAGCGACAGGACGGAGAACTTCGATTTCATCGGGAACCTCCGCGGATTGAATGGTACTGCGGGAAGAGTAGTTCTTTGAGCCGGTGGCCCGCGCTCGGGTTGTCCGAAAAGAGTTTGAATTTTTCAAAACCCAATGGATAATTCCGCAATGCTCCGAACCCTACTTCTGCTGGCTCTCCTGCCGGTATCGATCTCGGCCCAAAACGCACAGGAAAAAGTGCGTGACTACCGGCGCGCCAACGAACAACAGATTCTCAAGGAATACCTGGCGCTGCTGTCGATTCCCAACGTTGCGTCCGACACACCAAACATCCGCAAAAACGCCGAGTTCATCGCCGAGATGATGAAGCAGCGCGGACTGGAGCCTCGTTTACTCGAAGGACCAACTCAAGGCACGCCACCCGCGGTTTATGCCGAATGGAAGGTTCCGGGAGCGCAGCGCACCTTGTTGCTTTACGCACACTACGACGGGCAGCCAACAGATCCGAAGCAGTGGACCGGAACGCATCCGTGGCAACCAGTATTTCGTCACGCCGCGATCGAAGCGGGCGGCCAGATCGTGCCCACGCCAAAGGCTGGCGAACCTGCCGACGGCTATTGGCGCATCTATGCACGCTCAGCTTCCGACGACAAAGCCGGAGTGATGGCGATTCTCAACGCCTTCGCCGCGCTCAAAGCAACCGGCATTGCGCTCACTTCCAACATCAAGTTTTTCTTCGAAGGTGAAGAAGAAGCCGGCTCACCACATCTCGCCGAGATCATCAAAGCGCATCGCGAACTCCTCGCCGCCGACGCGTGGATCATCTGCGATGGACCAGTGCACCAGTCGGGCTTGAAGCAAGTCGTGTTTGGTGCTCGCGGTGACGTGAACGTCGACGTCACGGTTTACGCAGCGAAGCGTCCGCTGCACAGCGGTCACTACGGCAACTGGTCGCCAAATCCCGCGATGATGCTCGCGCGTCTGCTCGCATCGATGAAAGACGCCGACGGACGTGTTGTCGTCGATGGTTGGTATTCAGATGTCGAACCGTTAGGAGAACTGGAGCGCCGCGCGATCGCCAACGCGCCGCAGTACGACGAAGAACTCAAAAAGCGTTTGGGTTTGAGTCGTACTGAAGGCGGTGGCAAATCGTTAATGGAGCTGATCAACGTTCCCTCGCTGAACGTCAATGGTTTTGCGAGTGGCGACGTCGGCGAGTTGGCGCGTAACGTGATTCCCACCACGGCGACAGCGGTGCTGGATCTGCGTCTCGTGAAAGGAAACGATCACCGGCGGCAGGTCGAGCGTTTGATCGCGCACGTTCGCAAGCAGGGTTACTTCGTCACCGATAAAGATCCGACCGACGCCGAACGCGCTCAACATCCGCTGCTCGCACGCATCAACGTCAGACCCGGTGGTTACAACGCCGAACGCACGAGCATGGACCTGCCCATCTCGCTTGCCGTTGTCGCAGCCGTGCAATCAACCACACGCGACAAGATCGTGTTGCTTCCGACTTCCGGTGGCAGCCTGCCGCTTTCAATCATCACCGAGAACCTCAAGACCATAACGATCTCCGTTCCGATTGCTAACTACGACAACAACCAACACGCGGAAAACGAAAACGTTCGTTTGCAGAACCTTTGGGACGGCATCGAAACATTCGCCGCGTTAATGACCATGGGCCACAAAGAAGCACAAGAGACACAAAAATGAGCGAACTGTTTCTCCCCATTCTACTCGGCACGAATCGCAAACTGCGAAAGAGCGTACTCGCAGCTCAATGGCTACTCGGCGAGATGAAAAAGCGCCCCGAGATCGAAACGCGCCTCTTCGACACCGCGGAGTTTGCTTTGCCACACGACGATTACGGCCAGGAGATAAAGGATCGTTTTCCGGAATGGAGAGAAGCGATCGTGCGTGCCGATGGATTGGTGATCGTCACGCCTGAATACAATCACGGTTATCCGGGACCGTTGAAGAGTGTGTTGGATCTACTGCTCAGGGAGTACATCCACAAGCCCGTGGCTTTTGTCGGTGTCTCGGCTGGACCATGGGGCGGCACGCGCGTGA